>JAZNPQ010000156.1:0-23715 GCA_045589735.1 Eubacteriales bacterium | reverse complement strand
GCGAACGGCAGAAAAAAGCACTCACAGAATGGATATTCCCGAAGCCGACCTATCCCGAACTACCGCTTGATCCCGGCACGGCATACGCACAACTCAAACGCCTGCTGACGGAAGCAGGACTTCCCGATATCCGCTTCCATGACCTGCGCCACACCTTCGCAACGCACGCAGCCTCAAACGGAGTCGATCCCAAGACCTTGGCAGGTATTCTCGGCCACACCAAAGCGAGCTTCACGCTCGACACCTACACTCACGTGACAACTGACATGCAGAGAAATGCATCAGGCATCGTCGGCAACTATATCACAGATATCTTTGGAAAGGAGTTAAAACCATGGCAAGACGACGAAAATCAGGATCAGGAACAGTAAGAGAACGAAAGGACGGAAGATGGGAAGGGCGAATCGTCATCGGATACGATGAACGCGGTCTGCCCAAAACCAAGAATGTGCTTGCAAAAACGAAAACAGAGTGCCTCGAAAAGCTCGAAGCACTCAAAGAAACCATCGGAGCAACCGAGATCACTCGATGCACACCCGAAATGCCATTTGGAGAGTGGATAGACTTCTGGTATCAGAACTACTGCAAGCCTGCTCTCCGACCGTACACACAGACCACCTATGAACAGAGAATCTATAATCAGATCATCCCGAAAATCGGCAATGTTCCTCTTAACCAAGTAACGGCAGGAACACTCGAAAGGTTCTACGCGCACCTTAAAAGCGACGGCAGGCTCGTCCGCCGAGAGATATACGGAGAAGGACTTGCCAACTCAGTGATAAGGAGCATACACGCCCATTGCCGAGCCTCGCTTGAAAAGGCGAAAGTCGAAGGACTGATCCGTCAGAATCCTGCAGCGCATTGTAAGCTGCCGCCCAAGAAAAGTGCGGAAATAGAGGTGCTGACAGTCGAAGAAATGCAACGCCTGCTTATACAAGCGAAAGAGGAAGGATTCTACGAAATGTTCCTCCTCGATCTGTCGACGGGCTTGCGCCGAGGGGAACTGCTGGCGCTCATGTGGGATGATATCAACCTTGAAACAGGCGAGCTGAAGGTTAATAAGCAGGTGCGGTACTTCAATAAGGAACTGCACATCATGCCTCCGAAAACAAAAGCAGCTTACCGCACAATCATTCTTCCGTTACCGCTGATCGAGATGCTGAAGGAGTACCGCAAAAAGGTACGGTCAAAGTGGCTGTTCCCGTCGCCGTATAAAAGAGAACAAGACCTGCCACGCGATCCGTGTGCATGCAGAAAGAAGTTATCACAGATTCTCGAACACGCAGGCTGTAAGCAAGTGCCGTTCCACGCGCTTCGCCATACCTTCGCAACGCAGGCTCTGAGGTATGGAATGGATGTCAAAACACTCGCCTGCACAATAGGACATGAAAGCGTAGAAACCACGCTGAACGTGTACTCCCACGCCACCGACGAAGGAATGCGAACTGCAGCCAAGACCATTGACAGAACGATAGGAACGCTTGCAGGCGCGTACGCCGAGTTTGAGGGCGGTGAGAGCGAGGACGAGCAAGTACCGACCGAAGCACCAAAACCCACACCAAGGACGAAATTTGAGCCTTATAAAGGCAAGTACAGACGGCAGGGAACGGGCTCGATCCATCAGGTCAGCAAGAACGTGTGGGAAGGTAGATACTCTCCAATCGTGAACGGCAAACGAGTCACCCGAAACATCTACGCCGGCAGCATCGAAAAATGCGAAGAAAAACTCGCACAGATGATAGCGGAGATGAAAGAGGAATATGGGATAGCATAGAAATCAAAAAATGATACGCAGTAAGCAAAGAAAAGGCGCAGAATCTATCAAGAATCTGCGCCTTTAAAATATTATAGACCTTCTGGTGGAATGTTCTTTTTGCCGTGAATACCACCACCTAACCATTCTCCGGTCTCTTTCCATATTTCATAGTAAAAAAGCCAAAGAGATGTCCAGGGGATGAGTGTTTCAGCCCATAAATCATTATAACTCAACTCGTTATATTTGGGATAAAACAAGCAAAGAGAACCATCTGAATATAAATGAGGAACCTTTTTTTTATTTTCAAACAAGGTTATTTTAGGGTTAATAACAAAAATATTAACAATCTTGCTATCTTGCTTAGCGAACAGCTTAATGGTATATTCTATTGATGCTGAGGTTGGCTTAAGTTTTAGTGTTAGCTCTACTTTGCCTCTCTTGCACTGCCCGATGGCCTGTGGATAATGCTTTTTTGTTTCGGCAACCTGTTTGAGTAATTCGGTATAGGTATAGTGTTTAGTGGTGAAAAATCTTTTGTAACTCATTGCAAACTATTAATTACCGTAAAAAGTATTCTTCTTCACTGGCACTCCCGAACTTTGCGTGTTTAAGGTTCCAGATTGATCAACTGATAGTTTTCCGGCTTGGCGAGATTCGTTTAAAATGCGCGCATGTCTCACTATAGCGGCATTGGTTACTTCCTCACCAAACATTTTTTTCGTCAAGCTATTTACTTCAGAGTTGCTTGAGCATTTCTGTATAGCTCTAATGTCGGTGGTTAAAGCTTCCATCATATCAACAAAATCTTGATAGTTTGTTCCTTCGTGCCATTTTTCTGTCAGGATCTCGTCAACTACAGGATTTTTTACATCGAAAGGATTTCCGTTGTGTTTTTTAATCAAACCGTTAACATAGTCACAAAACGAGGAAATAATTTGAGCTGTATCACCAGTAAAGCTTGTGATTTCTCCCATCAATGCACAGATTACAATGCTCCTTACTGGTTCTTTCTTGGTTCTGTCGCAATATATATTCCTATATCTCTTGACCAATTGAACAGCCCTTCGAAGCGGTTCCAATTGTGCGGTGACTTCTTGCTCAGAAATATTTTCGATTTCGAATTGGGCATGTCTCAATTCAAGCATCTCGTTAAGAATACGAGTTCGAGCTTGTTTTTCAAACCAATCTGCAAATCCTTTGGGGTTGCTATGGTGATACCAAGATTTTAAATCGCGATCGGGAACGATAATTTCGTTGGTATCGATATCAATGAGCTTTCCAGGCATGATATCCATATGAAAATCATTGGCATAATTAACTCGAACGCAACGGGTTTTAGGCTCTATTAGATCCTTGTGATCTTTATCGTTGCGGAGTATTCTTATGATATGGGCATATAATTCTTTAGGCATCATATCTGAATCTATAGGAAGTTCTGCGACAAAATCCAGATCAAATTCTTCGCCATTGAGTGGTTTGACTGTGGTCTTTAATCTAAAAGAACCGTGCGGATAAATATTTAATTCAACATTCTTAAAAACAGGATCTTTTTTTAAAACTTTGATGATGATTTCGTATCTTTCATTGGCGAGATCATACAAAGAAGGTGGTAACTGTAATTTCTCGCATATTCCGAACAAGATTGATTCAATATAACGTTTCATTTTTATTCTCCTAGTAGCCATTTAGCATTGTTGCCTAAGTTTTTCTCTATACCGTTGTAGCATTCACATTTTAATTCCTCTGCAGTAGCAAGGCAAAGCATGTCGGGATGTTCTTCGACAGCTTGTCTGATTGCAGCTTTTTGAGAATCGGATAATTTTATTTCGAATATATCCGCATATACGATCTCATCGCACTGCATGAATGTCGAATATTCTACACCCTTATCATGAGTGTAAATTTTACGGTATTCGAATTTTGAAAAAGCACTTTCAGGTAATAAATTTGATGCTATTAATTCTTCCTTAAATTCTCGTGTTGGGTCATATTCTCTATCTCTCATGCTCTTAAACCAATCCATAAAAAGAAGTAAATATCTTCCTTTTATGAAAATGCGGAGATCATCGGTCTCTGAGGTGTTGCCCATTTTAACATCAGGGCGAAATTTAAAACTTTCCAATGTTGGCTTGGCCTCATCGTAGTATTTATAAACGCCTCCTACAGGTTGATATTGTTTTTTTAATCTGTTACCTTTTACAAGCAGGTACTTGCCATCAACCTCAATCTTAAATAAATACGAGAAAGAAAGTCTAACATCTTTTTTCCAATATCTAATATGTTGAAACCAAAGTCTCCAGCCTTGACCGTGCTTATCAATAGATGTGAAAACAATTGAAATTAGCGATCCGAAAATAGCGGAGGCAATGACGCCGATACAAGCTAATGCTGGGTTTTGTGATAACACACCGGCGCAGGAAAGTATACCAATGACGATGAAGAACACTATAAATAAGAGAGTTTTTTTCATGGGTAGCTCCTTTCAAATGATAAAAAATAAGTAATATACTCATATAATAAATTATATCATATTTTGGTGAAAAAAGCAAGTTATAATGGATTAAAACGGAGGGATGAACTGCCGAAATTTAGCCAAAAATCTCCGTAAGTGGTCAAACATGTGGTCAAAAGTGAAAAATGGGATTGTTCAACCCTCGAAGCAGGGAATAACAAGCCCATTAGTTATGTTACGAAAACGCGAGATTTCAAGAGATTTAGCGAGAAAATAAAAGAAAATCGGAGGTTCGATTGAACCTCCGATTTTGGTCTGAGTGACAAGACTTGAACTTGCGGCCTCTACCACCCCAAGGTAGCGCGCTCCCAACTGCGCCACACCCAGATTTTTTTGTACCTTGGCATTATACCACATATTTTTGAATAAGTCAATACTTTTTTCTCTTTTTTTCTTTCCTTTTTTATTTTTTGTTGGCTTTGTACCTCTTTCGTTTGCTTTCTTCCTGTGTTCTTTGTGCGTTTTTTATTGATTTGTACTTGTGCCTTTTGTTTTTTGTTCGAAGAACATGTGTCGGATTGATGAAAAATACGTTTTTTATTACAGAAAACGTAATTTTTCGTACCGTTGCAGCTATGGACGTTGCAGGCCGTCTTATGACAGACTCAAAGAGACTTACAGACGCCTCTCTTCGCGGAAAGGCTCTTGCGAGCCGCGCCGACCTTGCAAGGCTTGCGACCGAAGGGTCACCTGCCGAGAAGCAGGCTTTGTCTGAGGCTCTCGGTATCGATGACTGGACTAAGCTTGATGCGGATTCATTTAATAAGAAAATCGTTGAATTTGTCGAGAACGGCGGTGTCGAGCGTTATAAGCAGCTTCGTGAGCTTATAAAGAACGCGGACACTTTGCCCGAAGCCGACGCGCGTCCTATGCCGAAGTTTATGAATATGCAAAAAGACGGTATCAGACGCTACTCCGACGAGAACAGCCGTATTGCCGTTATGAAGAACGGAGATACATACCGCTTATACGATTACGATTTACGGACAGTATCAAAAGAGCTTACGCGGACCGAAGTGAATGCGGCTTTGCGTGAGTATAACACAAAGAAAAACGCCGTAACGAGCATGAATCAGCAAAACATGCAGGTTACGGAGACGGTTGACGGTTCGGTTGGCGCGGCGGTTGCGACCGACACAAATGTCGGTGGCAATGATATAACAAATGTTACATATGACGACAAGAGGTTTGCTATATCCAAAACAAAAGCCGAGTCTTTGACAAATGAAATCGAAAAACTTGGCTCACTTGGAATACAGAATGATGCCGGTGGCAAAAAAATAAAAATACTAACCGATCAATATACCGTTAATAAAAACATCTTTTCTATTAAGGGAAGAAAAAGAGGCGAAGTCAATGCGAGAATAAAAGCTATTCCGCATTTTGCCGAGATATTAAAAAAATCCGTATATTCCGGAACGGATACCGAAATACGCGGACTTGAAAGCGACGCTAAAAAGGGCGTCAAAGCTATACATAGGTTTACGGGAGAATACGGAAACTATAAGGTTGAAGCAATTATCAGGGACAAGGGCTCGAAGCAATATCTTTACGAAATGAAATTCATTGAGAAAGAAAAAAGTTCCCAACAGAGTATGACGGACAAATCCGCCTCCCCGGCTCCAAAAGGAGATGCTGAGAACTTATATAGTTTACCACAAGAAACCGAAAAAGTCAATACTTCTACCGAAAAAAATATTTCCAAGGTGCAGGCTGTCGAGAAATCGGCGGCAGAGCTTGATTCTATCGCGAAGGAAAATATTCCCGAATATTCTAAGCTGTCGGTACCTACCCGCGTGATGATACGTAAGGTATTGTACGACGCGTTAGCTTCGGGTTATTCGGAGTCCGACGCTATTCTCTTTGCCCGTGTCTCGGCGCGTTCGGGCCTTCATATGACCTTCAGCAAGAGTCTTTGTCAAGCCGCGCGTATCAAGGGCACAAAGGATTTTGTTTATGCCGACGGATATTACGACCCTTACGGCAACCGCATCGTTATAAATCCAGAGGGCACGCGAAGCGTTGACGCGCTTCTCATCCACGAGCTGACGCACGCGATATATAAGGACAAGCGCGGCAGAATCATTCTTGAACGCGGCGCGAAGAATATGTCGGATAAACAAAAAGAGAGTATTATAAAGAGCTATTCGAAGGGGCGCATTGCTCTTAACGCACCGAAGGGCTCGTCTGCCGTTATTATGGACGAGATGAACGCTCACTATATCGAGGGTCAGCTTAAGAACAAGAATCTGCTTGAGGCTCTGCTCTCTGAAGAGCCGACGCTTAAAGACAAGATACTTTCCTTCTTTAAGGGCGCGTCCACCGATTACGCGGGTAACGCCGAGCTGTCGGGCGCGGCAAAACGGCTGTTTAAGCGTTATAAGAAGCTCTTTGACAGCTTCTCGGCGCAGAACCAGGACACGAATGCTTACGGTACCGCAAGGGCAAGCACAGGAAGCGACACGATACGCTTTGCGCTTATGAATGATAAAACGTTGTCGGATAATGTTGATGACGTTATGAAAATGAGCGAGGATGAGGCTCTGCAAAACGTCAAAGAAGGTAACTTCATTTCAATTATGAAAGAAACACCTTCGGTCATTCTTGAAAACGTTAAAGATGCTAAAAATCTTGAAATCATAATCAGGTTTGATGCTTTTTATCTTGCTACACGCCAAGCCGGAGCTATTGAAGGACATTATCACAATTACGGCGAAATAATGAAAAAGCTCCCGGAAATAATTGCAAATCCGGAAGCCATCGTAAGAATGGATAATAACCGTCTCAACCTTATTTCAGAACTTACTCATCCTAAGGGAAATAACAATACTGTTTCCGTGGAGCTCAACACCGTTAAGGATATAAATTCAAAAAACACAAAATACAATCTTGTGGTTTCAGTGTTTGCTTCGAAGGACAATTACGTACGCAACAATCTTGACAAACACGGAATAAAGGTTGAATATCAAAGAGAGGATCTATCGCAAGTTAATCCCCAACTGTACAAGTGGTTGGCAACTATTAACGACAAATCCTCTACTAATAGTATAGCACAAAAAACAGATTTGTCAACAGATATTTCAGAAAAAAATTCTTCCAAACGCTTTGCGTTGCCGGAAGGCGTTGACAGTGAGGTCGGTTTTGAGTATAATGAAAGACAACACAAAGATTTCGATAAGACGCAAAACAACTTTAACTTTAGTGTAAGAGAATATTCAATAAGTGAGATAACCGAGCTTTTCCAAAGTGCTAACAAAAATCCCGAGTTAGATGAGCTTTTTGACAAAGCATATATTTTTTGCAGGGACGCAGGGGTGACTTTCTCGGTTGAACCGAAAATTATCGGTGATGACGGGAAGCTGAAAGACGGCGTATGCAGAGGAAAAAAGATCATTTTCAGTCAAAAGAGTTTTAATGATAAAAGTCGTTCTGCCGAAAGTAAAGCAAAGATCATCTTGCACGAAATGTTACACGCGTCTACCGTATATGCCATGAGTGCATATAGAACCGACACGAAAAACGGAGAGATCAAAATGCCGAGAGACCTGTATTATAACTGCAAAAAAATACAAAGCGTGTACGAATCTATCAAAGATAAAAGGCTTTTCAAGGGCGAGTACGGTATCAAGAATTCACTCGAAATGATTGCCGAGCTTTCCGAACCCGAATTTGCCGAAAAGCTGAAAATGACCTATCCGAGCGCTTGGCATCAGTTGTTAGATGCAATTTGTAAATTACTTGGTATAAACAAGTCTTTCAGTAATTACGACAAGTTAAGCAAAGCCGTCGATGCTATCCTGACGGTTCCCGATTACGAGCTTGCCGAAACTTTTAATAAGTTCTACGATAAGTCTCACCTGTATTATGCGACCGATTACAGAGAAACAAACCTGCTTGATGACGGAACCGCAAAAGCTCTCCCCGACACCAAGGATTCTGTTATGATAGAGGTTGATCCCGAATATAAGCCTACGTGGGGCGACAAAGCGTTTTCGGGTTGGACTGCTTCGCAAATTGCTTTTACCAACGCGCAAGCAGGTATTGAAACTATCGGTAAAAAGTACGGTGTGAAAAATATCGAATCGCTTGTTCAAGCGGCGCGCTCTGGCGGAAATCAGGCTGAAGAAATGATAGCCGGAAACCAATACCGTATCGGATCCGACACCAAGAGCTATCAAGGCGAGGGTCTTGAAAAAATTTTAAGACCGATAAACAAACAGGGCAAAGAGGTCAAGCAAGAATTCTTCGACTATCTTTTCCATTATCACAACACAAGCCGAATGAGTCTTGAACAAAGGTCTGTGCAAGAGAACGCAAAGCAACGCGACACACTCAAAAAGAATATTGAGGAGGCTCAAAAGCTCAGCGAGGAGATCGAAACGCTCTCAAGCCGGATAAGCACACTCGGAAGAACAAAAGAGGATCTGAATATCAAGCGAGATCTGCGGGACAAGCTCGCAAAGCTGAAATCTGATGCAAAATCCCTAAAGTCTGATAACGCTAAACTCCAAAAGGAAATAGAGGCTTTTGTACCGCTTGAAAACAAGCCTGTTTTCAGCGTTACGGACAAAAAAGGAAATGAAACGGTCGTGACTGCGGAGCAAAGCAAGGCTGTCATTAAAGAATATGAGAAAAAGCATCCCGATTTTAAGGCTACTGCCGAAAAATTGTGGAAATTCAATCAGAATCTTAATCAGTACCGCGTTGATAGCGGGCTTATAAGTCAGGATACGTTTGACTATCTTGCTATGCTCTATCCGCATTATGTACCCACATACCGTTCAGGAGCGACAAAAGGAATCGGTGCTATCGAAGGAAAGTACAACATAAGAGTAAAGCCTACTGTTAAAACCGCAACAGGAAGCACAAAGGATCTGCTGCCGCCCGACGTCATGATAGCAAGACAGGTTATGGAAACGGTACGTGCTGGGCGTGTCAATCAGCTTGCAAACGCTCTGTACGAGGGCGCATTAAAATCCGGTGACACGACCTATATCGAGGTCATATCAAGAGAAAAGGTCTCAAATGAAGCATTAGCCGAGCTTGACCCCACGGAAATCAGGCCGAAAAATAACGAGGTCGTATTTTTCAGAAAAGGCGAACGTATTACCATGCGCGTTGCGAAAGAGATCTTTGCAGGATTTGATGCGTTTAGTCCGACAGTCGAAATACACAATCCTCTTATCATGTAAAAATCATGTAAAAATCTTAACAAAATATGAAAACAAATTGACAAATATGTATTTACGTGCTATAATAGTAAAATAAATAATAATAATCTTATTTTACGGAGGTATATTTATGTTCAGAAAAAACAGTGACGTTCATGCTCTTATTATGGATCAGATAAAGGACGTTGAAAAGTGTCTTGTCGCTTTTGAGTGCTTTATGCGCGCGGCGACTGCCGAGAAAAATCCTTCTTCCGAGTCTATCATTGCTCTTAAGGACGCCGTTTGCGATGCCGAAGACGTTGCCGACGTTTCTCTTCGCGCCATGATCGATTCTCTCAGCTCCGGCTCTTATCTGCCGTCTACGCGTCAGGACCTTATAAACATTGCCACAAGCTGTGACAAGATAGCAAATAAGTGCGAGACTGTTGCGAAAAAGATAGTTCTTTACCGCTTTTCCTTCCCCAGCGAATTTGCAAAGGAATTCAACGAGATCTACGACATCACCGAAAAGCAGTTTGCTCTTCTTGAAACGAGCGTTGATATGCTGTTTTCCAAGCTGAACGCGCTTCAGAAGGATTCTTCTATACTCGATGATATCCGCAGACTTGAAACTCAGATAGACGTTATCGAATACAGAATATCCGAGACTATTTGCTCCGGAGACGCCGAGCTTGCCGTTAAGATGCAGTTCGTCGGTATCGTTGAGGAGCTTTGCGATATTTCCGACATTATCGAGGATATCGCCGACAAAATTCAGATAATGCTGATTGCAAGAAAGGCATAAAATCGAAATGTGGATCTTTTTATTACTGTCCGCCGGTCTATTTATGGGCTGGTCGCTCGGTACTAACGATGCGGCAAACGCATTCGGTACTGCTGTTGCGACTCGTGTTGTAAAGTATAGGACCGCCATTATTATCATCGCTGTTATGGTTATTGCGGGCGCGGCTCTTCTAGGACACAACAACATTGACAAGCTTGCGAGTATTGCTACAAACAACGAGGTAATAGCCTCTCAGGCGGACGTTGACGCCGCAAAAGAGGCGGGAACGCTTGAATCTCTGCGTCTCAAATCCGCTCTTAAGGCGTTTATCATCTTCGCCTGCGCTGCCATTACCGTCTTTGTAATGAGCTATCTTAAATTCCCCGTATCCGCGAACCAGTCTATCACCGGCGCTGTTATCGGTTGGGGTCTGTGCTACGCCGACTATTCCGACCCTGCGCTGCTTAAGAGTAACCTTGGCGAGATACTTGAGTTTGTGTCAACCTGGTTGATAAACCCATTGGGCGCAGCTATAATATCGTTTGTGCTTGTATTTTTTGTCAAAAAGTTTATTGAAAAACGTTTGACATCAATGAAAAACTATGATATCATCGTTAAGCTAGGCTATATTGCTGCCGGTGCGTTTTCGGCTTTCAGTATCGGTCAGAACAGCTCCGCGAGTGTTACCGCATTTTACTATGACGCAACCGGTCAGGGCGCAAACCTTTTGACAAACGCGCGTATTACAGCGATACTCGGCGGTATTGCTATCGCTGTCGGTGTTCTCACATTCTCGAAGCGCGTTATGATGACGGTCGGCGGTTCTATTGCCGAAATAAGTCAGGTTGACGGATTTGTCGTTATTATCGCGAGTGCGCTGACTGTTTTGCTTATGGGTAAGTTTATGGGTATTCCCGTATCGACCTCTCAGTCGGTCGTCGGCGCTGTTGTCGGCGCGGGACTTGTCGGAGGCATCAAGAAGGTCAACTTCGGAGTTTTCAAGCGTATCGCTATCGCTTGGGTAAGCTCGCCCGTATCTGCCGGTCTGCTTACGTACATAGTAGCTATTTGTACCAAGGGATATTTTGGCGCATAATGAATAAAGAAAAGAGCGTTTATGGATTCCATAGACGCTCTTTTGAGGGGACTAACAATGAACAATTTTTTTGCATATATGGCTCGAATGAAGCTGATAAAGCGATGGAGTCTTATGAAATCGGTCAGTGAAGAGAACATAGCCGAGCACAGCGCGCAGGTCGCGCAGATAGCGCATGCGCTTGCGGTGATAAAAAACCGAAAATTCGGCGGAAATATAAATGCTGACAGAGTTGCGACGCTTGCGCTTTACCACGAGACGTCCGAGGTATTAACCGGCGACCTGCCGACACCGATAAAGTATTACAATCCCGAAATACGAAAGGCGTACAAGGATATCGAAAACATAGCAAACGAAAAGCTGCTTTCAATGCTGCCCGCGGAGCTTTATGATGATTACCGTGATATAGTTTTGTGTGACACGGGTTCATACGAGCATATGCTTGTCAAGGCGGCAGACAAGATATCGGCATATATAAAATGCGTTGAGGAGCTGCGAAGCGGAAACCGTGAGTTCGCGAAAGCCGAAAGCACGCTTCTCTCTGAGGTCGAGAAGTATTACGTATACGACGAGGTCAAATATTTTTGCGACACCTTCTTTGATTCATTCCGTAAAACTCTTGACGAGCTTGAATAAATTTTAATATAAAGACCGACAGGGAAGAACCCTGTCGGTCTTTATATTATTATTTGTTTTTTGAGAAATGCGGAGAGCCGTCGTTTACTATAACTGTTCCGCCGGTAAGAAGTATCATTTTGACCGCCGCAACGCTGTATTTTTGAGCTACCACAGTCAAGGGCTTATCAAGACTTCCTCTTGCGAGTATCTTGACGTATCCGACGTTTGACGGTATCATTTTCTTTTCTTTTAGATTGTTGAGAGTAACTCTGTCGCCAGCCTCAAAATTGCGGCTGATAACGTCAATGTTTATTTCGGCTTTCTTGTTGCCAACGTAGGATTCGACTTCTTCTGTGTCTTCGGGCTCGGTTATCTCAAGACTTATCGCTTCCTCGTCGGTCATAAGCTCATTTGCCTCTTCGACTGTAACTTCGTGTAACGGCTCAGGCTCGGGCTCAGGCTCGGGCTCAGGCTCAGGCTCGGGCTCAGGCTCAGGCTCAGGCTCGGGCTCGGGCTCAGGCTCGGGCTCGGGCTCGGGCTCAGGCTCGGGCTCAGGCTCGGGCTCAGGTTCAGGTTCAGGCTCGGGAGTGACTACAGGGACGGGTTCTTCTTCCGACTCTGTAGGAAGCTTTCTACGTGCCTTCAACAGAGCAATTATCAAATATACTATATACACAGCCAACGCAACGTCGGAAACTGCAAGAATTACGGCGATTATTTTTGCGGATGTCGGAGTTAGTGCAAGCAAGGTCGCGGGAATAAATGCGGATACGGATGACATTTTACGTTCTGCAAGAAGAAGTATGATAACCGTTACTACTTCTACTATGAATATTACTCCCAATATGATTATAACGATGAGTAGAAGCGAGACGAGTGCTTCATTTTCAAGCGCTTGCGCCTGCTCTTCGAGCGCAGATATGACCTTCAGCGTCGCATTAAGCTCTGCCTCTGCGTCTGAGGTAGTGCTGGCGGAAAGTATTCTGCCTTTTCCGCTTTCGGTTATAGCTTCAAGGCGACTTATAATATCAGCAAGCTCGGGATCATCAATATGCTTGAAATCAGACAAGAGGAGCTTAAAAGCCGCACTCTTTGAATTAAGGCGAGAAGTGCAGTTATTTTTTGCACGTTCGAGGTCTTTTGCCTCTGCGTTTTTTAAGATAGCGTCAAAGTCGGCGACAGTCTTTGCTCTTGCTGCATTTACGTCGTCGGGAGACGTAGAGGTGTTAAGCGTTCCCACAAATTCATTATATTTGTTTTCTGCTTCTGATTTGAATGCCGACTTGTCGGAATCGGTCAAGTATTTTAATTTGTCAATGCTTGATATGAGATCTCTGTAATTTTCCGAAACGTAGGCCGACGCGGCGTTATTTCTCGCTTTGATTTCGAGAGCGTCAAGCTCGGAGACCGTGGCGTTTGCGATGCTTTCGGGGCTTGAATCGGATTCGATTATGCTTTCGACTCCGTCTGTTGCCGCATTTGTGATAGCGGTCTTGTCCTCACCCTCAAAATCGTTATAATATTCCTTTGCGAGTATGTCATCGTAACGGTCATATATTTTATCGGCATATTTTGCCTTTTCTGAAATGGCGTCTGCAGCTTTTATAAGCTCATAGAGCTTTTCTGCATCCCCACCCGACGACAGCGTATCGACCTTGTCCTTTAACTCTGACGAGCTAAGCTTTCTGCTATCTGTGGAGTCTCCGAGAATTTCGGAAATTTCAAGCTTTATTACGGCTTTGTAGAGTGATTCGAGCTTGTCTGCCGTTCCGTCGTTTTCAAGATTTGATACGGCACTTTCCGAGAGAGATTTGATATCCGAGATTGCCGCAATTACAGCTTCCTTGTCTGACAGCGTTACGGTGTTTTGGTCCTTTGACAGAACATTTGCGTGTGTGTCTTTAAAATTCTGAGACTCTGCTGATGCAATAAGAGAGCTGAATATTTTTTTACATTCTTCGTATTCGCCGGTGCAGGCTGTATTGGCATCTGCTGAGCTTCTGTCAACTGCTTTTATTTCGCCATCGTAATACTTATACTGCTTTGTCGCTTCTTCCGTGATATCTGTGTAAGCTCCGTAAGCGTTTATGGCGGCGACGGTATCAAGGTACTCACCGTAAAGGTCGGCGCGGAGCTTTGCGCGGGATATTTCAAAAGTTATTGCCGTCGAGTCCTCACATTTGTCTAAAACACCGTCGGTTGCGTTATATTCCGCTTCAAGCGCTGACGTGACGGCATCTTGTCCGTATGAAAAGATATAATTTGATATTTCGTCCTTTGCCTTCGCTTTTTCAAGGTCGAGGGTGTAGCCATCAAAAATCGGCAGGGAATTTATCAGCTTGTCCTCGGAATCTGCGCTATCCACAGATGCTTCAAGTACGGATATAAGACCGTCTATATAGGTATCAATGTATTTTTTGTCGGCTTTTTGCTTTTCAAGGATAACCCTTAAAGCGTCCTCTATCTCGGCATTCATTTCCGCAGGCGTGGTAGCGTAGTTGGTTATCGTCCCTATTGCTTCGCGGACTGTATCGTATTTTGTATCATTCCTCTCTTTTTCATCGGGACAAATAAGTTCAAAAAGTGTATTTATCTGTTTTTCTGCGTTATCGCGGTTGCGGAGTATTTCAACGTAATTTTTGGTGTCCTCGTATATTTCTTCGTAAAACGTGCTTTCGAGTGTGGACTCTTCGCTTTTGATAGCCTTCTTTGCCGCATCTATTCTTTTAATAACGGTTGGAAGCTCATCTTCGACCTTTTCGATCTTGAGGTTATTGAGCATTCTATCAAATATTTCAAAATACATGCGCGCGCAAAGACCTTTCTGCTCATAAGGCGCATAAAGTAATTCCTTGATGTTCTCGGCATCTGTTTCATTTTTTATCTCGGATTGCGTGTCGAGATGAAGTGCTGACAAGTCCTTAACGTTCGATTCTGTAAGTCTTGCGTCGTTTTCATAAGTATAATAGATGAGAGCTACCTTTGACGCGGCGACAGCCTGCTCGTAGTGAAGATTTATTTCTTTGACGGCATTAGGGTCGGTTGAATCGGTGTTATTGATCATCTCTTGATACTCAAGGATATATGCAATTGCTTTTCGTTTTACAGGTGGCTGATAGTCAACGTCATTTGATATTTGCTTTCTGAGCTCATCCAGCAGCCCCATTTTTTCCTCATACACGCTGTCTATATCGACTGCCGAAATACTCACGGCAAAAGCCGAAAGAAGTATCAGAGAAAGAGTCAGAACAAGTATTTTTTTGATAGCTTTTTTCATTGAATTTAAGTATCCCCCGCTTTTTTATTTTTATCGTCCGCGTTTTGTAGTATTCATTGGATATATTATAACATTAATACTTTTTTGAGTCAACCGACATTTGCAAAAAAGAATGAAAAACATTTCGACAGGGAAGGGAATAAAACGACACTGCCTACGATAAGCAGTGCCGTTTTTTTATTTTAATTTATATCCTTCTTTTTTGAGCGCTGACGATATTTCCGTCAGGTCTAATGCTTTGTCGGAGCTTATGACCGCGATACCTTTTTCGTGACTGACAGACAGACAGGTCACACCGTCAAAGCTCTCAAGTGTTTTTCGCACCTGCGCCTCACAATGCCCGCACATCATACCCTTTATTTTGAGTGTTACCGTGTCGGTGCTTTCTTTTTTGCCGTGAAGCCTTACAAAATTAAGACGCAGAGCATTAGTGACAACGAGAAAGCTTGAAACGCTCATTGCCGCCGCACCGAACATAGGATTTAACTGCCAGCCGAGAAGCGGAATGAACATTCCCGCCGCAAGCGGTATGCCTATAAGATTATACCCAAACGCCCAAAAGAGATTTTCGTGTATATTTCTTATCGCCGCGCGGCTTAGCTTTATAGCTGAGACAAGGTCGGAAAGTTTGCTCCTTATAATGACCACGTCAGCCGCGTCAACGGCTATATCTGTGCCCGTGCCGACAGCGATACCGATATCCGCGCTTGTGAGCGCCGGCGCGTCGTTGATACCGTCACCTACCATAATGACTCTTCCGTGTTCTTTAAGCTCACGTATGACTCTTTCCTTGCCGTCGGGCTTTACGTCGGAATAGACCTCGTCAACACCTGCCGACGCTGCTATGGCTTTAGCCGTTTTTTCGTTGTCACCCGTGATCATAACCACACGCAGACCCATCTTTTTAAGCTCTGCAACAGCGTCACGGCTGTCGGGCTTTATTGTGTCGGCAACCGCGATAATACCGAGAACTTCACCGTCACGGCAGAAATAAAGCGGAGTTTTGCCACCTTGGGCAAGCTGTGCCGCAGCTTCGGATAAGGTCTTGTCAACCTTAGCTTTTTCTTTTATAAGCTCGAGATTTCCACCGAAAAGCACAGAGCCTTCAAGCGTTGCGGTAACACCGTTTCCTGCGAGGACCTCAAAATCCGAGACCTTTTTGACGGTAATATTATTTTCCTCTGCATTAGACATAACTGCCTTTGCAAGAGGATGCTCACTGCCGTTTTCAAGCGCAGCGGCGATTTCAAGCAGCTCGTTTTCCGTAAAATTTCCCGAAGGAATTATGTTGGTGACCTTCGGCTCACCTACTGTTATTGTTCCCGTTTTGTCGAGCGCCACGGTCCTTGCTTTTCCCGTGACCTCAAGCGCGCTTGCGGTCTTGAAAAGTATTCCGTTTTTAGCACCGACACCGCTGCCGACCATAATAGCAACGGGTGTCGCAAGTCCGAGAGCACAGGGACAGCTTATGACAAGCACCGAGATAGCGCGCGCCAAAGCAAAGCCAAAAGACCTGTCTGAGAAGATAAGCCACGCGGCAAGTGTCACGGCGGCGATACCGATAACTGTGGGAACAAAAATACCCGAAACCTTGTCGGCAATTTTTGCGATAGGCGCTTTTGTTGCCGCCGCGTCGCCTACGACCTTGATTATCTGCGAAAGTGTTGTATCCTCGCCGACCTTTGTTGCCTCACATCTGATATACCCGAAACGGTTTATCGTTGCCGCCGAAACGTTATCTCCGACAGACTTATCAACGGGGATACTTTCACCTGTCAGCGCGGATTCATCGACCGAGCTGTGTCCTTCAATGACACGTCCGTCAACAGGAATGCTGTCACCGGGGCGTACTGCGAAAATATCACCGACACGAACGTTTTCAACGGGAACTGTTATTTCTTTGCCGTCCCTCTCGATAACGGCGGTTTTAGGAGCCATATCCATAAGACCCTTAAGTGCGCTTGTCGTTTTTCCTTTAGCAATAGCCTCAAGCATTTTGCCGAGTGTTATAAGCGTCAGAACCATAGCCGCAGACTCAAAATACAGCTCATGAAGATGTGCGTGTGAGTTATCCGACGTCATAATAAACAGAATGACGGTACTGTACCCGAACGCCGCTATAGAGCCGAGAGACACAAGAGTATCCATGTTTGGAGCAAGATGAATGAGTCCCCTCACCCCGTTTATAAAGAATTTTTGATTGATTACCATAATCGCCGCAGACAGTATCATCTGAACAAGACCTATCGCCAGCGGATTTGACGCGAGAAAATGAGGCAGTGGAAATCCCCACATAACGTGTCCCATTGAAACGTACATAAGCGCGACAAGAAAGACCGACGAAGCAATAAGTCGGTTACGTATTCCGTTTATTTCTTTTTTGTTTGAAATAACGTCGCTTTCCTTGGAGGATGCAGAAGCTTTTTCACTTCCGTCCTTAACTGACGCGCCGTATCCTGCCGCCGTGACTGCCGCGATTATCTCGTCGGGCGTTGCGCTCCCCTCGACTCCCATTGAATTTGTCAGGAGATTTACAGAGCAAGACTTAACGCCGTCAAGCGATGACACCGCCTTTTCAACACGCGCAGAGCAAGCCGCACAGCTCATTCCGGTTACGTTAAATTGCTTCAAAAGAACACCTCATTTCAAAATATCGTAAAACTGCGACAGGGTGCCGTACTGAGACCGCACCCTTGATTTTTTATTTTTTGTTGTTATCTTCACCGTGGCACAAGCCGCACGCGCCGCAGTTTCCGCCGCAAGAACAGGAGGACTTGCCTGTTTTTTTATTGTAGATACCGCGAACGATAACAGCAACAAATGGCACCGCGATAACAGCGAGTATTACATAAGATAACCACATAATATTACCTCTTTGTTTATTTTAGCTTTACGGTCATTGTATTGTTGTTGTATTTGTTTTTGCGCACGAGCATATATACGATAAATAAGAGAATGAGAGCTGCACAGACGGTTCCTATAATGCTTCCCGTACCGATAAACCACGCGCCGAACTGATATACCATAAGTGAGCAAGCGTAAGCGAATACGCACATATATCCTACAGCAAAGAGAGTCCATTTTCCGTTGTTCATCTCTCTCTTGATGGCGCCCATAGCCGCAAAGCAGGGAGCGCAGAGAAGATTGAATACCATAAACGAGAATCCCGCAAGACCGTTGCCGAAGATTGCAAGTACTGCCGCTTCTGCAGATGCGTAGCCGAGTGCTCCGAAAACTCCGACGACCTCTTCCTTTGCAACAAGACCGAGAATGGTAGCAACAGCCGCTTCCCATTTTCCAAATCCGAGCGGAACGAAGAGCCAAGCGAGAAAACTTCCGATGACCTCAAGAATAGGTCTGCCGCCGGTAGCCTCGGTTATGTAGTGGAAACCACCCTCAAACGAGAGGTTATTAAGAGTCCAGATAATAATGCTGGCGGCAAGAATTACCGTACCTGCACGCTTGATGAACGACCAGCCGCGTTCCCACACGGTTCTTGCAACGTTTGATGCAACTGGGGCGTGATAGGAGGGAAGCTCCATAACGAAGGGAGCGGGGTCGCCCGAGAAGGGCTTTGTCTTTTTGAGCATAAGACCAGATATTATAACGGCTGCAACACCGATGAAGTATGCCGACGTTGCTACAAGAGCGCTTCCGCCGAAGAGCGCACCCGCAATAAGACCGACTATGGGCATTTTTGCGCCGCAGGGCATAAAGCCTGTGGTCATAATAGTCATTTTACGGTCACGGTCCTGATCTATCGTACGGCTCGCCATAATTCCGGGAACTCCGCAGCCTGTGGCAACAAGCATAGGAATAAATGATTTACCCGAAAGACCGAATTTTCTGAAGAGACGGTCCATAATGAACGCAACTCTTGACATATATCCGCAATCCTCAAGGAGAGAGAGGAGCAGGAAAAGAACGAACATCTGGGGAACGAATCCGAGAACCGCGCCGACGCCGCCGACAATACCTTCCATAACGAGAGAGTAGAGCCAAGGCCAAATGGTGGGTTCGCCTGCGCTGTTCAGAAGTACCTTGTCGAGAAGCTCGGGAATACTGTGCCAGCTTCCCATAAAGGAGGGAAGGTCGCCGGCAGCAGCTGCTTCGGAGAACGAGCCGAAGAGACCGTCGTTCATAAATACGACCGTGAAATCACCGACAGATCCTATCGACAGGAAGTATATGAGCCACATAACGACCGCGAAGATAGGAAGAGCGAGCCAGCGGTTTGTGACGACCTTGTCTATTTTATCCGAAGCTGTCATTCGGGCAATGCTTTTTTTCTTGTAGCAAAGCTTCATCAGCTTTTCTATATATAGATAACGCTCGTTGGTTATGATAGCCTCGGCGTCGTCATCCATTGCCTTCTCAACAAGAACGATATCCTCTTCAATATGCGCCTTGACCTCTTCACTGATATTTAACTGCTCGTGAACCTTTTCGTCACGCTCAAAGAGCTTTACCGCATACCATCTCTGCTGTTCGTCGGGGATAGTGTTGTGTACGGTGGCTTCCTCAATATGAGCTATGGCGTGTTCAACAGCACCCGAAAAGATGTACTTCGGCGCAGGCTTTTTGCCTTGAGCCACTTCTACCGCGAGTGTTGCGGCAATGTCTATTCCGTCACTCTTCAGAGCCGATATCTCAACTACCTTACAGCCGAGTCTTTTGCCCAACTCGTCAATGTTTATTGTGTCTCCGCTTTTTCTGACGACGTCCATCATATTGATGGCGATAACGACAGGAATACCAAGCTCCATAAGCTGTGTGGTAAGGTAAAGGTTTCTCTCAAGGTTTGTTCCGTCAACAATATTAAGTATTGCGTCAGGGCGTTCCTCAAGCAGATAATTTCGCGCAACCACCTCTTCAAGAGTGTAGGGGGAGAGCGAATAAATACCCGGAAGGTCAGTGACTATAACATCACTGTTTTTCTTCATTTTACCTTCCTTTTTTTCAACCGTGACTCCGGGCCAGTTGCCAACGTACTGATTCGAGCCGGTCAAAGCATTGAAAAGCGTTGTCTTGCCGGTATTAGGATTTCCTGCAAGGGCTATCTTGATACTCATTTTTACGAGTGTCCTCTCTTTCTCATTTAAATCAACGTGGGTTAGCATAAGCTAACTCTTTGGCAAAAAATACCGAGGGCAGTCCTGCCCCTTGTACTTTATTCGATCTCAACCATTTCGGCATCAGCCTTGCGGAGCGAAAGCTCGTAACCGCGAAGCGTGATCTCCATGGGGTCACCGAACGGAGCAAACTTGTGGATATAGACCGAAACACCCTTTGTGAGTCCCATATCCATGATCCTGCGCTTGACGGCGCCTTCACCGTGAAGTCTCACGACCTTGACAGTTTCGCCTATCTTTGCGTCTTTAAGCGTTCTCATCAGATTTCTCCTTATTAAATTAATAAGTAACGGTCTTTGCTTTTGACCGAGTTAGCATCTGCTAACTGACAAAATTATACTCCAAAATATAAATCTTGTCAACAGATTTTTTTGAATTTGTTAAATTTTGTGGATTTTATCTACGGAGACAGACCCGTAAAAAGCCTTGCTTTGTAAAAAGTAACGGTAAAGAGCAGACATTAATAAAAAACAGAAAATTATCTATTGAAAAAAGTGGGGAAATGTGGTAATATTATAATATTAATGTAACGGAGGTGAAATTCGTGGCTTTATATGAATCGGGTCAGATGTATCTTGAAACTATATACGTGCTTCAGAAAAAGCTCGACAGCGTACATTCAATAGACGTCGCGGAGCATCTCGGTTATTCGAAGCCATCGGTCAGCCGCGCGGTCGGAATACTGAAAAACGGCGGGTATATAACCGTTGACGGTGAGGGTCATCTTTCTCTTACGGAAGAGGGAACGAGGGTGGCGGAGCAGCTTTTTGAACGCCACACGGTGCTGACAAAGCTTCTTATGAGTCTCGGCATTGATGAAGAAACGGCGACCGACGACGCTTGTCGTATCGAGCATGTTATAAGCGACACGACTTTTGATGCCGTGAAAAAGTATTTTGATAAGCAATAAAATATTGACAAATTATATTATGTGTGATAAAATGTCCTATATTTTGTTGGAGGTGGCATTATGATACTCGCGATAGACGTCGGAAATACGAATATAGTTATCGGCGGATTTGAAAATGATTCGCTCGTTTTCGTTTCCCGTGTGGCGTCAAATTCCGCAATTACCGAGGACGAATACGCGACAAAAATAAAAAGCGTGCTGTCACTTCACGGAGTTGATGAAGGTCTTGTCACGGGCGCGATAGTCTCGTCGGTCGTTCCGCCTCTTAACAGTATAATAAAGAAAGCGATAGATCTCGCCTACGGCGTTCCTGCGCTTCTTGTCGGTCCGGGTATAAAAACAGGACTCAATATACACTGTGACGATCCTTCGTCGGTAGGTGCCGATATAATATGCGCCTGCGTCGCGGTCAAAAATCTTTACGGCTCGCCCGCGCTTATCGTAGATATGGGTACGGCGACAAAGCTTTGCGTGATAGACAAAAACGGAGCGTTTGTCGGTGTGTCTATAGTCTCGGGTATTGGAGTTTCGCTGAAGGCACTTGCCGAAAGAGCCGCGCAGCTTCCCGAAATAAGCCTTGAAGCGCCAAAGACCGTGATAGGAAAAAACACGGTTGACAGTATGCGTTCGGGCGCGATATTCGGAAGCGCCTCGATGATAGACGGAATGATAGACCGCTTCAATGAGGAGACGGGAGAGGAGCTTGACGTTTATGCCACGGGCGGACTTTCGCATATAGTCGTGCCTCACTGCAAGCACAAGATTACACTCGATTCCGAGCTTGTACTTAAGGGTCTTAATATACTTTACGGTAAGAATACAAAAAAGTAAAATATTACTCTTCGGAGCTAATATAAATAAATTTATGCGTTGTACCGCGGAAGCGGACGACAGCAAGGAGGATTTATGCAAACAGTAAACAAAAGAAGAGAGCAAACGCAGAAGCTTGCGCTTTTGGCTCTGCTCACGGCGATAGTTGCCGTGCTCGCCTATTTCGGTGGATTCATCAAGATCGGCGGACTCGCATCTATCTCACTCACACTTATCCCGGTCGTAATCGGCTCGGCACTTCTAGGACCTTATGCAGGCGCGTGGCTCGGCGGAGTTTCGGGCGCTGTGTTCTTTTTGACGGCAGACTCGGCCTTCTGGCTCGGTCTCAGCATCCCCGGAACGATCATAACCGTAATGGTAAAGGGAATACTTTCGGGGCTTTGCGCAGGTTTTGCGTATAAGCTGCTTGAGAAGGTAAACCGTTATTTAGCGGTTCTTGTCAGTGCGGTAGTATGTCCTGTTGTAAATACGGGAATATTCCTGCTCGGATGCCTTGTATTCTTTATGGACGCGGTAAAGGGAATGGCAACGGCTGAAGGAATATCTATCGGAGCATATCTGATACTTTTCTTTGTCGGACTCAATTTTGTATTTGAACTTCTGGCAAACATCATTTTAAGTCCCGCAATACTTAGAATAATCAACATAAGAAAAAAGAATTAAATAAAAAATGACCTTCAATTGAAGGTCATTTTTTATTTAATTAATCAAATTAATAAGGCAGGGAATTGCGGGCTCGAATGCGGCGCCGTACCAATGGTTGTCCATCCCGGCGGTAACCTTGATGCATTCGACCGTGTAGTCTGCGGCAATTTTTGCGGCTTCGTATGCCGTTTTTCCTCGCATAAGCGCACCGACAAAGGCAGACGCATATATATCACCAGTACCGTGACAGCCGTTACCGAGCCTTTCATGCTCATAGTAATCGTATTTTCCGTTTTCAAATACTACGACACCCGTCTTGCCATCTCTGTACGAAACTCCTGTGAGTATGACATTTTTCGCGCCGAGCGCGGTAAGTCTGCTTAGAAGCAGATCTATGTATGCTCTGTCGTATTCTGCCTTGTATTCGGTATCAGTTAGGAAGCAAGCCTCTGTAATGTTCGGAAGGAGATAATCGGCATCGGCGCAGAGTGTTTTCATTTCCTTGACAAATTCCATATCAAATCCTGTATACAGAACGCCGTTATCCGCCATAGCGGGATCAACGACTGTGACTCCGTCCGCTTTTTTTACACTCGAAATGATATTCTTTACGTAGTCTATTTGTTTTGCGCTGCCAAGGTATCCTGTGTATATTGCGTCGAAAGCGATACCTTCCTTCTGCCAATGGGCAGAAATGGACGGCATATCGTCTGTCAGATCTCTGAAAGTAAAGCCCTTGAAGCCTCCCGTGTGAGTCGAAAGCACCGCGGACGGCAAAACGCAGGTCTCAACGCCGCAAGCGGAGATTATCGGAAGCGCGACTGTAAGCGAGCACTGTCCGACGCAGGAAATATCCTGTATTGTGAGAATTTTGGGGTAAGACATTGATAAATAGCCTCTTTTCTTGCTAAAATATTTAATCCGTTAAACAGAACGGTTTTTGTTATTTTTTGTTGCTCGGTATTGCGTGGAAAACGGGATACGTCTTAAGTCGGAGGCCAAGC
>JAZNPQ010000155.1:0-7144 GCA_045589735.1 Eubacteriales bacterium | reverse complement strand
ATATGGGTAACTCAGAGGTCGGTCACAACGCTCTCGGCGCAGGTCAGGTCTTCGCGCAGGGCGCAAAGCTCGTTTCTCAGTCTATTGAAAGCGGCAAAATGTTCGCGTCCGACACGTGGGCAGCACTCACAAATAACGTATCGGACGGCGGAACACTTCACTTCCTCGGTCTTTTCTCGGACGGTAACGTTCACTCTCATATAGATCACCTCAAGGCTATGCTCGTCAAGGCAAAAGAGGACGGCGTTAAAAAGGTCAGAATACACATCCTTCTTGACGGACGCGACGTTGGTGTAACGTCTGCTCTCGTATATATCGAGCCGTTTGAAGCATTTATCGCAGGTCTTCGCGCTCCCGTTTTTGACGTTAAGATAGCATCGGGCGGCGGACGTATGAAGATCACTATGGACCGTTACGAAGCCGACTGGAGCATGGTCGAGCGCGGCTGGCACACTCACGTTCTCGGTGAAGGTGAACAGTTTGCATCTGCTGCCGAAGCTGTCAAAACCTACCGTGAAAAATACAAGGTCATCGACCAGGATCTCCCCCCCTTCGTTATTGCCGAGAACGGCAAGCCCGTCGGAACTATCGAGGACGGCGACAGCGTTATATTCTTCAATTTCCGCGGTGACCGTGCTATCGAGATCTCCAAGGCATTTGACAACGAAGTATTTGACGCATTCGACCGCGTAAGATTCCCGAACGTCGTATATGCGGGTATGCTCGAATATGACGGTGACACACATATTCCGTCAAGATATCTCGTATCTCCCCCCGAGATCACAAATACTATGAGTGAATACCTCTGCGCTACAGGCGTTAACGAGCTTGCTATCTCCGAGACACAGAAATACGGTCACGTAACATATTTCTGGAACGGAAACAACTCCGGAAAGTTCAGGGAAGAGCTTGAAACTTATATCGAGATCAAGTCTGACATCGTTCCCTTTGAGCAGCGCCCGTGGATGAAGTGCGCCGATATTACCGATGCACTTATCGACTGTCTGCGCTCGGGCAAGTACCGTTATCTCCGTGTCAACTTCCCGAACGGCGATATGGTCGGTCACACGGGTAACCTCTGCGCAACGCTCTGCTCTATGGAAGCGCTTGACCTTCAGCTCGGAAGAATCCTCAAGGTTATAGACGAGCTTCACGGCGCAGCCATCATCACAGCAGACCATGGAAATGCAGATGAGATGTACGAGACCGATAAAAAGACCGGTGCGCCGAAGCAGAATAAGGACGGCTCCTTCAGAGCAAAGACAAGCCATACGTTAAATCCCGTTCCCTGCATTATTTACGACAATTTCTCTGCTGACAAATATACAGTCAAGCCCCAGGATGCGTCGTACGGTCTCTCTAACGTTGCGGCAACAACAGTCAATATGCTCGGTTACGCTGCTCCCGATATGTGGGATGCATCTCTTATTGAGGTAAAATAAATGGCTTATAAAACAGAGCTTCATTGCCACACGGCAGAGGTCAGCGATTGCGCTACCGCCTCTGCCGAATGGGTGGTAAATAAATATATCGAAAACGGATACGATACGCTTTTCATCACAAATCACTTGAGCCGTTTTACCTTTGAAGACGGCAAAAAGCAGAAATACAACGGCAGCGCTGACTGGAACGAAAAAATGGATTTCTATTTTGAAGGATTCAGATTGGTTCGTGATATTGCAAGAGAAAGAAATTTAAATATTCTTCTCGGCGTTGAGTTGAGGTCCAATACAGACGAAAACGATTATCTTATCCACGGTCTTGATGAGGAATTCTACAGAAACTTTCCCGACATACTGGATGCACCGCTCAAGCAGGTTATCGGTCGTGTTCATGAGGCAGGCGGACTCTTCTTTCAGCCGCATCCGTTTAGAAATTCAATAACCATAAAAAAGCCGGCAATGCTTGACGGAATCGAAGCTTTCAACGGTCACATCGGTCACGATTCGAGAAACGATATTGCAAATCTGTGGGCTGATAAGTACGGTCTTATCAAGCTTTCTGGTTCCGATATGCATCACGAAATCCACACACCTAACGGCGGTATTCTCACCGATGTCCCGATAACATCCGAAAAACAGCTTGTTGAAATACTAAAAAGCGGAAATTATACCCCTCTTCACGTAGGTGAAGACCCTATAATTCCAAAGAACTAAATATTAAGGAGAGAATCATGGCAGGCAAAATTCGCGTAACTGTATGGAACGAGTTCAGACACGAAAAGACGAACGAAAAAGCAAAAGCGCTTTATCCTAACGGCATACATGCAAAGGTCGCCGAATTTCTTGGTGACGAGGATTTTGACATTACTCTTGCCGCACTTGACGACGAATTTCAAGGACTTCCCGACGAGGTGCTTAACAGCACCGACGTACTTATCTGGTGGGGACATGCGGCTCATAAGGAAGTTGACGACGCACTCGTCGCAAAGATACAGAAGCGCGTTTATCTCGGTCAGATGGGCTTTATCGCTCTTCATTCGGGTCATCACTCCAAGCCCTTCAAGGCTATAGTGGGTACAAACGGAAATCTCCAGTGGGGACGCAACCAGAAGGAGATCGTATGGAATCTTATGCCCTCGCATCCGATAGCGGCAGGTATTCCCGACCATTTTCTTATTGAAGAGGAAGAGCTTTATTCCGAGCCCTTCTATATTCCTCAGCCCGACGCTCTCGTTTTCGGCGCTTGGTTTGAGGACGGCAACATTTTCAGAAACGGCTGCTGCTTCATTCGAGGCGCAGGTAAAGTATTTTATTTCCAACCCGGTCACGAGACCTGTCCTTCCTTCTATAACCCTTACGTTCAGCGCATAATCAAAAACGCTGTATATTGGGCAGCGCCCTCGGTTGACGGACAGACTATCCCCGAAGGCTGTCCCCATATCAAAACACCCATAATTACAGAATTCGACAAATAAGTTAACAAAAGGAGGCTCTGACCTTGACGCTCGATGCCATAAAAAATGAAATAAAGGCTCGACTTCGCGAGGTCAGAGCCGATTCTTCCGAATTTAACGTATCCCAAAACTATCAAGATCTTCAAAAGCTGATATCGAAAACTATAGGCAAGGTCGAGCTTTGCGAGAACGCGGAGGAGCTTGAAGCCCTTGACGGACCTCTCACCACGATCGAAGAGCTTTACAACGCCTGCGTTGCCGAGGAAAGCGGTGAGCCGTCAAACGAATCGCTCTTTGACTTCGATTTTGAGCTTGATGATGCTGAAGCCGAAGCAGACGAGCCTTTGGAAGAGGAAGAGGAAGAGGAAGACTTAGACGAGCACGAGAAATCCGACAATAAGCATACCAAGCGTGAAGCAAAGAACACGGTTGAAAAAGACACGGTAAAAAAGCAAGGAAAAGCTCAGCTTTATACTTCCGCAAAAAAAGAATTTGACAAAAAATATCCGCCATCGGTTATGAAAAAGCCGAACCTTACGCGACTTTGTGTAGGTCTTATCGCTCTTGTAAGCGGTATTCTCAGCGGACTAATCACGGCTCAGTGGTGGCCATTTGAGTGGTGGGCGTGGTCGATAATCGGACTTGGTGTTTCTTATCTTATAATTACGGTAATATACGCTATAGTCATCTCTGTCGGCAAGAGCGCCGCAACGAGACAAATGAGCTTTACCCGACTGATACTTGCGGGAGTTGCGGTGATCGTTTCACTCGTTCTCGGTATCGTATTTGAGTTTGAGCTTACACTTGTCGGCGCATACATAGCAACGCTTCCCTTCACCGCTTTTGGCATATTCACCTATTTGATATATCGAATACGGCTTTTCTTCATTGCCTGCGGGATAAAAAAGCGGAACAAAACAACTGCAAGAAAGAAAAAAACATCCGAGAATTAAACTCGGATGTTTTTTGTCTATATAATCGACGTTCCCTCGATAAGCGCATCAAAGCAGGTGTCGTCCTCAACCTCTATAAGTGCCGCCTGAATATGTATAAAACGTGCGCCTGCGGCGTTTACGTAAGTCGAAAGCGCTCTGTCAAGCGCGTTGTCGGAATGAGCGCAGACGTATATCTCACCGTCAATGACTTCGGACACCAAAAGTGTGTGATAAAAGTCACCTACATCGTCATAAAGCTGTACGACGTCTCCGGGCACGGCTCTGCCGCCGCCTATCTCCATACCGAGAGGGCCGACACGGGAAAATCTCGTCGGGTAATTTCCGCTACCCGTAATAAAATCGTAGAAGAACTCAACTCCGCTCCAGGCAGGCGCGCGATCATTCGGATCTACGTAGTACCAACCGTACGTCGGGTCAAAGTTTTGAGTGCAGCACCCCGCCAGAATACACTGAGACACAAAGCTCGTGCAGTCTCCGCCGATGCCCGTAAAATCAACGAAAAGCGGATTTCTTGAGAGAGCCCAGCGTCTTGCGTATTCAACGGCTCGTTCGGGAAAATAAGGTCTTGTTAGCAGCATATTACCCCCCAGAAAAAATATTTATCTGTTTTAATAATATGCCGTAAAATATATTTTGATTCTGTAAATCAGCGAATATCCGACGGATATACGGCTCTTGCGCCGCCTATGAGCTTCGGACGTGTTCTCGCGCAGACAATAGGTGCGTGACCTATATTTTTTACCGAAAGTCTGACAGGAACGGCAACGGCGCGCAGATGCATACCGATAAGTGTATTTCCTATGTCAATGCCTGCGTGAGCCGAAATATTCTCAACGACCACGGGACACTTAAAGCTTTTATACGCCGTTGTCGCAAATGAGCCGCCCGCCTTCGGCTGCGGCATAACGCAGACCTCGGTAAGTCCGTAACGCTCGGCGCACGCGCGTTCAACGACGATAGCACGGTTAAGATGCTCACAGCACTGAGCAGCGAGAAATATTCCCCTCTCGCTCAGCACCGACATTATTCCCTCAAAAACCGCCTCTGCGGATTCAAGGCTCGAGCCGTGGCCTATATTTTCACCGACTATTTCGGAGCTTGAGCAACCAACGACAAGTATTTCTCCGTCGGCAAGCTTGCAGATCTCGATAAGCTCCTTGACGGCATCCGCCGCCTGTAATTTTATATTCTGTTCCATAATTATTAAATCGTTGCCGCCATTACGGCTTTGATTGTGTGCATACGGTTCTCGGCTTCGTCAAAAACTATCGACTGCTCGCTCTCAAAGACCTCGTCGGTGACCTCCATTGCGTCGATTCCGAAGCGTCTGTATATCTCCATTCCAGTTGCGGTATTGAGATCGTGGAAAGCCGGCAGACAGTGCATAAAACGGCACTGCGCACCTGCGTTTTCCATAATTTTTGCGTTTACCTGATAAGGATAGAGCGCATCTATTCTTTCCTTCCACACCTCTGCTGGCTCACCCATAGATACCCAAACGTCTGTGTAGATAACGTCTGCGTTCTTTGTTGCGACCATCGGGTCTGTGATAAATTCAAGCGTCGCTCCCGTCTCTTTTGCTATGCTACGGCATTCTTCGATAAGCTCTTTTGCGGGAAAATATTCCTTCGGCGCGCAGGAGACAAAATGCATACCCATTTTTGCGCAACCGACCATAAGAGAGTTGCCCATATTGTAACGCGAATCGCCCATATAAACGAACTTTATTCCCTTAAGCTTACCGAAATGCTCTTTTATCGTGAGAAAATCAGCAAGTATCTGTGTCGGGTGAAATTCATTGGTAAGACCGTTCCAGACAGGAACGCCCGCGTACTTTGCAAGATTCTCAACTATCGTCTGCTCAAAGCCTCTGTATTCGATACCGTCATACATTCTTCCAAGCACTCTTGCGGTGTCGGCTATAGATTCCTTTTTTCCTATCTGCGAGCCCGTGGGGTCAAGATAGGTGGGATGCATTCCAAGATCAGCCGCCGCGACCTCAAAAGCACAGCGAGTACGTGTGCTTGTCTTTTCAAAAATGAGAGCTATGCTCTTCCCTTCGCAAAGTCTGTGCGGTATTCCTGCTTTCTTTTTTGCCTTAAGCTCTGCCGCAAGATCTATAAGATATGCTATCTCCTCGGGAGTATAGTCGAGTAATTTTAAAAAATTTCTTCCTTTAAGATTCATATTAATCCCCATTCCGCCGCCATCGCAGCGGCACAAAAAATAATAAAATTCAAACGGGTTTGCTCTGCAAACCAAAAATGGGGTTGGGTCCCATTTTTAGTTTGATTTTGGTAGCGTGAACAGCGAACTTTACGTACAAAAAATAAACTTTCACGCTAATCTCCATTCTTATATACAAGCTTTTTTGATAACGTCAACCGCACGTTTAAGAACGTCCATCGGAATATTGAGCGCGGGAAGCAGACGTATCTTATCCTTTGCCGTAAGACAAAGAACTCCGTTTTCCATACAGGTCTTAAGCACCTCTGCGGCAGGCTTTACCGTCTTTATGCCTATCATAAGCCCCTTTCCGCTGACAGCTTCAACGCCTTCAGCACCGCGGAAGGCATCGAAAACGTATTTACTCTTGGCTGCTACTTCCGAGAGAAGCTTATCGTCAATTCTTTCTATAATACTTACAGCGCCTGCCGAGCATACGGGATTGCCGCCGTAGGTCGAGCCGTGGTCACCCTTGCCGAGAACATTCTCTACCTTCTCGTTCATCATACACGCCCCGATAGGCAGACCACCGCCAAGTCCCTTTGCCGTGGTTACGACGTCGGGCTTGATTCCGTAGTGCATATACGCATACATCTTACCCGTTCTGCCGTTACCCGTCTGGACCTCGTCTATGATTATGAGTATGTCTTCTTTCTCTGCTATCTCTGCCGCTGCTTTTACAAAATCTTCGTTTACGGGAAGCACTCCGCCCTCACCCTGAACGCATTCCATCATTATAGCGGCTACCTTGTTTTCGGCAACCAGCTTTTTAAGCGCGTCTATATCGTTCGCGGGTGTGTGTATAAATCCGTCGGTAAGCGGTGTGAAGAGCTTATGAAAATGCTCCTGACCCGTTGCCGCGAGTGTTGTCAGCGTTCTGCCATGGAAGCTGTTTTCGAGTGTGATTATTTTATAGTATTCCTCACCTTTTTTCTCTGCGGCATATTTTCTTGCTACCTTTATCGCGCATTCGTTCGCTTCCGCTCCGGAATTGCCGAAAAACACCTTGCTCATTCCGCTCTTTTCGCAAAGAAGCTGTGCAAGTCTCGCGCACGGCTCAGTATAG
>JAZNPQ010000154.1:0-12984 GCA_045589735.1 Eubacteriales bacterium | reverse complement strand
GCACAGGCAGCAGCAGATGCAGCTAACCAGGCCGCTAAGGATGCAGCAACAAAGGCAGACAAAAATGCAGATGACATAGCAAAGCTGCCCACAGAAGATAGCGTTAAGAAGGCTATCAAGGACGCTATAGCTGCATATATTGCAGGTACGTCCGGTGTAGAAGGCTCCGACCTCGTTACAGCTGACGAGATCAAGGATTTCCTTACATCCGAAGGCGTAGCAGAGCTTCTTGCCGACTACGTTAAGGCAGAGGATTCAACAGCAAAGCACGACGAGATCGTTGCTAAGTTTGCTGACTATCTCACTGCTTCCGCAATTGAGACAGACTATGTCAAGAAGACACTTATCGGTGATCTTGGCGACGCAGCTACAATCGCAGCGGCCATCAAGGCGGTTGAGACTGATCTTACAGCAGCTCTAACAACAAGCATCAACGGCGTAAAGGCGATCCTCGGCGATCGCACCGATATCGACGCAGACCTCGATGCTCTTGAAAAGCTTGCTAACACTGACCTTCCTACTATGATGGATGAGAAGGTTGATAGCTATGTTTCCGAATTTGCAGCAACAAGTGAGTATGTTGTAGAGAAGGTTATCGAGCTTGACAACAGAGCAGCTGCAGTTAAAGCTGAGATGTATCCCTCGGAAGAGGCTTACAACGCTCTTATTGCAGCAGTTAAGAAGGCAAACCTTCAGCTTATGAGAGCACAGACTCTCGAGGGCGAGAAGGGGGCAAAGGCTATCTATGCAGAAATAGACAACCTCCTCAAGACAACTCCCACAATCGCAGACACACTTGCAAAGCTTCTTGACGATTACACCAACGACGATGCTGCTCCTATTATGGTTGGAACAGGTGCAGCAAACCTCAAGGAGTGTACCGATCTTGTAGAAAAGGCAACAACGAACGGTGTTATAGATTCTCTCACCGCATACGGTAACAGAAACCTTGTTGAAGAGACAGATGCATATACAGCATTCTACGATGCTCTCGTAGATGCACAGACCGATTCCGATGCAATCAATGATCTTATTGATATTATCAACGACAATTTTGCTAAGATAATCGTTATAGACACAACAGGTCATGCAGCTCTTAAGACCGCGGTTGCAAACGTAGAGACAGCTATCGATCCTTGGATTGAGGATCTTAAAACTGCAGTAACAACGGCAGAGGGAGCCAAGGTGGAAAATGCAGAGGCTTCCGCACTTGAAAACCGCAAGCTCTTCATTCCCGAAGAGGTTTCGGTATACGAGGCAGCAGCCGATAGAGTTAAAGAGCTTGACGCTGACAAGGTTGCAGCAGAGGCACTTGTAGTAAAAATCACTAAATTCAATGACAAAGTATTTGAAAAGAACACATATGCTCTCTATACATACGCAAAAGATGCTGTAGCACTTGTTAATGAGGTTAAGGAATGGGCAAAGACCGCAAAGCTTCCCGAGAACTACACAGTAGATCAGGTTGCAATTTGCGTAACCAACTACCAGACAGCACTCGACATCGAGGCTTATGCAACGCTTATGGCTTCCAAGTACGACGAAGCACTTAATAAGAAGGGTCTCGTTGATGAGGCTAAGACCGTTGCAGCAGCTATCATCGACGGTGTTGAACTCAAAGACAGAGTTGCTATTGAGACAGCATTTGCAAACATCAACACATGGAAGGTAATTACCGATTCTACCGTTGCTACCGAGGTTGACGAAGAGAACATCAAGGCAATGCTCGAAACCACAGATGGTCAGACCGAGACAAACTACGAGCTTATCGTTGAAGCATTTGCTAACATGAAGAATCTCGTAGCTGCCGATCTCGTAGCAAAGATCGATGCTCTCGCAGCTAAGACTCTCACCGTATACTCCATGGGAGCAGAAGACGGCATTCGTGACTTGAGAAATGAGATCGTTGAATGGCTCAACACATATGGAATCGTTGCAGCTCAGGATGGAACAAAGGTTTCCGAGTGGATCTACGATACAGATACTGTTGACCCGACTGATTACAACGCAGCAGCAGCAACAGACTCTGCAAGCTATGCTCTCATCACCAATATTGCGACCTTCGAGGACGTAATCAATAGATACGACGATCTTGCAGAAGAAATTCTTACAGCTGCCGGAGACAAGTTTGTTGATATTATTTCTGATGTTGTTGACAACAACGATGCATTCATTCTCTATGAGTATAATGCAATTAAGGCCGCAGCTACAGGCTACCAGGAATGGAAGAGAGCTTATCAGCTTGAAACCATTAATCTTGCAAATATTGATTTCGGTGAAACCCATAAGGATATAGCACACGACGTTGTTGCTACATATGTAGAGATGACTCACCTTGAGATCGAGCTTGACAAGACTCTTGCACAGGCACAGAAGGACTATTCCGACATTACGGATCTTATCACCTATGCTATTAACGCTACAGTAACAGTTAAGGAATACAAGATTCCCGCAGCTGATGAGGCAGCAGAAGCATGGATGGCTAAGTACATTGACGAGACACGTGGCTTTGATGCAGTAATTGCAAGCCTCACAGGTATCCTTACTGAGACTGAGGTAACAGCTATTGAATCCAAGCTGGCAGATTACAATACTCTTGTTACACAGGCGGTTGCAGACGGCACTGTAATTAAGAACAACTTTGAAAACAATGTTCTCTATGACGGCGACGACATTGCAGACATTCTTGCGGATTACAACGCATGGGCAACTACCTACGGCGTTGTTTACGACGACAACAACAACGATTACACCGGAACAGCTCTTGATGAAAGAGTTAAATTCATGCAGGATGTTATCGACGCTATCAACAAGAGAAAGGCTGCATACGAGACTCTTAAGGGTAACGTTGACAAGGCGATTGCAGATCTTAACACTCTCATCGCAGACAACAAGACTACAGCAGGTCAGTATGACGTAGCAATCAAGGCTGCACAGGATGCAATCGATGCATACCTTGACGCTAACGATGGTGACTTCGATACAGCAACTGATCCTGCATTCGATGTAGCTGACGTTAAGGTTATCTACACTGCTGAGTATAAGGTAGCACTTCTTGAAACGATAGCTAAGGTAAATGAAAACGTTACCGACGAAGCCAAGAAGACAGATATCATCAATGCTCTCAACCATGCATATACCGGATCTCTTGTAGCTCTTGAAGTATCACAGGGCGATTACGAGGATCAGGTAAACGATGAGTTTGGAAACGCACTTTCCACATTCAAGGAAGAGCTTGACGGTATCTACGCAGATATGACCAAATAATTGATCTGATCAATTATACCCACCGAGGCGAAAGCCTCGGTGGGTTTTCTTACAAAAAACGTACGACTAAAAAATACAATATACATTATAAAAAAAGAAAAAAGACCGCGCAGACGACAAAAGCGAGGTCTTTTTTTGCTTTTCCTATATAAAAAAACATTATACGACCGCCATACTTCGACTCGCAAAAATTCACGGACAAGCTATAATAAGTGCAGAGAAAAGTATAATATCTCGCAATTTACGACTTGGAGGAATTTATGCAGGAAAAAAGAGAGCCGACGGCGGGGGTCGGTAAAAAACAGTATGGAATAAAAGAATTGTTTTATCAGCTTTTCGGTGACAGAGCTTTGGCAAACGAAAGGCTTATAGGTATAATAGTCGGGGTTGCGTTTGGATTTGCCGCCTATTTTATGGGAAAATGCAGCTTGTTGTTCTCAACCTTTCCGCTTGGTATCGCATTGCTTTGCGCGGCAGAGAGACATCTTCCGTTTATTCTCGTCGGACTTTGCCTATCGGCGTCGTCAACAGGGCTTGCGCCTGCGGTCTGTATCTCAACCTACTGCGTCACGGTGGTAATACGTGTATTTTCTCGTCTTGCTGTGGATTCTGCAAAGAGAAAAAGCGATACTTCTACAAATAGCGTGTCTTTTTCGGAGCAGATAATAAAAAAATACCGCACGCTTTTTGAGGAAAGCGTATATCTGCGTATGTTGTCCTCGGCGATTGCCGCGTTTTGTCTTTCTCTTTATGCAATAATCGCGGGAGGCTTCAGATATTACGACCTTTTTGGAGCTTGCTTTTCGGTTGTTGTGGCACCTGTCGCGACCTTTATGTTTTCTGCAGGCTTTGATAAAAAGCTTAAGGGAACCTGGTTTTATAATATAGGCGTCCTCTCTATTCTTGTCGCGCTGACCTATTCTATACGTGACCTCACTGTATTCGGAGTATATATCGGAGCGTTCCTCGCGTTCTTTGCGACGCTTCTTATCGGCAGACGAAAGGGAATACTAATCGGCTGCCTTGCGGGACTCTGTATAGGACTTGCGTTCCGACCGATCTACGCGCCGCTTTTTATTCTTGAAGCCGCGGCTGCGGGAGTGCTTTGGAATATTTCGTCACTCGCCGCGGCAACGGCAGGAGCGGTCGTCGGTATGATATGGGGAGTATACGTCAACGGATTTTCGGCTCTTTCCGAGCTTTTGCCCGCGCTTTTGTGCGGCGCTATGGTGTTCGGCGCGGCTGACAGACTTGCGCTTATAACCGAAAACCCCGAGCTTATACGAATAAAAGCAGAGGACAAGACTGCGCTTGAAGCCGTTGTCAAAACCGAGATAAACCGTTCGGACGAGACGTGTATGAAGCGGCTTTCTATTATGTTTGCCGAGCTTGCCGAGTCGTTTTATAATCTCAGTGACAGACTTCGCCGCCCCGCCGCGCTTGATCTGCGTCAGATGTGTGACGGTGTGTTTGATAAATATTGCGGAAGCTGTCCGAGACGCGAGGTGTGCTGGGGAGTTGAGTACAGCTCAACGCTTGAAATACTCAATAGACTTGCCGCCGATCTGCATATGAAGGCTCGAGCCGATATTATGAGCGTTCCCGAATATCTGCGAGCCAGATGCGACGCACTTCCCGCGCTTATCGACGATATAAATGACAGCTGCGCAAAGCTCACCGAGCATGCGTTGCTCTGTGACCGTACGGGCGTGTTTGCGGTAGACTATGACGGCATATCAAAAATACTTGAAGAAGCGCTCGCAAGCGGCAGAGCAGATTATATAATAGACGAGGGCTCGGCTGAAACAGTTGAGGCACTGTTAAAGAAATTACGCTACAGTCACAGCGGAGTTATCGTATACGGCGGAAGGAGAAAGACGGTCGTTATTAAAGGACTTGACGCGTCACGCGCCAAAATAGGTATAAACGACCTTCGCGGCAGGCTTGAAGAGTCTCTTGGAATACTTCTCGGAGACCCTGTGTTCGTGCCGGTTGGAAGCCGTTTTGACGTCACGGTCAGCACACGCAAAAAATACACCGCAAAGCAGTATTCTTCGTCGGTCGCGGCGACCGAGATAAAGGGTAAAAGCATCTGCGGAGACAATGTTTGCGGCTTTTTTACGCATAGAGATTATTACTATTCTCTCCTGTCTGACGGAATGGGAACAGGCAAGGAGGCAGCGCTAAGCTCGCGTATTGCGGGTATGTTTCTTGAAAAAATGCTGTGCGCGGGAAACAGACCCGAGACGTCGGTAAGGCTTCTCAACAGCTTTATGAGTGAACGCGACGGAAGCGTGCGCCACGAATGCTCGGTAACCGCCGACCTGCTTGAATTTGACCTTATAACAGGACAGTTTTCGATATTTAAAAGCGGAGCGTCACCGACATATATAAAGAGGGGGGATAATTGCTTTAAATTACGCTCAAATACGCTTCCGCTCGGAATACTTGACAAGCCCGATATAGAGCGCATAAAATTTGACGCGCAACCCGGAGACCGTATAGTTATGGTAAGCGACGGAGTGACGCAAAACAGGGAAGAGCTTGCTTGGCTCCAGAGTATGCTTATAAACGATTTTGATGCCGACGGACAGAAAATGGCGAAGAAGATAACCGACCGCGCGAAAGCCGAGGGCAGCGAGGATGACATCACGGCGGTAATTATTGAGATAGAAGAAAATTGAGGTGGACGGCTCGGAAGAGCCGTCCTTCTGCTTTATTTTTTTAATATCGCTTTACAAAACTAAAAAGTTATGATATAATCAAAGTAGTATATTCTTGAAAAAGGAGAAAAAGGCAATGAAAAACAAACTGGCAGTATTGTTTACTCTTTTGCTGTGTCTCGTGCTTTGCCTGTTCACAGTTGCTTCGTGCGGCGAAGACAAGAGAGACAGAGACGACGATGATGACGACGATAAAAAAGTCAAAACGGAAGAGATAAAGAATGACACTACCGAGCCGAGCGACGAAACGGGGGATACCCCGGGTGACACAACGACCGAGCAGCACGCGCATAGCTATACAAATGTTGTAACTGCTCCGACTTGTACCGAAATGGGATATACGACACATAGCTGTGCTTGCGGTGATTCTTATGTCGATACGTACGTAAACGCATTCGGACACATTGACGGAAATTGGATAACCGACAAGAAAGCAACCTGCACCGAAGCCGGTGAAAAGCACCGCGTTTGCGGAGTTTGCGGTGTGACGATAGATAACGGTACGATTCCCGCAACAGGACACGTATATACGGAAACTGTTGTTGAACCTACCTGTACGGAAAAGGGTTATACTAAGCACTCCTGCGCGTGCGGTGATTCATATGTCGATACGTACGTAAACGCACTCGGACACGTTGACGGAAATTGGATAACCGACAAGAAAGCAACCTGCACCGAAATCGGTGAAAAGCACCGTGTTTGCGGAGTTTGCGGTGTGACGATAGATAACGGTACGATTCCCGCAACAGGACACGTATATACGGAAACTGTTGTTGAACCTACCTGTACGGAAAAAGGTTATACTAAGCACTCCTGCGCGTGCGGTGATTCTTATGTTGATTCGTACGTGGATGAAAACGGCGTACACACGGTAGTGGTTGATAATATAGAAGCATATAAAGAATACGTGACAGTTGTTTTCGAATTCAGCTCAAAATGCAGCTCTTGCGGAGAAAAGTATCCGGTGCGAAAGCTTGAATATGACGATCCTTCCCATGATAAACTCGCTTTTGAGAATATAGGCGCGAAAAATGCAGGCAAGGTATCAGAAAATTATGAAGCTGTCGGAATGATCGGTATTTCATCGCTTTCGGAGATAACAGACCCGTACGGTTCTTATTATCTCACAGCAGACATTTCCGCAAATGAATACACTGTTTCAGAGTTCTACGGACTTCTTGACTGTTGCGGTTATACCGTTACGACAGCCGTACCGCTTTTTGATACTCTTGGCGGAGCTGTTATAAACCTTAATCTTTGCGGTGAGATATCGTACGCGAGTAACGCAAAGGCGCCTCTTGCAAACGTTATGGAAAACAATGCGATCATCCTTAACGTAAAGAACACTTGTAACGTTACGGTCAAAGAATCTACGACAAAAGAGGTTTACGCAGGAGGATTTGCCGTTTACGTATACGGTAAAGACGTAATCTTTTTAAATTGCGAATACGCGGGCACTATAACGAACGTATATAATGCTAAGGGTAACAACAGATATACAGGCGGATTCGTCGGGTCGATTAGAGCTGACAGCACGAATGGTGATCAACCAATTGTCGAGTTCATCAGCTGTACGTATTCGGGAACGGCGACAGCTTCTTCACACGTGGGCGGTCTTGTCGGTGAGTGCGTAACTCCTGCTGAGGTTTATCTGGTGGGATGCCTTTCCGACGGAGAAATTAAAAATGTGCGTGAAGGTCAGGCGGCAGGGCTTCTCGGATATATGTCGGGAGAAAAGTCAGGATTCCTTGGTGTTGTGAACTGCGCAAACAAAACAGAGGTTGTCGGAGCCTCTGACGCGGCAGGTCTTGTCGGAACCAACAGTGCAGGCGGCGATATTAACGAAATACTGTTTAGTTGGTGTACAAACTATGCAAAAATAACGGGTCGTCGATATGTTGGCGGTATGGTCGCCCGTATTAAGGGAGAAACAGTCATAAGTGACTGCGTTAACTTTGCGGATCTTGTTGCTGATCCGGGGCTTGATGAATCAACAAGGAATCCCGGTCCTGCTGTGACAAGACACTATATGGGTGGAATTCTCGGATTCGCCGATAAAAACGGAACGTTATTCTATACTGTTACTTACGTAAATTGTATAAACTACGGAAAGATTAATGCCTCATCGACTAATTGCCGTCTTGGCGGAATCTCCGGACATCATGAATTGGTACAGGTTGCTATCGCAAACTGCCTAAACTTCGGAGATATTACATCTAACTACGTTGCCCCGAATGAATATACGGGAGATCACCGTATCGGCGGTATAGTCGGTAGTGTAAACGGTGAGTCTGAGTTATATAATTGTGTAAACTTCGGCGATATCAGATCCCAGATGGGAAAATGGGGTCAGCCTACCGGAGGTATTATAGCGTACGTTTCTAATTTCGAGCCTTTTATACTGAGTAATTGTATGAACTACGGAGATATCGACGTTACCGTTCCGTCTCTTGCGAATAATTATTTCGGAACCGTAGCCGCGGGTCTTGCGGGACGTGTAACAGGCACCGCTACAATATTAGTTGATGGCTGTCTTAACGCGGGAGTTATAAAGTCTGACTACGGTATAGCTGATTTTGTCAACTTTGAAAAGGGATACGAATTAGTCGACACTGTAATGGCATTCTCTAATAGCTATTTCATCGAACAGAACCCGGGTCAATGTGATTTTTATGCTAATTTCCTGTGTAATGACCAACGCAGCGCCTATGATGTAGCTGTTCCCGAAGGGTATAACATGATAATCAATGCATTTATGGAGTCTACAACAAAAGATCAGATCGAGGATTCAATGGAGACAGGTTTAGCCGCTGTTATGAACAAAAAAGCAGGGGAGGTTCATTTCTCGGTTGCGAAAATCAGAATGACAGACGGAACTGTAGTTAAATGCGTGATACCCGTGGCGGTTGTAAATCTTATTGCTAACGACATTGTAGGATGATTTTTAAGGATAATTTCTAAAATTAAAATTCTATAACACAACGGGGCTGAGTTATTAACGAAGCCCCCGCGTAAAAAAGTCGATATTAGACTTTTTTATCGCTCGGAATTTGCGTTTTTTTGCCTTTATCAAGGCAAAAATGACGGCGTTTAGCCGTCAAGCAAAAACGTTGAGGGTGAGTCAAATGCATTTGACTCACCCTCTTTTTTTGTGAAAATATCTTGTAAAATTGCTTTTTTTGCGTTATAATATATCGGTAGTAATATCAAGGAAGTGATTTTTATTTTATTTAAGGAATTAACGCCCGAGGATCTTTCTGTCGTAAAGCCGTATTTTGAGCTTATGCCGAACGGTCACAGACCCTGCGATTTTTCGGTCGGCTGTCTTTTTATGTGGCGCGGCTTTTACGAGGCGGCGTACGCTATTTCTCACGGCTCGCTGATACTTAAATACAGAGGCGACGAGGGCGGTGTGTGTTATGCCTATCCTATCGGCGGTGATACAGATGCTGCATTAAACGAGCTTTTAAATCAAGAGGACGAGGTCTGTATCTGCCTTTTGACCGAGGATGAGGTCGAACAGCTTAAAACGCGTTTTCCACACTGCGCGGCGTCGTGTAACCGTGATTGGTGTGACTATATCTATAACGCCGAGGACATTGTATCTCTTGCGGGTCGTCGCTTTTCCGGGCAGAGAAACCATATAAACAAATTCAAAAAGCTATACGGCGAGCCTCACTTTGAAGATATAACCGAGGAAAATCTCGACGAGGTCAAGGCGTGGTTCGTTTCTTTCTATGAAAATAATCCACCGCAGAGCGAGGACCTTGATTTTGAGCGGTCGGCGATATTTGAACTGCTCGATAATTATTTTTACTACGAACAGCCGGGAATTGCTTTGTCGGTTAACGGTAAAATTGTCGGTGCTTCTCTCGGTGAGGTTGTCGGAGACACTCTTATCGTTCATACAGAGAAGGCTGATCGCGACTACGAGGGAGCATATCCTGTGCTGGTTCAGGGATTTGCGAAGCGTTATGCCTTGGACAGAGTTCGATTTATAAACAGAGAAGAGGACTGCGGAGAGGTAGGACTTCGCACCTCAAAGCTGTCGTATCATCCGTGCGTTTTGCTTGACAAGTGGGATATTACGATAAAAAAATTATGATTTAAGGAGAAACTAAATGAAAATATTTAGAACATTTCTTGCTTTTTTGATTTTGCTTGCAACGGTCGTTATTTGCTCTTGCGTGAATAATTCTCAAAAAGAACCGATGGAAACGTCATCTGCCGATGCAACCGAGTCAGATGTTACCACAGAGCTTGATGTTACCACAGAACCTTCTGTAAGTATAAATATAATTGAAAACGGTGAAACCAAATATCGCATTGTAAGATCTAATAAAGCAACCGCGGAAATAGCTCAAGCGGCAGTTGATTTAAAGGCTGCGATTGATGATACATATGGGCTTGAAATATCCATTGGAAATGACTTTGAAAAGCCTAACTCGGATTCATCCGAAAGATATGAATATGAGATACTTGTAGGTGATACGAATCGTGATGAGTCTATTACGGCAAAAAATATGCTGAAATACAATGATTTTATCATTTCGATGAGCGGAACCCGTATCATTATATCCGGGGGTAACGACGCGGAGGTCGTCGAAGCTGTAAAATATTTCATTGAAAACTACGTGAAGGGAGATATTCTTGCTCTCGAGTCTGATTTTGTTTATATTCAAAAAGGCGAATATAAACCGATTACTATCGGAGGTGTGTCGATTTCCGAGTATACTGTAATATACGGCGATACTACCAAATCAATTGCCGAAGCGTTTGCTCAAAAAATGGGAAAAGCTTTTGGAGCAGTGATGAATATTTCAAAAGATACTGCGGTTGCTACTGAACACGAAATAGTAATAGGAAGCAAAAGGCGTGGCGAAGACGGCGGTAGCTTTGGAGAGGATGATTTTACAGTTTCGGCAAAAAACACAAGCATTTACGTAAACGGAGGCTCAAAACATGCGCTTGCAACGGGATGTGAACACTTGGTTGAAGTGCTGAAAAACAAAGAAAAGAACGAATTTAACACGGTCGAGCTCACACTGTCTTATACCCTTCCCAACAGAAACGAATATATAAATGATATTTCAAAGCTTGCGCTTAATTGGGAATTGTATTTTGACACACCCGAATGGATGCTTGATTTTGATGAAAAATATGCGGCTTTTATTGATACCGACGGACGTATTATGTCTGCGTTTCATCGCGGAGATATGGTGAATTATCCGGAAAATTCAATAGAAGGTATCATAAGTGCTATAATGTTGGGCGGAGATATGGTAGAAATTGACCCCAGACGTACAAAGGATGGCGTATTTGTGCTTCTTCACGATACAACGCTTACACGTACCACAAATGTTGATGTTATGAAGGGACAAAACGGACTCCCAAATTCAGTCAACCTATCTGATTGGACGTATGAACAGCTCATGCAGCTTAACCTTAAAGAGGGCACGGGAGGGAAGGATGCAAAGGTAACAACGTATAAAATACCAACTCTTGAGGAAGCAATTAAAGTATGCGCTAACAAAGTATTTATAAGGCTTGACAGAAAAGGTGACGATGTATGGGATTATGAACGTGATATCTGGCCGCTGTTGCAAAAATATAATGCATATACAAGCGTTATTTATACGTGGCATTCGAATTTCAGCACAGGCGGATACAGTATTCCCAAAGAATACAGAGCTCTATCCGAAGCAGCCGGAGCAAAACCTGCCCCTATAATATTATCAGCCGATACATTTGATGAGGTAAAATTTATAGCGGATAGATTTTCATTTAACTACGGGTGGCGCTTGGGGCTAGTGTTGGGAGAATCCGCAGAGGATACTTTGAAAAATAACGCAGAGCTGATAGCATCCTTTAAAGGAAAGGTAAGAGTGCATAATGATGCAGGCTTTGCAGGGGAGTCGTATGAGTATTACAGTGATTTATACGACGCAGGAATAAATATTCCTCTTGTAAATAACGGCTATTTGATGTGTAAATATATAGCTGAAACAAGTACGCCCACAGATTATAAAAATTAACACAAAATGATTCAACCCGATCCACATGGATTGGGTTGATATTTTATATTCTTGAAGGCAGTATTGAAAATAAAAGTTAAAAACTTTTGTTTATCGGTTGCATTTTTAGGTTTAGTGTGATATAATACAATATCATGTGTTTTTGGAGGGGAATTATGATATTATGGGAGCTTCAGCTTGACGTATTTTCAATACCTCAGCTTTTAGAGCTTATGATAAGAGTTGTAGTTGCGGGTCTTTGCGGCGCACTTATCGGACTTGAAAGAACAAAAAGACTTAAAGAGGCGGGTCTCAGGACCCACTGCGTTGTTGCGGTCGCGGCAGCGCTTATTATGATAGTCTCGAAATACGGCTTTGCCGACCTTGCGGTTGACGGTAACATATTCTTTGCGGGAACGAAAGGTGCAGACCCGTCACGTATGGCGTCGCAGGTAGTCAGCGGAGTCGGTTTCCTCGGTGCGGGCGTAATATTCAAAAACGGAAGCGTCGTTAAGGGAATCACCACAGCGGCGGGAATCTGGGCGGTCGCTGCTATCGGTATGGCTTTCGGCTCTGGTATGTATCTTGTCGGTGTTTTTACAACTCTGTTCCTTATAGTGGTGCAGATACTTCTTCACAAATTCAAGGTTGGAAACGACGCATTCAGCACGAATGAGGTAACGATAAAAATGGTTGATTCCGAAACCTCACGCGAGCTTATCAACGGTAAGCTTTTGGCAGAGGCTACGTTTGTCACGGGCAGTAAGGTGTCGCGCGACAGCGACGGGACAAGAATTATTCAGGTCACGCTTAAGGTTTCAAATAGCTTTTCACTTGACAGTATGAACCGTCTTATGGACGAATATCCGGATATTAAATCAATTTCAATGTAATACATAAAAGGACAGAGAAAATTATTTTTCTCTGTCTTTTATATATGTACAGACGTTTAAATTGGGATAGTTGCGTTTTTTATGCGG
>JAZNPQ010000153.1:0-3710 GCA_045589735.1 Eubacteriales bacterium | reverse complement strand
ATCATCATCAATGCCGACAAGGCTGTACTTACCGGAAATAAGCTTCAGGATAAGTACCACTATCATCATTCGGGATACATCGGCGGTATGAAGAAGGTTCAGTACAAGACACTTATGGCAGAGAAGCCCGAATTCGCAATGGAACTTGCGGTTAAGGGTATGCTCCCCAAGAACACCATCGGCAGAAAGTCGCTGACCCGTCTTAAGGTCTATGCCGGCGACGCTCATAAGCATGCGGCACAGAAGCCCGAAGCTTACGAGTTTTAATCTTGGAAAGGAAGGATATTGAATATGTACGAAAGCGCACAGCCTTATTTCTACGGAACAGGCAGAAGAAAAAAATCCATCGCACGTGTTCGCATAGTTCCCGGCAGCGGTGTTATCACCATCAACGGACGCGACATTGACGATTATTTCGGTCTTGAGACACTCAAGCTGATCGTAAACCAGCCCTACGCAGTTACAGGAACTGCAGGCAAGTTCGACATTATCGCAACCGTAAAGGGTGGCGGTATATCCGGACAGGCAGGAGCAATCCGTCACGGACTTTCCCGTGCACTTCTCCAGGCAGATGAGAACTACCGCCCCGCCCTCAAGGCAGCAGGACTTCTCACTCGTGACCCGAGAATGAAAGAAAGAAAGAAATACGGACTCAAGGCAGCTCGTCGCGCCAGCCAGTTCTCCAAGAGATAAGTTATTATTTCTTATATACAAAAAGCTCTGCATCGCAGGGCTTTTTGTTTTATGCACCGAAGGTGCAATTCATGAACGCAGTTCAATTCATGGCGGAGCCAATTCATGCCCGAAGGGCAATTCATTTTTCTACGTCCTATTTACTTTTTGCCGTTTTTATGGTATAATACAACTAATAGATAAACTTGAATTTGTAAGGTTGAAAATGAAGATTATTGAGATAACCGAAAACAAAAAAGAATATCTTGATTTACTATTGTTAGCAGATGAGCAAGAGGATATGATAGACCGATATCTTGACCGAGGAACGATGTATGTGCTTGACGATAACGGAGTCAAGTGTGAGTGCGTTATAACCGACGAAGGAAACGGTATTCTTGAAATAAAAAACATTGCCACTGTGCCCGAATACCAAGGCAAAGGTTATGCGAAAGCAATGATTGAGTTTCTTATCAAACAATATCACGGACAGTATTCTGTTTTGCAAGTCGGAACAGGAGATAGTCCATTGACAATTCCTTTCTACGAAAAATGCGGCTTTGTTCGCTCACATAGTATTCAGGGCTTCTTTACGGATAACTATGACCACCCAATCATTGAGTGTGGAGTACAGCTTGTAGATATGATATATTTGCAAAGATCGCTATAAAACAAATTCCAATTTGTCGAGCTGAATAGGCGTTGAATGTTGGTGTGATTTTGGTGCAACACTTTATGCGACGATAATCACGATATTCACGATATCGCACGAAAACACACGATAAATCTACGATATCACACGTATTTCCACGATATTCACGATATCAAACAGTGTTCTTAAAACTCCAAGAGATAAGTTATTATTTTTTATATACAAAAATCTCTCGATTTTTTCGAGAGTTTTTTGTTTTTCGTAGGGCGGTACAATTTGTAAAGAATCGAGCCGTCCTATTTACTTTGGTTGAAATTTATGGTATAATATGACTGTTATCTTGTTTCATCGGAGGTACACAAGATGTGCTGTAACATAAGAATAATGGTCGAGTCCGACAGAGCTTCCGTTATGGAAATGATGCGAGTATTTTATGCGTCTCCTGCGGTTCTCAGCAACGGCTCGGAGGAGATATTCAAAGCCGACCTCGACGCTTGCGTGGGAGATTCGCCTTATCTTGAAGGATACGTTTTTGAAAAAGACGGCACTGTTCAAGGATACGCGATGATCGCAAAAAGCTTCTCCACCGAGTTCGGTAAGCCTTGTATATGGATCGAGGATCTGTATATCAAAAGCGAGTTCAGAGGTCTTGGTATCGGCAGCCGTTTTCTCGGGTTTATTGAAGAAAAATATCCTGACTCCGTGTTTCGTCTTGAAGCCGAAGCCGAAAACGAAAGAGCGCTTCACGTATACAAAAAATGCGGATTTGAGGTCCTTCCCTATATTGAGCTGAAAAAGTAAAATATCACTTGACATAAACTCCGTCAAGTGATATAATACCGATATAAAATTAAAATATATTTAACTGCCACCGGGTAGAGCATTCGTCACGTCGTTAGGTCTTTGAAGACGTGCACGGATGCTTATTTTTTTGTGAGGTATTATGAAAACCGTTAAAAATTATTTTTCAAGATCCGATATTATTCTCTGGAGCTTTTCCGTAGCTCTCATTATACTTTCCTTTATTATTTTCGACCGAGAAAATTATCTGACACTTGCCGCGTCGCTTTTGGGTGTCACATCTTTGATTTTCTGTGCTAAAGGAAATCCGATCGGACAAGTTCTTATGGTGATATTCAGTCTGTTTTACGGTATAATTTCGTTTTCCTTTGCTTATTACGGAGAGATGCTGACCTACCTTGGAATGACTATGCCTATGGCTGTTTTTGCGCTTATTTCGTGGTTGCGCAATCCCTATAACGGCAATCGCTCCGAGGTCAAAGTCAACAGCATAACCCCAAAAGAGACCGTTTTTATGTTTGCTCTGTCCGCTCTTGTGACCGTCGCGTTTTATTTTATTTTGCGGTATTTTAACACAGCAAATCTGATTCCGAGCACACTCTCGGTCACAACGAGCTTTATAGCCGTTTATCTTACGTTCAGGCGAAGTCCTTATTTTGCGCTTGCATACGCGACAAACGATATAATTCTGATCGTTTTGTGGATACTTGCGAGTATTCACGATACAAGATACGTCTCGGTCGTCGTTTGTTTTATCGCGTTTCTTTTTAACGACATATACGGCTTTATAAGCTGGCAAAAAATGAAAAAGCGGCAGAGTAAAGCTGTCTGAATTATTATTTCAATCGCCATGTTTACTTTTTCGCGGTTTTGTGGTATAATTTAATTGTTAGATATACTTTAATTTGGCGGTGTTTTCACTCTACCGATAGTTGATTTCTCCCCGTTCAACCGTCGGTGTGTTTATTTTTTTATAGTCGCAAGCTATAATATTATCGAAAGGAGGTCGCAGAATGAATCAAGAAAAAATCGGAAAATTTATTTCCGAGCGTCGAAAAGAAAAAGGCTTAACTCAAATGCAGTTAGCCGAAAAGCTGAATATCACCGACAGAGCCGTCTCAAAATGGGAGACCGGAAAAGCAATGCCGGATTCGTCCATTATGCTTATGCTTTGTGATATTCTCGGTATCAGCGTAAACGAATTATTAAATGGGGAGAAGATCAGTATGGAAAACAACAATCAAAAAAACGAACAGCTTTTGCTTGATATGGCAAAGGAATTAGAAAGAAAAAACAAAACAATTTGGACATCTATGTGGGCAATTATGATAGTAAGTATGACCGCCCTTCTTGCAGGACTTTCGGTTGCCGCACTTTTGATACCCGAAGGAGTATGGCAGATTGTCACCATTATCGGTCTTTGCGTTGTATTTTTGATACCTTGCTTCTACGCATTAAAGCTTGAGGTAAGTGTTGGCGCTTACAAGTGCAAAAAGTGCGGTCACGAGATAGTGCCTACCTATACGCAGGCACTTAATGCGATGCACATGGGAACGACCAGGTATTTGAAGTGTCCGAAATGCAA
>JAZNPQ010000152.1:0-4688 GCA_045589735.1 Eubacteriales bacterium | reverse complement strand
GCCTCGATAGTTCCAACCTCAAGCTCATCGTCGCAAACGAACGAGAAGTCACGTGTCGTAGCGGGGAACTTCGGAAGAGATACATACTCGATCTTCTTATTGATAGCTTCCCAAACGGCCTCAAGGTCGATCTCGGCACAGAAAACGGGAATAGATATACCGTAATTATCCGCAACAGAGGGGTGTACCTGACCGATAACGGCAAGCTTTGTGCCGTCAGCCGCGATAATATCTGCACAGCGACCGGGGTGGTAGGATGCGTTTTCAGCGTTTGCGGTGTATTTTGCTCCGAGAACCCCGGAGACCATAAGAATACGCTCACAAACCTCCTTAAGGGCATAGAAGTCGCAGTTTCCGTACATACCGACAGTAACGACCTTGTTTTCGTCGGGAAGCTCGTCTGCGCTTTCCTTAGGAATATAAACGGTTGCCATCTCAAAAAGACGAACGTTTTCGTTGCTGAAGCTGATATTTCTTGCAAGTATTTCAAGCATAGAGGGAAGTGCGGTGGTTCTCATTACGCTCGTGTCCTCACCGAGAGGATTGGAGATAACGACCGATCTGCGATTTTCCTCGGGCAGACGAACCTTTTCATAATATTTGGGGCTTATGAAGGAGAAGGTCTGTATCTCGTTAAATCCCGTTGCAGCCATTGCCGCTGTGAGCTTTGCTTCAAGTGCCTGACGGGGAGTTCTTCCTCCGCGAGTGGATGCGCCGCTGACATAGGACGACTCGAGCTTATTGTAACCGTAGATTCGGATAATTTCCTCTGCGATATCGTTCATACAAATAATATCGTCACGGAATGACGGAACGGTAACAATACCGTTTTCAACCTTGAAATCAAGGCGACGGAGAACGTCAGCCATATACTCTTCGGAAAGGTCAACGCCGAGAAAAGCATTGATCTTATCAGCGTTAAGTGGGAGAGTACGAAGCTGTTTCTTCTCGGGATAGCAGTCAATGATACCGTCACAGACCTCACCTGCACCGAGAAGCTCAACAAGCTCGCAAGCTCGCTCAAGTGCGGGAAGTGTGTTTTCTGCATCAAGACCCTTTTCAAAGCGAGCAGAGCTTTCGGTTCTCATACCGAGCTTTTTCGCGGTAACACGAACCGACGAGCCGAGGAAGTTTGCACTTTCGAACACAACGGTCGTAGTGGAGTCCTTTATTTCGCTGTTTGCGCCGCCCATAACACCTGCAAGTGCAACGGGTTTCTTTTCGTCTGCAATTACGAGCATAGACGAATTAAGCGTATGGTCGATATCGTCAAGAGACTTGAAGCACTCACCGTCTGCCGCTTTTCTGACAACTATCTGCGAGCCGTCAAGACAAGCGTAGTCAAATGCGTGCATGGGCTGACCGTATTCAAGCATTACGTAGTTCGTAATATCAACTATGTTATTGATAGGACGAACGCCCGACGCGCGAAGTCTCATTCTGAGCCAGAGAGGGGACGGCTCGATCTTTACGTTTTTAACAACACGTGCAGTATAGCGGAAGCAGAGATCGTCTGCCTTATTTGTAACGGAAAGGTAATTCTTTATATCGTCACCCGAGCCACGTACAACGGGAGTGTGAAGCTCAAGCGGAAGGTCAAAGGAAACGGCTGTTTCTCTTGCAAGACCTATGACGGAGAGGCAGTCGGGACGGTTTGAGGTTATCTCGAACTCAACCGATGTGTCACGCATCATAAGAAGCTCACAAACGTCCTTGCCAAGCTTGTCGGCGTATTCGTCGCCCATAAGGAAGATGCCGTCGTTGTTAGCTCCGGGCATATCGTGCTCTGTAAGTCCAAGCTCACCGATGGAGCAGAGCATACCGTTCGACTCAACTCCACGGAGCTTTCCTGCCTTGATGGTGATGCCTCCGGGAAGCTTTGCGGGAGGAATTGCCGCAGGAACGATGGAGCCTACCGTGACATTCTGTGCACCGGTGACGATCTGTACTACCTTATCACCGAGATCACACTGACATACCCAGAGATGATCGGAGTTTTCGTGACGCTCCATTGCAACGACCTTAGCAACTACAACGTTTTCAATTTCGGAGGCAAGAACCTCAAAGCCTTCGACCTTGGAGCCTGTGTCGGTCATTCTGTCACAGTAATCCTTGGGAGCAATATTTTTAGATGCCGGAACGAATTCGGCAAGCCAATTAAGTGAAAGATTCATTTTTCTACCTCCTTTTTTAGAACTGATTCAAGAAACGTACATCGTTTTCGTAAAGCAGACGCATATCGTCAATATGATATTTAAGCATAGCGATACGCTCGATACCGAAACCGAATGCGTAACCCGAATATACCTCGGGATCGATATTACATTCACGGAGAACGTTGGGATGTACCATACCTGCACCGAGAATTTCTATCCAACCCTCGCCCTTGCACATACGGCAACCCTTACCGCCGCATGCAAAGCATGAAACGTCAACCTCGGCAGACGGTTCTGTGAACGGGAAGTGGTGAGGTCTGAAGCGTATTTTTGTCTCCTCACCGAACGTCTGTTTTGCGAAAAGCTCAAGAATACCCTTGAGATCGCCCATTGTAACGCCTTTGTCAACAACAAGACCCTCAAGCTGATGGAAAAGGGGAGAGTGTGTTGCGTCAACTGCGTCTGAGCGGTAAACGCGTCCAGGTGAGATTATGCGAAGCGGAACGCTCTGAGCTTCCATTGCACGAACCTGAACAGGTGAGGTCTGTGAACGGAGAAGTACCTTATCTGTGATATAGAATGTGTCCTGAGTGTCACGTGCAGGGTGATTTTCGGGAATGTTGAGAGCCTGGAAGTTGTAGTAGTCAAGCTCTACTTCGGGTCCTTCAACGATAGAGAAGCCCATTCCGATAAAAATGTCCTCAAGCTCACGCTGAACGAGAGTCAGGGGATGAAGGTGACCGAGTGTTGCATCGGTCGGAAGAGTTACGTCGATGCGCTCACTCTTCAGCTGCGCCTCAAGCTTTTTTGCCTTGAGCTCGGCTGTTTTTGCTTCGATCGCAGCTTCAATATCTGCGCGAACCTCATTTGCAAGCTGACCTACGATAGGTCTTTCTTCGGGCGAGAGCTGACCCATTCCGCGCAGAACGGCGGTGAGCTCACCCTTTTTTCCGAGATAACGAATACGAAGAGCCTCGATATCGGCGTCGTCAGCCGCGAGCTGCTCTTTTGCTTCGATTCGTATCTTGTTAAGCAGTTCTTTCATAAATATATCCTCCAAAAATTTTTTCAAACAAAAAACTTCCGTCCTGCAAGAACAGGACGGAAGATATTTTCCGCGGTACCACCTGAATTTCGGTACAAAGCCGACACTTTGCGAGAAGGATAACGGTATCTCACACCGAACAGAGCTAAAACATAGGCTTCACCCTGTTTGCTCCGAAGCGAAAGGCGCAGCCTGATACGTAACCGCTTTCAGCCTTGGCGGTCTCTCTGTGACGTACTTTTCGGAATTGCCGACTTCATCATAGCATTTATACTAAAGAATTATAACACATCTTTTTTGATTTTTCAAGAGGGAAAACACAGAAAAAGTAAAAATCATCCCAAAATATTCGGAAATTTTGTGAGTATCACGACGACCGCCGCAATTTGAAGCGCGATTATCAGCGGAATACCGAGCATAAATTTTACGTGCTTGGTCTTGTGTCTGATTATCAGCATCGTGATAAACATAGCGACAGAGCCGCCGAGAGCCGAGATGCCGAGAAGTGCCGCTTCGGGAACTCTCCATTTGTGCCGCTTTGCCTTGGATTTATCAGCGATAGTTACGACTATTGCGATAAACGATATTACGGCAAGGTATATAAAGATAATCATAGCTGCCTCACTTTTTCGGGAAGCTGTCTTTAAGACTTACAACACGGTTAAACGTTCCGGGCATCTTGGAATCAAGACAGAAGTAGCCTGTACGTACGAACTGGAACTTGTCACCGGGCTTTGCGTCTGCAAGAGACGGCTCGAGCATAATATTCTCAAGCTTTACAGCCGATGTGGGATTCAGATAATCAATATAGGTCTTTCCTTCGGGAAGGTCGTTCATATTTTCCTCTGTGAAGAGGCGGTCGTAGAGGATAGCGTCGGCACTCTTTGCGTATTTTGCCGAGAGCCAATGAATAGTACCCTTGACCTTATGACCGTCTGCAGGCATTCCGCAACCTGTTTCGAGGTCGGCGGTACAGTGGATAGCCGCGATGCTTCCGTCGGGATTCTTGTCAAGTCCTGCGTATTTTACGATATACGAGCCCATAAGTCTGACCTCACCGTCGGGCTTCATGCGGAAGAACTTGGGAGGCGGAACCTCTGCAAAGTCGTCTGCGTCAATATAAAGCTCCCTCGTGAAGGGAAGATCACGCGTACCTGTTTCGGGTGCGTTAGGGTTGTTCGGAAGTGAGAAATATTCGGTCTTATCATCGGGATAGTTATCAACGATAAGCTTTATGGGATTCAGGACCGCGATGCGTCTCTGCGCCGTTGCGTTAAGGCTTTCTCTCGCGCAATGCTCAAGCAGACCGATATCAACCATACTGTTTGACTTTGCAACGCCTATTCTGTCGCAGAAATCGCGGATAGCTGCAGGGGTATATCCTCTGCGGCGAACACCCGATATAGTGGGCATTCTCGGATCGTCCCATCCCCATACTACGCCTTCATCAACAAGCTTTTTGAGATATCTTTTGCTCATTATGGTCT
>JAZNPQ010000151.1:0-12463 GCA_045589735.1 Eubacteriales bacterium | reverse complement strand
CGACGTTACCGGTGTTATCGAGCTTCCTGAAGGCGTTGAAATGTGCCGTCCCGGCGATAACGTTGATATGACCGTTGAGCTTATCACTCCTATCGCTATGGAAGAGGGACTCCGCTTCGCTATCCGTGAGGGTGGTAGAACCGTTGGTTCGGGCGTTGTTTCCACTATTATTGACTAATTTAGTTCAGTAAAATAAAATATACGCCGAGTCTTTGGACTCGGCGTATATTAAAATTATATCTTTGGGGAATGGTGAAAATCCATACCGGCAGTAAAGTCTGCGAACTCTGAAAAGGGCCGATCGGGTGAGATTCCCGAACCGACGGTAAAGTCCGGATGAGAGAAGATATGTAAAGAGGCTAAAGGCTGTAATATGATTATCTTCTCCTTTATATATTTAAAGGGGGATTTTTTATGTCTGATAAAAACAAAACTTCGTTTAGTATTAAACAAATGACCGCGCTTGCGGTGTTTGCAGCATTAGCTTATGCCGTACATTTCATACATATTCCGGTAATGTTCTTAAATCTTGATTTTAAAGACGTTATCATGACTATCGGAGGAATGTATTTTGGACCGATTTCGGGTCTTGTACTGTCAATAATTGTTCCGCTGCTTGAATTTCCCACAAGTGAGACGGGAATGTATGGGCTTATAATGAACTGGCTCAGCAGCGTAAGCTTTGTATTTGTTGCAAGTACTATATATAAATTCAAAAGAACTTTTTCGGGCGCGATAATATCACTTTCAGCTGCATCTGCGATGATGGTTGCTATGATGGTGATCGCCAATCTTTTTGTTACTCCGTATTATATGGGAGTGGACAGATCTGCCGTTGTTGCGCTCATGCCTAAAATTTTGTTGCCGTTCAATTCTGTAAAGGCAATACTAAACGCGGCAATTACACTTTGTATTTACAAACCGATAACCGCAATTTTGAAAAGAGCCGGAATCGGAAAAACGGTTTCAAATAATGAGCATTTTTCAGAAGTTCCAAACAAAACCAATAAAATGAGATCTATCCTTGTATGGATAATAGGTGGACTCATAATTGTTGGAGCATTAGCTATTGTATTTTTGGTGCTTGACGGAAAGCTGATAATCGGTTCATAATAAAACTTGAAAAAAAGCAAAAATATGCTTGAAATAGATAGCAATTTGTGATATAATATAGAAAAATAGTCTTATCAAGAGTGGTGGAGGGACCGACCCTGCGAAGCCCGACAACCTGCGTATAACGTAAGGTGCCAAATTCGGATAGATGAGGTGAAAAAAGCCCACTTCATCGCGGAAGTGGGCTCTTTAATTGAAAATATAAATTTAAGGAGAATAGCGTGAAAGATTATTTATGCTGTGTGTGAAATTCAGTGTTCACGCTACCAAATTTAAACTAAAAATGGGACCCAACCCATTTTTGTTTGCGAAGCAAACACATTTAAATTTTATTGTTTTTTATGCCGCCGCGATGGCGGCGGAATGGAGGTTAAAATGGCAAGAAAACTTTTTACATCGGAATCGGTTACCGAAGGACATCCCGATAAAATTTGCGATAAAATTTCAGATGCGATACTTGACGAGTGTCTGCGACAGGATCCAAGCTCCCGCGTTGCGTGTGAGACCTGCTGCACGACAGGTCTTGTAATGGTAATGGGAGAGATTACCACCAAGGGTTACGTTGATATTCAGACGATCGTAAGAGAGACCGTGCGCGAGATAGGATACGACAGAGCAAAATACGGATTCGACTGCGATAGCTGTGCGGTTATAAATTCAATCCACGAGCAGTCGCCTGATATCGCAATGGGTGTTGACAGGTCACTTGAATCTAAAAACGGTGTTGATACAGACGGACTTGACACTGGGGCCGGAGACCAGGGACTTATGTTCGGGTATGCCTGCGACGAGACTCCGGAGCTTATGCCGCTTCCTATTTCACTTGCTCATAAGCTTGCGATAAGACTTACCGAGGTCAGAAAGAACGGTATGTTCAAATATCTTCGTCCTGACGGCAAGACTCAGGTTACTGTTGAATATGATGAAAATGACAGACCGATAAGAGTTGACACTGTAGTTATTTCTACACAGCACAGCCCAGAGGCTACGCTTGAAGAAATACGCGCCGACCTTATTGCGGAGGTCATAAAGCCAATAATTCCTTCGAAGCTTCTTGATAACGAGACAAAAATATACGTAAATCCCACAGGGCGTTTTGTTATAGGTGGCCCTGCAGGTGACAGCGGACTTACGGGACGTAAGATTATCGTTGATACTTACGGCGGCTACGCTCGTCACGGCGGCGGCGCATTTTCAGGCAAAGATCCGACAAAAGTTGACAGGTCTGCATGTTACGCGGCACGCCACATAGCAAAGAATATAGTAGCAGCAGGACTTGCCTCTCGCTGTGAGGTTCAGGTTGCATACGCTATCGGAGTTGCAAGACCCGTATCAGTCAGAGTAGATACCTTTGGTACCGGAAAATATGACGATTCCAAAATTGCCGATGCGGTAAATCAGCTCTTTGATATGCGTCCCGACGCTATAATCAAGCGCTTTGATCTGAGACGTCCGATCTATAAGCAGCTTGCCGCATACGGTCATATAGGACGTGAGGATATTGAAGCTCCTTGGGAAAAAACTGATTACGTGGAACAGCTGAAAGCAATTTTTTGAACACCTTGATGATCTGCCGAATAGTATAATAAAAAATACTTTTGGCGGAGGAAAGTGAATTTGGAGACGGTCTTTCTTGCTGTAGCTGCGGTTTTTACTGCGTTTGGTATATTTTGTTTTGTCAAACTATGGTTTTCGGGATTTGGGGATAATATTTATTCGGCAATATTTCTCGAAAACGGAGACGATACGGAAATACTTGATATGAAAATCAGAGAAGCAGGAAGCTCGTGGCTATACGGACGCAACAGTATCGTTATACTTATTCCGGAAAGCAGAAGAACCGACCGCAAGATCTCTGATTACATAAAAAATAAAGGATTAAAAACTGTTTATTACAAATAACTATGGCAGAAGTAAACGAAAGCATTTCAATAAACGGAACCGTTGAGGGTATCATATACTCCAATGAGGAAAACGGATATACAATATGTGACGTTTCGACCGGGGACGGTGATCTTATCACCGCCGTCGGTTATTTGCCGTATATAAACGAAGGCGACAGCGTTATTCTTTGCGGTAAATGGGTTCACAATCCCAAATACGGAAGGCAATTTTCGGCTGAGACTTATGAAAGGACTTTGCCTGCTGACAGGTCAGCAATTCTCAGATATCTTTCTTCTCACGCGATAAAAGGAATTGGTGCAAAAACAGCTCGTAAGATAGTTGATGAATTTGGAGACGAAGCCTTTGACGTTATAGAAAATCATCCCGAATGGTTGGCGCGTATTTCTGGTATCACGCCGAAGCGAGCGAGGGAGATAAGCGAAGAATTTAAGGAAAAATCAGATATGAGACAGACTATGATCTTCTTCAGAGATTGGTTTGGCTCGGCTTCGACTGTAAAAATATATAAAAAGTGGGGCTCACGTTCTGTTGACATAGTAAAAAAGAATCCCTATATTCTGTGCGAAGAAATAGAGGGGATAGGTTTTGAGCGTGCCGACAATATGGCAAACGGACTTGGAATAGATAAAAACTCAGATGACCGCGTCGATTCGGGGGTTATTTATACGCTGTATCGTAACGAACGTACGAACGGTCATGTCTGTCTTCCTTATGACAAGCTTGTTCCGGTTGCGGCAGAGTTGCTTGATGTTGACACGTCAATTATAGAGAATTCGATTGCTCGTTTGCTTAAATTTGACAGGGTTCGTTCATCTATCTTTGAAGGTATAAAATATATTTACAGTATACGGGCTTATGAGGAAGAAAAATACATAGCCGAAAAGCTTGCACTTATAGATAAGCTGTGCCCGAGAATGGATGTCGGCGATATTGGACGAATGATATACAAGGCGGAAACCGATAACGGACTTATTTATGCAGATATGCAGAAAAAGGCAATATCTGACGCGCTTGTATCGGGTGTTACTATAGTAACCGGAGGCCCCGGAACAGGTAAGACCACCGTAATCCGCGCGCTGATCCAGATATTTGATAGCATGGGATTTGAGGTTGCGCTGGCAGCTCCGACCGGAAGAGCCGCAAAACGTATGTCAGAGGCTACCTCTCATGAAGCCAAGACCATACACCGACTGCTTGAAATGGGATATTCGGGTGAGGATTCATCGCGCCCCGAATTTGCGAGAGATGAAAACGATCCTCTCGAAGAGGATGTGATAATTATAGACGAGGCGTCTATGATAGATAATTCTCTTATGTATTCGCTGTTAAAAGCTATAAAACCGGGGGCAAGGCTTGTTATAATAGGAGATTCGGATCAGCTTCCGTCGGTTGGCGCAGGGAACGTGCTTCACGACATACTTGACAGTAAGCGTTTTTCGACAGTTGCACTGACTGAAATATTCCGTCAGGCTCAAAAAAGTCTAATAGTAACAAATGCGCACACTATAAACAGCGGAAACATGCCTCGACTTGATATAAAAGACAACGATTTCTTCTTTTTGTCGAGAAAAAGCGACCGTGATACCGCGTTAACTATAGCAGATCTTTACAATAACAGATTGCCTAAAGCGTACGGAGAGGATACTCGTAACGGAATTCAGGTCATTTCTCCTTCAAGAAGGGGAGAATCGGGCACTGAGAACCTTAACGTTATTCTCCAAAATGCCATAAATCCGCCGTCTGACGGAAAACGCGAGTACAAATACCGTGATATTGTGTTTAGAGAAGGCGACAGAGTCATGCAAACGCGAAATAATTACGATCTTGCTTGGTCTGTTGGTAAAAAAACAGGTTCGGGAGTGTTTAACGGTGATATAGGTGTCATAGAATCTATCGGTCGCTCGGACATGACGGTCATTTTTGACGATAAAGTTGTAGAATATGATTTTGAACTGCTCGAGGATCTTGAACCGGCGTATGCAATAACCGTTCACAAAAGTCAGGGAAGTGAATATCCTACGGTTATCATGCCTGTTTGTTCGGCTCCGCCTATGCTTTTGACGCGGAATCTGCTTTATACGGCTGTTACACGAGCACAAACAAGGGTAATTCTCGTGGGACGAGAGGAAACTGTTGCTCAAATGGTAAATAACGCGCGCCAGATGATGCGATATACCGGACTTTATTACAGATTGAAAAAATGAAAAAGCTTACGTTACTTAATTTCTTCACTGTCTTAAGATGTTCTGCATGCGATGAGATATTTAAGCTTGGCAAAGAAGGAAATGCCGTGCTGTGCGATGAATGTAATTCGAAATTTGAGACGGAAAAGCAAAGGTGCTGCGCATCTTGCGGTCTTGTGGCGTCGCTTTGCAGGTGTATTCCCAAAAACATAAGGTCTGTCGGCTGTAATACGCTTATAAAAATAGGATTTTACGATCCTGAAAACGAGGGCATTACAGAAAGGCTTATACTTGATCAGAAAGATAATTTAAATAAGCAACTTTCTCGATTCCTTGCAGAACAGTTGTCGATTCCGATAAGAGCATATCTTATCAGCTCAAAAAAGAGCTTTTCGGATGTAATAATTACGTATGCTCCGAGAAGCCGAAAGGCGGTAAACGAAAAAGGATTTGATCAAGCTGAGATCATGGCAAAGCTTTGCGCCGAAAATCTCGGTTGCCGCTTTGAAAGATTGCTTACCAGATCTTCCGGTGGAAAACAGCAAAAAGAGCTTGACAGTTCCGCAAGAATTGAAAATGCCAAACGTACTTTTGAACTTAAAAGGACAGACTTCTCTAAAAAATCGACAATAGTTATTGTTGACGATATAGTAACGACCGGCGCCAGTCTTTCTGCCTGCGTTGCTCTGTTAAAAAATGCGGGTGTTGAGAATATTGTTTGTCTGACAGTCGCTCAAACCAACAAAAAAAGCCATAATTCCTCGGAAAGAACAAAAAGATAAATGCTTTCAAGCTTTTGATGCCGATTCGCGTCGCTTGAGAGCTCTTTTTAGTTTAATAGAATTTTTTTGCATAATATTATATTTTCACAGGAATAAAAACGTATAAATGTAAAATAAAGTAATAAAAAACATAAATATACAAAAACAGAGATGGATTTTGGAGTTTTAGCAAGAAAAATTTTAAAAAATTGCGAATTGTATAAGTGTAGAATTTCATAAATAAAAATTGTGCAGAATGCACAGAAGATTTTTACAAGCCAAACGTTGCGCTCGCAACAAAATTCAGAAGTTGAGGTAAATCACAATTACCTTTTTGAAAATCAGAAAGTTGCGTTGTGAATAATAGACAAAAAAACCAAAAAAATTGGAAAAACAGCAAGGCTGGTTATGCGCCGAAAGTAAATGAAATTTACTGTTGAAGCAAGTGCCAAAATCGATTTTTTTTGAGTTGGAAAATGACTGAATCCAAAAAGAAGTTTCTCGCTTATAAGTTGCCATAAAATGGGTCTTTGACGCGCTATATATTACAGATGGGAGTTTAGGTACAACTTGACAACCGCGCGATGTTGTGGTATCATATACACGTAAAAATTGAAGTCCGAACCGGTTTCACCGGAGTCGCCGGTGAAATTGCGCGCCGTACTGTCCCTCGGTACGGGTGATTGGTTTCGGACCTTTCATGATTTTAGATCCAAATTTCGGATTATGTTGTCTTGTCGGAGCCGCGACATTGACAGCCTTTCGTTCGAAAAAGAGGAGCAACACACCCCTTGTGCTGACGGGCACAAAATATTCTCAGGAGGAACATTCCATGAAGCAAAACGCATTCAGACGAATATTAGCCCTGATACTGACATTCTCCTTCCTTATAGGTGGCGGAGCTGTTTCGGTATCTGCGGATGAAGATTTGGGCAACGATTCGTCTGTTTCAGACACAAGCCTTTCGGATGTAAGGGAACTGCTTAGCGCAGATTCCTACAACGAATATTGCCAAAAAGAGATATTCGCCACATCTTCAAAGGCAGAATCAAGCATTGAGATAGATGCGCTGTCATTCAATGCTGACGCAACAACCACAGACGTTTATAAGGTAAAGATCGACCCTGTAAGCGGTGCTGCCATTATTGTTGACAACGATTATGTTGCCAAGGATGGCGAGGAGATCGGACTTTTTTCGGGCGATTCGGGAGAATTGGTCTATGATATCGAAATTCCCAAAACAGCCAAGTACAGTATAGCCATCGAGTACTATCCCTTAAGCACGCTCGTTGATGCAGAGGGCAAGACTGTGTATTCCGACAAAGCCGGGTCGATCGAGCGCATTCTGCGAATCGACGGTAATATACCTTTCTCAGAAGCAAGATACCTTGTAATGACAAAGGTTTGGAAAAACGCTTACACAATAAAGATGGCTACCATGTCTACCGAAACTCTTGCAGACGGTACTATAAAAAAGACCTATGCCGATACCAAGCCTTTTGAGGAAAAGGCAGAAAAGTGTGATATCGAATATACCGTTGCTAAGGACGGGTCTTCTATTACGCTGATGCTGCCCGAAGGCGGTTGGACGGGCGAGATGCTTGATAAGATTTCCGCGGAGGATCTGCGTTTCTTTACTACCGATATTGACGGTAACGAAATTCGCTGCACTATGGAAAGAGTTCCCGAAACTCGTACATTTGAGTGCAAGGATGTTGACGGCTTCTATTCCGATAGCTTTGAGTTTGTATTTGAAGAAGGAGTTCGTGAACTCTCTCTTGATTCGAAGAATCAGGCGATGGTAATCAAGTCTATCACGCTCTTCCCTCAAAAAGATACCGTATCATATTCCGACGTACAGCAGATGTATAAGGACAAGGGTTACGGAAAGGGAACAGATTCCATCAAATTTGAGGCAGAGTATGCTTATGCTTCATCTTCCCAAACCATATATCCTATTGAAGATGCGTCGTCTGCTGTAACGTCTCCTGTTGACACTACTGCTACCGTTCTTAATACAATAGGTGGAGAAAAGTGGCAGACCTCGGGTCAGTGGGTAAGATATTCTTTCCAGGTAGACAACAGCGGACTTTATCAGATATCCTCAAGATTCCGCCAGAATATAAACGACGGTATCTTCTCATCAAGAGCCTTCTACCTCTATAGTGAAGGACTTGAAGAGGGTGACGACGGATATTACAACGGTATTCCCTTTGAGGAAGCCAAGCGTCTCCGCTTTGGATACAACTCCGGCTGGCAGATGTCATCGCTCTATTTCTCTACAGAAAGCGAAAACAGCGACGGTTCTGTAGTATGGACAAATACACCCGTTGAATTCTATTTTAAAGCGGGAGTTACCTATGTTATGGAGTTTGAGATATCTCTCGGTGATATGGGAGGTATCGTAAGTGAGACCACACTTTCGCTTTCGAACATAAACAGTTACTATCTTAATATATTGAAGCTTACGGGAGCAGATCCCGATGAACACCGTGACTACGGCTTCTACCGCATAATGCCCGAAACCATGCAGGGTCTCGTTATTGAGTCGAAAAGACTTTATGACATTGCTGACGAGCTGAGGAATATTTCGGGTGAAAAGAGCTCGAGCGTTGCAACTCTTGAAAAGGTCGCGTGGCTTCTTAACGAAATGGCTATAAGCGAAGACAATGTTGCAAAATATCTCGGTCAGCTCAAAACATATATAGGAACACTCGGTACATGGATCAACACGGCAAAAACCCAGCCGCTTGAATTTGACTACTTTGTAGTTCAAAGTGCAGATGTTGAGCTTCCCCCCGCAAAGGCAAACTTCTTCCAGGCTGTATGGCATGAGATTTGTAAGTTCTGGCAGAGCTTCTTCAGAAACTATGACCGTATGGGAGCAACCACAGAGGATGCTACAGGCGACGATGCGGTCGAGGTTTGGCTTGCAAAGGGACGTGACCAGACACAGGTTATACGTAACCTTATAAACAATGACTTTACTCCCGAGTACGGTTATCTTGTAAACCTTAAGCTCGTTACGGGATCAACTCTTCTTCCTTCAATACTTGCTAATTCAGGACCTGATGTTTACATCGGTATAGGTGAGGATACTATTATCAACTACGCTATCCGCGGAGCATTGATGAATATCGAAAATTTCGATGGCTTCTATGATATTACAAGCCAGTATTTGATGGAGCACAGGACAATTAACGATTATATTGCCGAGCTTAAAGCCGACAAATATATTCTTGAAGGTGAGGGAACCTCCAAGATCACAGCAAAGTCGATAGACGGCGTTGTAATGTATACAATAGAATATAACAGCGACGGATCGGGTACGGTATATGATGATAATCCTCCCAAGGATGAAAACGGCAAGACTCCTGAAAAGAGAGTAGTCGATTGCGGCTTTACCAAGGAAGGCTGGCTGTATAAAACCAGCGAGGCTTCGGGTGATTCGTACGTATATCAGAACGTGCTTGACGAGAATGGAAATAAGGTTGTAAATCCCAACGCACAGTTCAATGAAGCTGCTATGTACGTTCTTGGTATAGAAGATTCCGATAACGTAATGCATTATTACGGTCTCCCCGAGGAACAGTCGTTTATGATGATGTTTGTAAGAAACGATATTCTTGCAGACCTTGGTATCGAGATTCCCAAGACATGGGATGATGTTCAGGCAGCTATACCGGTACTTCAGGCAAACAACATGGAGATTGGTATGCCCAATGAATACAGAATATTTATGTATCAGGATGGCAGTGAGCTGTTTGCTGATAACGGTATGAGAATCAACCTTGATTCTAACGTCGGTATAGACTCATTCGAATACATGTGTAACCTCTTTACTATGTATTCCTTCCCCTACAGCTACGATTTTTCTAACCGTTTCAGAACCGGTGAAATGCCTATAGGCTTTGCCGGATACGGCGGAACATACAATCAGCTTATCGTTTTTGCAACCGAGATCAGAGGACTTTGGTCATTCTATCCGCTACCCGGTATTGCAACCGAAAGAGTTGACGAGGACGGAAACATAGTCCAGGATATAAGCAATGCTGCGGTTGCTACCGTTTCCGCTATTTCGATGATAAACGGATGCGACCATATTGACGGTGCGTGGGAATTTATGAAATGGCATGTCGGTGCAGAGTGTCAGATCGACTATTCAAATGAGATGGTCGCTATCCTCGGTGACTCTGCAAAGTATTCAACCGCGAATATTACGGCACTTGAAAGTATGCCTTGGACAACTGACGAATATGAGCAGCTTAAGACGCAGTTCAACAATCTTGCATCTATTCCCAACTACCCCGGTTCTTACATTATAGGACGCTATACAAAATTTGCATTCCTTTCAGCGTACAACGATAAGATGAATCCCGCTGATGCAATCCAGGGTTACATTAACATTATTAATAAGGAAATCACAAGAAAACGCGAAGAGTTCGATCTTGAGACCCTTGAAATAGGTGAGACTCTTGCTGAAAAGAGAATCGAAATGGCACTTGAGGTCCTTGATGGCCTTTCTGATGCCGAAAAGAGCGAATACAGTGCAGAAATAAAGGCTTTGAGAGACGCAATAGCAGGGCTTTCGACATATAAGGCTTACGTTCCCGATGAAGACATCGAGGCGCTTCTTGCGGCTTCCTACAGCTTGAGAGCAACGCAGTACTCTAAGTTCTACGATGTAGCTGATTACATCGAAGAAGCGGCAGATGCACTCTATTCTTATCAGGCTTCTTATTGATAGTCGGGTAAAATTCAATGTAAGGAGAAAAAACAATGTCACAGAAAACGGCAACAACTAAAAAAGCTGTGGCACGTAAGGATATGACCAAAGCGCAGTGGATATGGAAAGAGATGAAGCGCAACTGGGTCGGTTATGCAATGATAGCCCCCTTTGTAATTATCTTCACCTTATTCACGGTCGTACCCGTGCTTCTGTCAATAGCTTTTAGCTTTACTGACTTTAATATGTTGCAGGTTCCAAGCATTGTGTGGTTCGAAAACTACACAAGACTGTTCCTTGATGACGATATCTTTATGACCGCCTGTCAGAACACGTTTGTCTTTGCCTGTATAGTCGGCCCCGCATCCTATTTGATGTCTCTTATGGTTGCGTGGTTCATAAACGAGCTCTCTCCCAAGGTTAGAGCATTCGTAACACTTGTATTCTATGCCCCCTCGATTTCGGGTGAAGCTTATCTTATATGGAAAACGCTTTTCTCGAGTGACTCGTACGGTTGGGTAAATGCCTGGCTTATGAAGCTTGGAATTATTGAAAGTGAGATCGCGTGGTTTGAGAATGCGAAGTACATAATGCCTCTTTGTATAGTGGTAGCACTTTGGTGTTCACTCGGCACGTCATTCCTTTCGTTTATCGCAGGTCTTCAGGGAATTGACCGTTCCTACTACGAAGCGGGAGCCGTTGACGGAATTCGCAACAGATGGCAGGAGCTTTGGTACATAACCCTTCCCAGCATGAAGCCTCAGCTTATGTTCGGTGCTATCATGTCTATCACGGGCTCGTTCGGCTTCGGCGGTGTCGTTACGGCACTCTGCGGATTCCCGTCGGTAGATTATGCGGCTCATACGATAATGCATCACTTGGATGACTACGGCGGTCAACGATTTGAGATCGGTTATTCATCGGCAATCGCAGTTGTCTTGTTTGTCATAATGTTCGGCGCGAACATTTTGGTAAAGAAGATTTTGAACAAGGTAGGTAGGTAAAATGGCAAGATTAAGAACAAGAAAACATAGAGTTGTTCTCAGCCGTTCTGCCGGCGGAGATATAGGAATTTCGATAATTCTCGTAATTCTCGGATTGTTCATGGCTCTTCCTTTGTACTATGTTATAATACAGGCACTCAAACCGCTTGATGAGCTTTGGATGTTCCCCCCTCGCTTCATAGTTATGAAGCCTACACTTAATAATTTCAGAGACCTGTTTGTTCAGATGAATATTTCTTGGGTTCCGTTCTCAAGATACATATTTAACACCGTATTTGTATCGGTAGTTGGAACAATAGGAAACCTTTTCTTCTCCTCTCTTGCAGCTTATGCATTTGCTAAGATCAAGTTCCCCGGAAGAAAATGGATGTTCAGCACTATCAGAACGTCACTTATGTTTCACTCCACCGTTACAGGTATCACGAGCTTCTTCATAATGAGTGCTCTCGGTTGGGTCGATACATATTGGGCAAGAATTATTCCTGCCTTCGCAACGACTCTCGGACTTTACCTTATGAAGCAGTTCATGGATACGGGCGTATCAGATGCGGTTCTCGAATCTGCACGACTTGACGGTGCAAGCGAGCTCAGAACCTTCTGGGTCATCGCAATGCCCATGGTTAAGCCCGCTTGGCTGACGCTTATCGTATACTGCTTCCAGGGACTTTGGAACGCAGGTGCATCGATCTACATTCAGTCCGAGCAGCTCAAATCCTTCAACTATGCTATCCAGCAGATCCTTGCCGGTGGTATCAGACGAGCAGGAGCCGG
>JAZNPQ010000150.1:0-14096 GCA_045589735.1 Eubacteriales bacterium | reverse complement strand
CCTCTGTTAGGACCTTCCGAATTTGCTCTTGGCGGAGCTTCAAGCGATATTTTTTGAGTAAGCCCATCCGCACCCGAAACGAAAACCTGCTTTACACCCGAATCGTTTTTATCGCTTCCTGTTATAGTAACGGTTGCGCCTTCAAGCGGAATGGCGCCTCTTGCGGTAGTGACACGTACAGTTAAAAAGCCCTGACCGTCAGCTCCTTGCGGTGTAATTCTTTCGCTGTTCAAAACAAAACCTCCTGAAAAATTTTTCTGATTTCAGTATATTCATGTGGGTGATTTTTTGATAGTTTTTTGATAGTTAAAAAGAACGAATGTTGACACATTGTGAAAAACATGATATAATGTGATTCTGTAAGAAAGAGGTGATAAAATGACGACGCTGATAATTTTCATGTTTGTATTTCTGGTTATAATAATCGTTGGAATACTTAACGAAAAATTCTTTCATATGCCGAACGATATCGCGCTTGTACTGTTTTCAACAGTAGTCGGAGTATCGCTTCTTTTGCTTTCTAAGGTAGAATCGTTTTCTATACTTGGCAAGGTTACGGAAACCTATTCGTCGTTTGATTTTGCGGAATTTCTGTTTCACGGCGTCCATTGCTTTATGCTTTTTGCGGGCGCCAGCAAGCTTCATTTTTCGAAGCTTATGAGTAATGCAAAATCGGTTCTGCTTCTTTCAACTGTTACGACTGTAATCTTCGCGGCAGGATTTGGTATTTTGTTCTGGCTTGCGACAAAATTACTCGGAATAGCTATTGACATATGGGTGTGTATCCTTCTCGGATGTATTTTAGGTCCGACCGCGCCGCTTGCCGTCACCGGAATTTTGGACAAGCTCGGCGTTGCAAAAAGCGTGACGTCTGTTATGGAAGGCGAATCGCTTTTCAACGAAGGTATTGCGGTTGCGCTGTTTGTTTTTGTCAGAGGAATAGTTGACAATTCACACACCGAAAATTTTGTGGTTGCCATATCAAAAGAAATCATAGGTGCTGTTGTTGTCTCTCTCGTCCTGTCATTCCTTACTTTCTTTTTGGTTCGTCACACGCGAGACCCAATAAAGCAGATAATAATAAGCCTTCTTAACGTTTCCTGTTCTTATATTATTTGTGAAAGCTTCGGACTCTCGGGAGCTATTGCATCTGTGGTTTGCGGTGTTTATTATGCCTACTCTATGGAAAAGATAAAGAGAACACGTGTAATTACCGACCCACACGAGCTTTACGACGGCTTCTGGCACATAATCGACGATATTATCAATAATGTACTTTTTGTTCTTATAGGGTTCTCGGTACTTACGATATCGTTCAGTATAAAATCGGTATGGCTCTGTATTTTCGCAGTAATAATAGCTCTTATTGCGAGAGCTGTCGGTGTGCTTGTGTCATCTCTTATTATAGGGAAAAGAAGTCTTCCTTTAAATTACACACCGTTTGAGTACACCTCTCTCATGACATGGTCAGGACTTCGCGGCGGTCTTTCCCTCGCTCTTGTTATGAACGTAAAAACGATCTTTGCCGACACTCCTGTGATATATACTCATCTTATTGATACGACTTATATAGTTATACTGTTTACCGTGATAGTACAGGGCTTTACGTCGGGTGCTGTATTTAAGTTGACAGAAAGACACAAAACCAAAAGACTTCATTCGAAAGGAGACAGACAATGAAAATACTCATAATAGGTCTTGCGCGCACCGGTATTGGAATAATAAGCAGTATACTTGGCGAAGAGCACAGCATTACCGTTATAGACAAGTCTCACGAGGCTGTTGAATATGCAACCGAAAAATTCAACGTCTGCGGATATTGCGGTTCGGGAGCCTCAAGAACCGTTTTAAGAAAAGCGGGAATAGCCGACACTGACATCGTTATTGCAGCCACGGAAACAGACGAGATCAATCTTATGTGCAGTATGATGGCGAAGAGTCTCGGGGCAAAAAAGGTAGTTGCATTTGTAAGAAATCCCGATTTTGCTGAGGAAAGCGATTATATAAAAAATCAGTTCGGTATATCACACATAGTAAATCCCGAATATGATACGGCGAAGGAAATATCAAGAATTATACGTTTGCCGATACCGTTAAAGCTTGATGCGTTTTTCAGCTCAGACACAACCGTCTCTGAACTAACTATCGATGAAAAAATAACCGAAGCTGATATAAAGATAAGTGAGTTTAGAAAGAAAATCACAGCGGATATTCTGATTTCCACAGTAAAAAGAGGAAAAGACGTTTTTGTCCCTAATGGGGATTTCGTTTTGAAGCTCGGTGACACAATAAATGTCGTGTCATCGCAAAATGAATTAAAAAAGCTCTGTGAATCTCTCGGTCTCATAAAAAAGCCGATAAAAAGCGTTATGATGGTCGGTTGCGGAACTATCGGTCTCTATCTTGCCAAGGAGCTTTGTGAGCATAAAATAAGAGTTAAAATAATAGAATTCAACAAAAAGCGTTGCGAAGAGCTGCTCGTTGAGCTTCCGAATGCCGAGATCGTATACGGTGACGGCGTTGAATCGGGGCTGCTGACAGAAGAGGGAATTCAAAAATTCGATGCGTGTGTCGCACTCACAGGGGCAGACGAGACAAATCTTGTTATCTCTATGTTTGCGTGGTCGTGCGGTATACATCCTATCATTACAAAAATAGTTTCTCCCTCTTATGCCGAAATTCTGAAAGAGGTAGAAATAGACTATACCGTTTCTCCCGCGCTCTCCACCGCTCACAATCTGTTGCGTTATATAAGACACCATGAAAACCGCTTCGAGCATAGGTCGGGTGACATAAACGCCGTAAATAGATCCGCTGACGGAAAAATAGAATTTGTGGAATTTATTGCCGACAGTAATTTTTCCAAAAAAGAAGTTCCGTTTTCGTCTCCCGATTTCAAATTAAAGCCAAATACGCTTATAGCTGCAATAATCAGAGAAGGGAATGTCATAATTCCCGACGGAAGATCGGTTATACGAGATAGCGACCGCGTGATAGCCGTTACTTTAAACAGTTCCGGATTTTGCAATCTTGAAGAGATATTAAAGTAAAAGGGGCTGAGTCATTAACGAAGCCCCCACGCAAAAAAGTCGACGTTAGACTTTTTTGTCGCTCGGAATTTACGTTTTTTGCCTTTATAAAGGCAAAAATGACGGTGTTTAACCGTCAAGCAAAAACGTTGAGGGGGAGTCAAATGCAAAAAAATGCATTTGACTCACCCTCTTCTTTGTAAATTATTAAATTCCAAACGACAAAATCTCGGCGAGCGTTGCCTCTTTTATCAATCGAAGTGTTGTGTCGTCAATGTTCGAAATAAGCTCGTCGCAGGCGATAAGCACGGAATACATAGCGCGTCTTGTGTTGATTATTTCCGAATTCAGCGCTTTACTCTGCTCAAAATAATTATAGATCTCTGCAATGGAATCAGCCAACGTATCGTCGGGTATATCTATAAGCGAAGCAAATGCGACGGCGACGGTTTCTTTACCCGTTCCAAGCTTTACTTCACGCTCTTTAAGAAGATCCAAAATCCTTATAAACCTGTCGCATCTTGCCGAAGCGACTCCTTTACCGAACGCAAGTATTCTTGAAACGTACCTTGAAGTATCCGCAGAAATGTCACGTTCTTTCAGTTCGCTGATACATTCTGCAATGTCATCTGCAAATTCGTAACGATTCTTAATATTACATATTGCAAGAAGGGAAGATATTATCAAATCGTTATTGCAACGCATATCTTTTTTTCGGTCACGTATACTTTCAAGCTGTTTCGTTGCGAGGTGCGCGACTCTTGCCGAGTCAACACCGTCGGTATACTCTGCAATAACACACGCGGCATACTGTACAAAACATTCACGGCAATGATTTTTCAGCCGCTTTTTTAGCTCAACGTATATATCGTATATTTTGTCAACTCTTGCTTTATCTTGTAATGATATACGTGTAGCGATTAGATCTGCGGTTGTAGTTTTTTTGAGCTTTGAATTTTCCTTATAATAAAAAACTTTATTTGAATCAAACACGTAAAGCAAGGATGAGTACGCTTCAGAGATCAAAGAGACAAGGACAGATTTTTTGCTTTTGAGATTTTGCTTTACTAAGCTTCGATTATAAACAAAAAGCTCACATTTTCTTTTTTGTGATGGCTTCATAAAAACTATCCTTTCAACAATACTTATTTTTCAATAAATATCATATCTCCGTTGTTGTCACTGTCAATAATAGCAAGAGATCTTACATCTATGCCTTTATCGCGCAGAATCTTTCCGCCGGGCTGAAATGCTTTTTCTATGCAAATACCGACTCCAGCAAGCGTAGCTCCCGCTTGATCGACTATTGATTCAAGTCCAAGGACTGCTTCGCCGTTTGCCAGAAAATCGTCTATGATGAGTACGTTATCTTCTGCCTTGAGGTATCTTTTGTCAACTCTTATGATACTGTCTATACCTTTTGTGTAGGAATGAACCTTTGAGGTGTAAAGCATATCAATTCCGTCAATATTTTTTGACTGTGCCTTTTTCGCAAACAAAACAGGCACGTCAAAATATGTAGCGGTAATGCACGCGATACCTATACCCGACGCTTCAACGGTAAGTATTTTTGTGATGTTCTTGTCTTTAAACAAGCGGTAAAACTCTTTTCCTATCTCTTTTATAATATACGTATCCATAAGGTGATTTAGAAAGCTATCAACCTTGACGATACCGCCGGGTCGAAACTCACCGTCTTTTTTTATTTTCTCTTCAAGCAATTTCATATACAAACCCCTCGTTAGTTTATTTATGTAAGATATATTATACAATAAATTGCGATTTTTGTAAATAGATGCTGAAAAAAATATCGTAAATTATATTTACATTTTGGAATAAATGTGGTATAATAACAAGTACCCTGAAAAAAATTGGAGTAAATATGAAAATAGGCGAAAAAATAAAAAAATTCCGTACTGAAAAATCAATGACACAAAGCGAGCTTGCGGGAAATTTTATAACTCGAAATATGCTTAGTCTTATAGAATCCGGCTCGGCTCAGCCCTCACTTCCGACTGTCGAATATATAGCAAAGCGTCTTAACGTCCCGCTTGGTATTCTTGTTTCTGATGATGACGGAGAATATTTTTACCGTCGTATGAATGCAATGGAAAACATTCACAGAACCTTTGAAGATAAAAACTACCGTATTTGTCTCGCTTTATGTGAAGATATGCTTGACAGTGTAAAAGACAACGAGCTGAGTCTTATAATCGCAGAATGCTTTCTCGGAATTGCAAAGGAAGAATTTTGCAACGGTCATTTGAAGAAAGCCTGCGAGACTTTTGATCGCGCAGTCGAGTTTGCAAGAGACACTCACTACAATACGCTTCACATACAGGCCGAGGCTACGGTATACTGTGATTATATGAGAGAGCTGTCCCCGACATTATACAGTGAAAGCGTTGAGGATACCGAGCTGCCCTTAAGCCTTGCCGACGGAGATGATTTTTGCAGATATCTTTCTTCGCTTAAAAACCTTGAAAATTGCAATAATGCCTTCAAAAACGGTATATACGTATCACTTGTAAATATAAAATTGCTTCTTAGTCAAAATCAACACGTAAAGGCAATGTCATCCATTCTTGAGCTGCTTAACGGAAGTGAAAATATACCTATGCCTATCATGTACGACCTCTTTTGTGAGCTTGAAATATGTTGCCGCGAGGTTGGTGACTTCAAGGGAGCGTATGAATATTCGGGTTCAAAGGTTATTATGCTTGAAAAGCTTTTATCAGAGGAATACAGAAATGACTAACCTTAAACTAACGTCTTTCTTTATGATTATTGCACTTCTTGTTTTGATGGTCTCGTGCTCCGAATATAGTGCCAATACCGATCATAAATTCAGTTCAGGTCACAAGCTTTCGGAAGAAGAGATTTCGGAACTAAAGGAAAAACTCACAGATACGGAAGCGGCTGACACCCCAAATATTGAGATAACCGATGCCACTGTGTTTTATTGGACAGAAGGCGGCGCAAAGCTTCATTTATTTACCGATTGTCAAGCGCTGTCAAAATCCGAGCCATCCAAAATCAAACAAGGCTTGCTTGAGGATGCGTATTACGCAGGCAAAACAGAACCGTGTTCGTTTTGCTTAAAAAACGCAAATTTAACAGTTGATAACTTTCCCTCATTCCTGCCTTCTGCGGAAACAAGCAACGAAACGACCGTGGAATCGACAGAAGAACAAATAACATCTTTTTTTGACACGGACAACCCAAACGAAACTACTCCAAACGACGAGGCAATTTATATCTGGACAAAAAGCGGTACAAAGCTACATATTTTTGAAAGCTGTACACATTTGTCGAAGACACCCGAAGAGAACAAGCTCAGAGGAAACAAAGAGGCTGCTATGGAATACGGAATTTCTGAAATTTGTTCAAGATGTCAAAAAAACGCACAAGATACAGATTAAAACACAAAAAAAAACACATCCTATATCTTAAATGATATTTTAGGATGTGTTTTTTATGTGCCCAAGCTCAACCTTCGCAAAAACAGTAAAAAGAGAAGCTTCTTTCAGAGAACCGACGTATGAGTTTTTCGGTGTGCATAAATTGAGTACGGATAAGAATATAAACCGATACGTTTTCAGAGTTCGTGCGGAAAGAGCATCAGAGGTTGCTCTTGTCGGTGATTTTAATTCCTGGACAAATAATTTTATGAACAATATCACAGACAGCGACGTATGGGAATTGGTATATGAAAGCGATATACCGATCGACGGAATGAGGTACAAATACAGAATATTCGGCACAGAAGGTATAACCTACATCATAGACCCATACGCCAGAGAATTTGACGCATACCCCCACCATTTGTCAATCGTCTGTTGTGAAAAGCAATTTGAGTGGCAGGATGAAAAATATATAAAAAAGCGTGCGTCTTTTTTTAAATACGGAAAAGGTTATTTTTCAATACCTCTCAACATCTACAGCGCAGATATTGAATTTTTGCATTCGGAAAATATAATAAGCACGCTAAATTTCAGGGATCTTGGCACAGAATTATCAGATTATATTATACAAAACGGATACACACACATTAATCTTACGGACATATTAAAAAACGGTGAGTATGATATATCCTTTGCGCCAAATCCTGTGTACGGTTCGCCTGAAGATTTAAAATTCTTTATTAATAAATTACACTCAAACGACATCGGTGTTTTTCTGACGCTTACAGACAAATTACTTTCCGATACGCCTGATTTTTGGGTCAAAATCTTTCATATTGACGGATTTTGCGTTTCATCTGAAAATGCAGAATATAAAACAAGCGATTTTTCTGATATAATATGGATATTTGACAGCGATTTCAACAATAGATATCAGTCCGAAAAAATTTTAGTTCAAAACCTCGGCTTTACAAAGGAATTATTGGATTATCTTTCAACCGATCCGTATTTCAGAGCGGGAAAGCACAACAGATTGACCTTTCCTTTGCTGTACGCCTTTTCAAAAAAATATATTTTGACAAATTTTTCAGAAAGCGGTCAAAAATCCTCTCTGTTTTCTCGGATGTTCGGTTCGGATACGACAAAATTTTCAAATATGCGTCTGTTTTTTGCGGCAATGATGACCTATCCGGGTAAAAAGACATTGCGCGCGGAAAATATATTTCCAAAAGAATACGTCGAGCCCGATACTCTGCTTGAACACACAAATATCAAGCAATCATTTTATAAATACCTTACGTCGCTAAACAAACTGTATCTTGAACATTCTGCGCTTTGGGAAAACGATTTTTTAAAGGACGGCTTTGAGTGGGTTTGTAACGACCGCGGCGGAGACTCTGTACTTGCATATAAAAGAATAGGGAATAACAAAAAAGAGCTTGTGGTCATACTCAATTTCTCATCGGCTTTTCGGAAAAAATACAGGATTCCCATATACGGAAGATACGTTTATTACCGTGAGATCTTCAATAGCGATGACGAGTGCTTTGGCGGGTTAAACCGACTTAACGATAAAACCATAACAAGGCTTGACGGTTCTGTTGAGGTTGACCTTCCGCCGCTGTCGGCTATAATAATCGAGCCTATATATTTAGATTAAAAATCATCAAAAAAACTGTTGATAAATAACATTTTCTGTGATACAATTATACAGTAGGTGATTTTATGAACAAATATAAAAAATTAATATCGGATACGGCAGTTTACGGTATCGGTACCTTTGCCTCTAAGATACTCGTTTTCTTTCTGACAAGGCTTTATACAGAATGTCTGACAGAGGCTCAATTCGGCAAAGCAGACCTTATCAGCAACCTCGCAAATCTCCTGATACCGCTGGCAGCAGCGGGAATATGCGACGGTATTTTCAGATTCACACTCGACAAGGACACAGACAAGCGTTTGGTGTTTTCAACGGGATTTGCTCTTCTTCTTGCGTCAAGTGCAATATTCTTGATACTGTCGCCGCTTATGCTCATATCCTCGTATTTTAAAAGCTATGTGTGGCTTATAATACTGTACGTTCTCATGTCAAACTTCCATTCGGTATGTGCACAGTATATAAGAGCGCTTGACAAAACAAAGCTTTTTGCCGCGCAAGGAATACTGAACACCGTTCTGACTATTACGTTTAACGTGATATTCTTGGTCGCACTTCCCGAAAGCAGCTTTTTCTCAAGTGAGTACGGTTACGTTTTTTCAATAGTAATAGCCGACTTTATACTCGGATGCTTCCTCATGATATACGCAAAGCTTTGGAAGGACATTAGCTTTAAAAGTATAAACAAAAAGCTCGCACGGTCAATGCTGAAATACAGTCTGCCGCTTATACCGACAACGATATTCTGGTGGATAACAAACGTGTCGGACAGATATATGGTGACTTATTTTCTTGGAGAAAGTCAAAACGGTCTTTACACGGCGGCATATAAAATACCCACGCTGCTGACACTTGTTACAGGCGTATTTTCTGAAGCGTGGCAGTTTTCGGCAGTTAAAGAAAGCGACCCCGAAAACGCACCCGCGTTTTATTCAAATGTCTTTTCGTGCTTTCAAAGCATCATATTTACGGCAGGAGCATTTATAATCGCTTTTTCAAAGATAGGCGCAAAAATACTTTTTGCGGAGAGCTATTACTCTGCGTGGGCTTTCATTCCTATGCTTGCTATCGCAGGAGTGTTTTCAAGCTTCGTCAACTTCCTCTCAAGCATATATATGGTAAAGAAAAGAAGCGTAAAGTCATTTTTGACTGCTATGTCAGGGGCAATTATCAATATTTTATTGAACTTTATATTGATACCGTCGCAACTGACTTTCGGTAGCTTCACTCTTAAATGCGCAGGGCTTGGCGTACAGGGCGCAGCGGTCGCAACTCTTATAAGCTACGTAACGGTATTTATCATAAGGGCTATCGACACAAGACGGCTACTTAAATTCGATATGCATATTATCAGATTAGCGATAAACAGTGTTCTTATATTGTTGGGCGCTTTTGCAATGCTCGGTATAAGAGAAAACACCTTAATGCTTGTGTGCGTTGCTGTGTCTTATATCTCAGTTGTGATCGCGGTAAACCTAAAACCGATAATAAATATGCTGAAAAACTTGTTTTTTAGCAAAAATATTTGAAAAATATTTCAAAAAGCTATTGCAAAACTAAAACATATATGGTATAATGCTATTTGTGTCATTATGACCGTAAAAAAACGGACAGTCCTCTGCATTAATGCTCAAGCACGAATGTCCCGGATAAGGAGGGCCAATATAATGGATTTTATTAAGGTTCTGACAAATGAGCAACTCAAGGAGAATGTTCCTTCCGTCAACGTTGGAGACACAGTTCGTGTCCACAACAGAATCAAGGAAGGAGCCCGTGAAAGAATTCAGCTGTTCGAGGGTACAGTTATCTCAAAGAACGGCGGCGGAATCTCCGAGACATTTACCGTTAGACGCGTATCGTACGGTTGTGGAGTTGAGAAGACATTCCCGATCCACTCTCCGAACGTTGTAAAGGTAGAGACCATACGCAACGGTAAGGTCAGACGCGCAAAGCTTTACTATCTGCGCGGACGTGTTGGAAAAGCTTCCAAGGTTAAAGAGAAGATCTAACAGAAAAAATAGAACTACGGAAATTCCGTAGTTCTGTTTTTTTATTATAAAATGCGCTTAGGAAATATTACCAAGTTGATACGGCTCTTATATTGAATAAATCTTCTTCCGAAAAGGCAATAATTTTTGTATAAACAACTTTTGCCTCGGAGGACAAATGTTTTATAATAAAGTAGAAATTTGCGGTATAAACACTTCAAAGCTAAAGACTTTATCAGACAGTGAAAAAAGGGAACTGCTCGAGAAGAGCAAGGCAGGGGACACCGATGCCCGTCAAAAGCTTATTTACGGTAATTTACGTTTGGTTTTAAGTATAATTCAGAGATTTAACAACCGTCACGAGGATATGGACGATCTTTTTCAGGTCGGTTGTATCGGTCTTGTAAAGGCTGTGGATAATTTCAACTTGGAGCTTGATGTTAAATTTTCGACCTATGCCGTGCCTATGATAATCGGTGAGATACGCAGGTATTTAAGAGATAACAACGCGATAAGAATCAGCAGGTCTATGCGCGATACGGCTTACAAGGCAATCCAGGCTCGTGAAGAATTTATCAAGGAAAAGCAATGCGAGCCGACAATAGAGCAGCTTGCAAAAATACTTGGCGAAAAGAAAGAAAATATTGCAAGAGCTCTTGAAGCCATTGTCGAGCCGATATCGCTTTACGAGCCGGTCTATAGCGAAAGCGGTGACTCGATATATCTTATGGATCAGTTAAGCGATTCAAACCCTGCGGATGAAGCGTGGCTTGAAAATATTGCGCTTAAGGAAGCTATGAAAAAGCTGAGCGAAAGAGAGAAAAATATAATAAATCTGCGCTTTTATAAGAACAAAACACAAATGGAGATAGCCGCAGAAATAGGCATATCGCAGGCGCAGGTATCGAGGCTCGAAAAAGCCGCGCTTGAACGAATGAGGAAACAGATATAAAATAAAATATTAACAGCAGGACAAATCGCCCTGCTGTTAATATTTTGTTCATATTCTTAAAATTACGCCAAAGAAGCAACAACGGTCTTAAGCCAATCCTTAAGCTGTGCGGTCTCATCGTCTGTGAGCTTCTTACCGCCGAAAAGTCCGACCTTCATATAGAATACGGGGTCGATGATATTTGTGCCGCCTGCGGAAAGATATGTCTTGACCTTAGCAACACCTTCTTCGTTACCGTCAGCGATTATAGCGACGTTCTGAGCGCGGCTCTTGGTAAGCTCGATAAGGAATCTGCGAAGTGTGTCGTCTGCGTCATTTTTTACGGAAAGCGCGAGAATTACGATACGCTCGTTGTTACAGGAATATGCGGGAGGAATGGTATCGACCGCGTTGATAGCAAGCTCGTACTCATCCTTGATAAGCTGTGCTGCAGCCTGAAGCTTAGCTTTGCCGGTATAATGAAGAACACGCATTTTTATTGCCATGATTTTACCTCCAAAAGTAAAAATTATATTTACACATCCATTATAACAGATTTTAAAAAATTATCAAGAGTATTTTAGATAATAAACGTATTTTTTTTAGAAACACATCAAATTGAGGGATATTATAAGCCGTACAAGCTGCAAAAACCTCCTATATACCCTAAAAGCGCTTCTCTTCTTTAAGCAAAATTTGCATTTTGTTGAAAGTTGTTTCTGACAAAACGCGCTGCTCTCTCCTTTTGATTTTTGGTTATTTCACGGGCAAAATTGCGATTGACACGATTAAATAAATATGATATAATAATACATTATAATTTGTTCGAAACAAAATTCACTGCTATTTTTTTGAAAGGAGGCTCGTATCGAATGGTTATCATAAAAAATATTGAAAACGGTTCTCTTGCACAAAATGCCGGGATTAAATCCGACGACGTTTTGGTCTCGATAAACGGTCACGAGATAAACGACGTTCTTGATTATAGATTTTATCTGACCGAGCGCAAGATCGTTCTTTCTCTTCTTCGTGACGGAACAAATATTGAAGCTGTTATAGTTAAGCCTCCGTATTCCGATATCGGACTTGAATTCGACACACCTCTTATGGATAAAAAGAGGTGTTGCTCGAATAAATGTGTATTTTGCTTCATCGACCAAAATCCGAAAGGTATGCGTGAAACCATATACTTCAAAGACGATGATTCAAGGCTCTCGTTTCTTCACGGAAATTATATAACGCTCACAAATCTGTTTGACAAGGACGTAGAGCGCATTATAAAAATGCGAATTTCTCCCGTACGTATTTCGGTTCACACAACAGACCCTGAGCTTCGCAAAAAAATGATGAAAAATAAGCGCGCGGGTGAGGTTTTATCATACCTTAAAAGATTTGCCGATGCGGGACTTGAGCTTAACGCACAGATAGTTCTTTGCAAAGGACTTAATGATGGCGCGGCGCTTGACCGCACTATGACCGACCTTTTGCAGTACGTTCCGAGCCTTACAAGCGTTTCGATAGTACCTGCAGGACTTACAAAGCACCGCGACGGGCTCTATCCCCTGTCTTTATTTTCAAAAGAAGAAGCCTCAAGTGTTATTGAACAAGTAAATAAATTCGGTGAGAAATGTATTGACGACTACGGCTCGCGAATTTTCTTCTGTTCGGACGAATTTTATCTGAACGCAGGCATTGATATCCCTGATGAAAGTTATTACGAGGGTTATTCACAAATTGAGAACGGTGTCGGTATGCTGCGCTCTTTTGAAAACGAATTTACCGATGAATTTGAATATTCCGAAAAAGAGCTGTCACTTCCCTACTCCCGCACAGTTTCGGTTGCCACAGGAGCGTCGGCTTATCCTATGATAAAAAAGCTTTGCGATAAGCTTTGCTCGATTTCAGATATTAAAGTTAACACATACAAAATAATCAACAATTTTTACGGTGAAAGCGTAACTGTTTCTGGTCTTTTAACGGCAGGAGACATTTATGAACAGCTGAAATACAAGCCTCTCGGAGATGAGCTGCTTATTCCGGCAAACGCGCTCAGAGCCGATGAAAAGATATTTCTTGACGATATAACACTCGAGCAGCTTTCGAGTATGCTTAACATAAAGATCACACCCTGTAGTGAAGACGGCGCAGAGCTTCTTCAAAAGCTTCTTGGATATCACAACACAGAAAGGACTGATTTTAATGTCTAAACCAATTGTCGCCATCGTTGGACGACCTAACGTTGGAAAAAGTACACTTTTTAATAAACTTATCGGCGAGCGTCGCGCAATAGTCGAGGACACTCCCGGTGTAACACGCGACCGTATATACGGAGAAACCGATTGGAACGGCAGACAGTTTATCGTTATCGATACCGGCGGTATTGAGCCAAAAACAGACGATATTATTCTTGCTCAAATGAAGGTTCAGGCGGAAATTGCTATTGATACGGCTGACGTTATCGTATTTATGACCGACGTCAAGGCAGGTCTTGTTGCCGATGACCGAGACATCGCTGTTTTTCTCAAAAAATCAGGTAAGCCGATAATTATTTGTGTCAATAAATGTGACGGTGTCGGGAAAGCACCGCTCGGATTCTATGAATTTTACGAGCTTGGACTTGACACCGACCCTATAGCAGTCTCTTCCCTTCACGGTAGCGGAACGGGAGATCTTCTCGACGAGATCGTGGCAAATCTTCCTACCGAAAGTGAAGAAGAAGAAAAAGACGAGACCATAAAGGTTGCAGTTATCGGAAAGCCTAACGCGGGAAAATCCTCTATAATCAATCGAATTCTCGGTGAGGAAAGACTTATCGTTTCGGATATTGCTGGAACTACGCGCGACGCTATCGACACCTACGTTGAAAACGAATTCGGTAAATACACGTTTATTGACACCGCAGGTATCAGACGTCAGGCGAAGATAAACGACAGTATCGAAAAATATTCTGTTCTTCGCGCTCACACCGCGGTTGAACGAGCTGATGTATGTCTGCTTATGATTGACGCGGGTACAGGAATCACCGAGCAGGACGAAAAAATAGCAGGTATCGCTCACGAAGCAGGAAAGCCTACGATAATCGTCGTT
>JAZNPQ010000149.1:0-5692 GCA_045589735.1 Eubacteriales bacterium | reverse complement strand
AGCTTTGAAAGATAAACAAAAACTCAAAACAAGCCCCATTTTTGAAGTTTTTTGAAGATTCTTAAGGAACTTTTTGCAAAAAGTTCCTTAAGCGGGTGTGGGCAGAGCCCTCGTATCAACACACCCATAAATCAAAATTTGAAAAATAATGCCATACGAAAAAACACGTATGGCATTATTTTTGTCAGTGTGGACTTCGTTAATTACGCAACCCCATATTTATTTTAATTTAGAATAAATGTCTCCAAATTAATATCGTGATTATATTTTACAGAAGCTTTTTTATCCTTTTCAAGCATAATTGACGTAAGGTCAATGTTATTTATTGCGGCAATGGCAACTATGTAGTGGATCATATCGGCAAGCTCTGTACCAAGCTCGCGTGTAAGATCAGCATCGGTTGCCTTTTTACTTCCGGAACGCATATTGATAACCTCTGCTACCTCTCCGATTTCTTCTACCAATTTCAAAAACAGTCCCTGCTCATTTGCCCAGCCGCCGTATCTTTCAAGTAAATATTTTTCTAAAACATCAATAGTTATTTCCATTTCTTCTCCTTGTTTTATTTCAATAAATGTTATTAATTTGTATCCTAATTATACCACAAAATCGGCAGAGAATCAATCCTTCTGCCGATTTTATAATGATTATTCAATATCAAACTCTCTTGCGACCGAGGAGCGAACGAAATCCAATGCTTTTTCGCTGTTATCTGTCTCTCCGTTGAGTATCATCCACGCGCCGCCCATTATTATTGACCTTATTATATACATCTTTCGGTCACGATCGGTATCGGACATTCCCACGCGATTGCAATAATTCTCAACAAGTCCTCGAACACAAGTGCTGACTCCTGACTTCACTTTGATACGTTCCTCATCTCCCATCCCCTCAATACTCGACATGAGTAGCGCAAAGAAGTCCGGATGATCGACAAGAAACCTGACGTACGACACACTTATCTCAATAAGTCTGTCCTTATCGTCTGCGTACTCGCTGAGTATTACGTTCTGCGTCAAATACCATTCGCGGTTGATATACCTGAATATTTCGAGTACAAATTCACCCTTGTTCTTGAAATGACGGTACGGAGCGGCGCACGATATACCGCAATCTGCGGCTACGCGGCGGATCGAGAAATTGTTGTATCCGTTTTCTCTCAGCTCCTTGAGTCCCGCACGTATCAGTGCGCTTTTTGTGTCAACGTACTCTTTTGTTATGGGATCCGTCATATTATTCACCCGAAATTATGAGCGAATATACGGGCTGACCGCCGTATATAACGGTAAAGTCAACAGAATCTCCGAGTTTGTCCTCGATAAGCTTTGTAACTCTGCTTGTATCGCTATCGTCAAGTCCTTCTCCCACGTACACAGTCACGCAAGAAGAATCGACCACCCGTCCTATAAGCTTTTCAACGCAACCGTCAAGGGTGTCGTCTACCTCTCTTACCTTGTTTTCGCAAAGACCGATAAACTGTCCTTCTTTTATTTTAAGATCACCGATAACGGCATCACGTACCGCGTTTGTTACTGAAAGAGATATGACCTCTTTGAGTCCTTCGCGCATTGCCTTTTCGTTTGTGTCTATATCGGCTTCGGGGTCGAAATCGTAAAGTGCTGTGATTCCCTGAGGAATTGACTTCGACGGAATTACTCTGACCTCGATTCCAAGATCCTTTGCAAGATCAACAGTCTGCTCTGCCGACAGCACTATATTCGAGTTATTGGGAAGCACAAACACCTGCTTTTTGCCAACCTTCTTTATGGCATCAAGCAGATCGTCCGTACTCGGATTCATCGTCTGCCCACCTGATACTATCTCGTTTACTCCGAGATCAAGGAATATCTCCTTGATTCCGTCTCCGTTCGATACCGCAACAAATCCGACACCGTCCAAAAGATCTGCGCCTACGGTAGACGAAAGCTCTGTGTGCTGCTGTCTCATATTTTCTATCTTAACAGTGAGGAACATACCGTATTTTTCAGCCTCACTGAGCACGTTACCCGGATGGTCTGTGTGTATGTGAAGCTTGATTATAGACGTGTCTTCGACGAAAACAAGACTGTCACCGATACCCGAAAGCAGGAACTCGTGAAGCTCCTTGGCTGTGCCCTCTCCTTTGTATTCGTCGGATTTTTCAACGATACATTCGGTGCAGTACGGGAATACTATTTCAGCGTCACACGCCGCCGCAGCGCTCATCTGTACCGCCGCCTTGGGCTTTGGAAGCTCAAAGTCCTCGGTATCTCCCGAAAGCACCGACGTCATAGCCGAAAGTATAAGTATAAATCCACATCCGCCGGCGTCAACGACGCCCGCTTCTTTAAGTACGGGAAGCTGCTCCGGTGTTCTTGCAAGAGCTTCTTCAGCCGCGGTGAGCGCGGTTTTAAACAGCTCGGTTACAGATTCACCGTCAAAGTCTGACACAGCCTCGGATGCCGCGCGCATTACCGACAGTATAGTACCCTCGGTGGGGTTCATTACAGAACCGTACGCCGCCTTTGTACCTGACGCCAACGCTCTTACAATATCCTTTGCTTCAGCAAACTCGAGACCGTTAAGCTCCGCCGCGATACCTCTGAAATATACCGACAGAATAACGCCTGAATTACCTCTTGCCGAGCGCAGCATAAGGTCTGCTGCGGACGACGAAACCGAACCGACCGACGCCAGCATATCCTCTGTAATTCCCGAAACGCCCGATATAGTCATGCTCATATTTGAACCAGTATCACCGTCCGGAACAGGAAAAACGTTAAGTGCATTGACTTCCTCTGCCTTGTTCGTAAGACGTGACGCGGCATATGTCAGCATAGCATAATAATCTCTTGCGTATATTTTCTCCATTTTTTAAATCCCCCTAAAGTAATGATCCCCTTAATTTATCTTTCGTTTATTTATCTTTCGTTTCCAACAAAGAAGAGTGCAAGTGTTCCCTGTCCCGAATGTGCTCCGATAACAGGTCCTACAAAGTTTATAAGCACCTTGCAACCGAATTTTTCTCTTATCATTTTTGCAAGCTTGTCGGCGTCACTTCTGCAGTTTCCGTGGCTGATGAATATTACTTGATTTTCAGGATCAACAGCGCCCTCACAGAGCTTGTCAAACAGAGCATTGATAGCCGCGTTGCGTCCTCTTGCTTTTGATACATTTTCAAGCTTACCGTCATTGTTTACGTGCATAACGGGCTTTATGTTAAGCATAGAACCGACAACTGCGGTAACTCCCGAAACTCTTCCACCGCGCTTTAAGTGGTGAAGGTCGTCAACAGTGAACCAGTGACATATCTTGAGCTTCATTTCCTCCGCGTAATCGCGTACCTGCTCGACAGTCCAGCCTTCTCTTCTCTTCATAACGCAGAGATAAACGAGAAGTCCCTGACCGAGAGAGGCACAGAGAGAGTCAACGGTATATACGTGCTTTCCGGGATAAACTCCCTCAAGCTCTGCCGCCGCCTGCTTACCTGCGTTATACGTTCCGCTGAGTCCGCTCGAGAATCCGATGTAAAGCACGTCGTGACCCGACATAAGCTCAGCCTCCATTGCAATCTTTATCTGACTTACGTTGATAGCACTTGTGGTTATAAGCTCACCGCCCTTGAGTCTGTCGTAAAATTCCTCAAAGCCTATATGAGATCCGTCAAGAAAATTATAGTACTGTTTTCCGTCAGCAAAAACCGAAAGCGGAACAACTCTCGTATGGAGCTGATCGGCTGTATTTGCCGGCAAGTCACATGATGAGTCTGTAAGAATCGTAAAATAAGACATAATTTTTTCTCCTTTTAAGTTAACACTGATAACATTATACCATTTATTTCTATTTTGTCAATAGCAAAAACTTAAATTAATGTGTATTTAAGTGTATTACACCTGAAAACTGCATGAAAAAATAAACAAGGAACAGATTTTGCATCTGTTCCTTGTTATTTTTTGAAATTAGAGAGTATTGTTGGATCCGAGAACGTTAACGATCTTGTGTGCGACCATCTTCTTGACCTCGTCACGTGCAACCTTGAGGTATGCGCGGGGGTCAAATGCGGAAGGATCGTTAGCAAGAACGCGACGGATACCTGCTGTCATAGCGAGACGGATATCCGAGTCGATATTGATCTTACATACTGCCATCTTTGCTGCCTTGCGGAGCTGCTCTTCGGGAATACCGACAGCGTCCGGAAGTGCGCCGCCAAGCTCGTTGATCTCCTTTACGTACTCCTGGGGTACCGACGAAGCGCCGTGAAGAACGATCGGGAATCCGGGGAGTCTCTTTTCGATCTCCTCAAGAATGTCAAAGCGAAGCGGAGGCGGAACGAGGATACCCTCTTCGTTTCTTGTGCACTGCTTTGCTGTGAACTTGTATGCGCCGTGGCTTGTTCCGATAGAGATAGCGAGAGAGTCAACACCCGTACGTGTTACGAAATCCTCAACCTCTTCGGGACGTGTATAGGACGAGTGCTCAGCAACTACGTCATCCTCAACGCCTGCGAGAACACCAAGCTCACCCTCAACAACAACGCCGCGCTCGTGAGCGTACTCAACGACCTTACGTGTAACCGCGATATTGTCCTCATAGCTGTGGTGAGAGCCGTCGATCATAACAGATGTAAATCCGCCGTCAATGCAGGATTTGCAGATCTCGAAATCTGCGCCGTGGTCGAGGTGAAGAGCAAAATCAACGCCCGAATCCTCGGCTGCTGCCTTTGCAAGACCCATAAGATATGCGTGCTTTGCATACTTACGTGCGCCTGCCGAAACCTGAAGTATTACGGGAGACTTGTTCTCTGCGGCTGCCTCTGTGATAGCCTGAATAATCTCCATGTTGTTGATGTTAAAAGCACCGATAGCGTAACCGCCATCATATGCCTTCTTGAACATCTCTTTTGTTGTTACAAGAGCCATTTTATTTTCTCCTTACAAAAAAATTTTATACGTTAAAGCTTCTTAACTCTAATAGTATAATATTTTTTTGCAATAAAATCAAGGGGTTTGTGAAAAAATATACAATTTTTTTAATTTTTCACGCAATAACTCCGCCATTTTCGTTTGTGGCTACAGCAACATTATGGTTCGGCTCGGACAGACCGAAGCTGACGGCTATAGCGGAATTTACCGAATTCATCATAGCGTCGTCAAGATGTCCGAGCTTTTCCTTAAGCCTGCGCTTATCGAGCGTACGTATCTGTTCAAGCAGAATCACCGAATCCTTTGCAAGACCGACCTTTTCGGCGTGTATGTCGATGTGTGTGGGCATACGTGTTTTACCCATACGTGATGTAATAGCCGCCGCGATGACGGTGGGACTGTAACGGTTTCCAACGTCGTTCTGTATTATAAGGACGGGGCGCAGCCCCCCCTGCTCCGAGCCGACGACGGGACTTAGATCGGCATAAAATATATCTCCGCGTTTGACCTGTGTCATATTATTAATTCCTTTCAGTAGGGCTTTTTATCTTTCAATTCTATTTTTTCCCTACCGAATGAGAAATAAACAGTCAACACGATTTTTTTGAATGTGAATTTTTGGATATGAAATTTTATGGGTAAATTTTGATTTGTAGGTAAAGATTATGTGGGGCTCTGGCCCATACCCCGCCAAAGAAACTTTTTGCAAAAAGTTTCTTTGGAATCTTCAAAAAACTTCAAAAAAGGGATATATTTTAATTGTTTGTTTATCTTTCAACGGTTGCTCGGGC
>JAZNPQ010000148.1:0-2362 GCA_045589735.1 Eubacteriales bacterium | reverse complement strand
GGTGAATAAATACATAGGATAAACCATTTATTTTTGAAAGTTTTTGAAGATCCTAAAGGAACTTTTTTCCAAAAAGTTCCTTTAGTGGGGTGTGGGGCAACGCCCCACATAAAAACGCAACGCACCGTTAAATCCCAATTTTTCAGCTATATTCCCATCGCGGCGGCAAGTCCCGTCTCGCCTATGAGTATTCCGAGCGCGACGCCCGTGAGATAGACCGTAAGCAGTACCGCGAAGTTTTCCTTTATATTCTTATTAGTCCTGAACAGCACCGGAAGTCCGATGCCCGCGCCGACAAACAGCCCCGACAGCAGCTGTCCCGACGTTATGATGCCGTCAAGATAAAGCTCGGTTATCACCACCGACGACGCGCAGTTCGGTATCAGACCTATAAGTCCCGCTATAAATTCTCCGAGAATCGGTATCCGTTTCATAACGCCGCCGAGGTTTTCCTCACCGACAAAAAACACGATATTGTTTATCACAAAGGTCACTGCGACAATAAATGCAAATATTTTCACCGTATGGAGCAACGACGACATAAAAATTCCGCGCTCTCCGCATCGGCAGCCTTCCTCTTCGCATACGCGTCCGATTCCGTTTTCGTCATCGTCTCGCTTTTTATTCCGTATAACAAGGTCACAGACAAATCCCACAGCTATCGCCGATACGACCTTGACTGCCAAAATTATCATCAGCTTTTTTATATTTTCGGGGCTTTTGACCGCGCCCGAAAGCATTACCGCCGCCATTTCGTCAGATGTCGAAAGATATACGGCTATGAGCGTTCCGAGGGTTATGACGCGACCCGAATAGAGTCCCGACGCAGCCGCCGAAAATCCGCATTGCGGAAGTGCGCCGAGAAGTCCGCCGAGCAGCGGGCCGAATCTGCCGGCTTTTTCGATAATCGCCGAGGTCTTGGACTCTGCTTTATGCTCTATCAGCTCCATAAGCAGATAGGTTAAAAATAAAAACGGCAAAAGCACTACCGTATGCTCAAACGTATGCCACACCGTTTCGGTAAAATAGGCTTTCAATTTGGATTTCCCAATCTTTTTTATTTCATATACTTATATATCTACCTCATTTTACCATTTTAGCGTCCGAAAGTCAAGCGTAAATACCCTTTTTACACCCGATTTTTGAACTTTTTTAAACGAAATACCCAAGGGATGAACAAGTCCGTTAAAAACGGACAATTGAAAAAAAGACCCTCCTATGGTAGAATAGAAATATATCTACCATAGGAGGAATTTTTATGCCCAGAGAATATCGACACATAGAACAATATGCAAAAGAAATAGCAGAACTTCAAAATCAAGGGTTTAGCCAAAAGCAAATAGGAGAGAAATTAGGCTTTAGCAAAGATCAAGTAAAATCATACATTCATCGTCTTCACCAAAAAGATCGCAAGATAGCCGCAGGAATAGCCATTAAGAAGAAAGGCAGACCGGCAAAGAACAGCATAGTAACGGAAGAAGATAAGCTTGCCGATCTGCGTTACAAGTTGGCTCGGAAGGATGCGAAAATAAAGCAATTAGAAATGGAAAATGAGCTGATGCGGGATTTTCTCTCGCTCACAGAAAGGAAGTGAGGACAAGCGTAAAATATATGGTGGTCTATCGCCACAAAGACAAATATTCAATCAGCGAGATGTGCCGGTTCTTTGAAGTTTCAAGAAGTGGTTACTATAACCATGTCAAAAGAATGGATATACCTGCAGAGGATCTTCCTCTTGCCGAAAAGATCCGGGAGTGTCAGGAGCATAGCCACAGCACTTATGGCTACCGTAGAGTACATATATGGCTTGAACGACAAGGAATACATAATGATCCTAAGACAGTTCTTCGTGTTATGCAGAAATACAATCTGCTTTCTGTTGTAAGACGCAAAAAATATCGCAATTACGGAGAATATTTGCATAGATACCCAAATCTGCTTAATAGAGATTTCCATGCCGACCGTCCTAATCAGAAATGGGTAACGGATATTTCGTACATCAAGACAGGACAAGGTGTACTGTATCTTTCGGTCATTCGTGACCTATACGACAATAGCATTGTTGCCTACAAGACAGGTACCGAGCAGAACATTAACCTCGTACTTTCCACGATCAGAGCAGCAAAGAGAAAGGAAAAGGTCACCGCAGAGTTACAGCTCCACAGTGACCAAGGCTTTCAATATACATCCCAAGCATATTTTAAGCTAACACAATCATACCACATTACGCCGTCAATGTCAAGACGAGGAAACCCTTATGACAATGCTTTAGCGGAAAATTTTTTCTCAATCCTCAAAACCGAGTGCATTTACCGCACAAAAATCCGCACCTATGAGGAGGCGCGCCTCCTCATAGGTGCAT
>JAZNPQ010000147.1:0-11288 GCA_045589735.1 Eubacteriales bacterium | reverse complement strand
TAAAGCGAGGCATTGTTATATCACGTGATACACAGGATTCGGGTGATAGCGAAAACGCAACGGTAATGTACGCCGCAGTTAACGGAGAGGTTGCGGCAAGATTCTGTATAGAATACGTTATAGACGCAGATTTTAAGCGCGAGTCATCGAAGCTTGCTGCCGACGGCGTGGGAATAAGAATAAAAACACTTGACCCAAATATTGACAAAGCTTTGCTTATCGCGGCGTTTGGCGAGGATGTACGGGTATCTATTGAAAGAGCGCCCAAAAACGAAACGGACAATGAAACAGGACTTGTTACGTCGGTGTTTGCAAGAGGAAAAGCAAAAAATCTTATTACTCCGCTTGTAATGGGGAAAAGGATAAAGCGAGTTGAAAAATCAATGAATACCGCGGTAATTGCAGAGATGAGCGTGGGAGTGTTCCTGTCGGTGGTTTTACTTCTGCTCGGAGTTCCAGGAACCCTTATGCCGAGCGCGGCAACGGCGGTACAGCTTCTTATGCTTATCCCGGCAGGAATGATATATTTGATAGGGATGAACAGCACTTCGGGTAAAAAATAAGCCGAGGACAGAAAGGACTTTAAGACAGTAATGAAGGAAAAATATTCGGGTGTACTCAAAAGCGTATCAAAGCCCGGACGCTATTCGGGAGGAGAATACGGCGAGACCGTGAAAAATAAAAGCGAAGTCAAGGCTCGCTTTGCGTTTTGCTTTCCCGATACATACGAAATAGGAATGTCGAACCTTGGCGTTCGTATACTTTACGGGGCACTAAACAAAGAGACCGAGATATGGTGTGAGCGTGTGTATGCGCCGTGGGTCGATATGGAAGAAAAAATGAGAGAGCAGGGCATACCTCTCTGGGCTCACGAAAGCGGAGACCCTATTACAGAATTCGATATTGTTGCGTTTACTCTGCAATATGAAATGTGCTATACGAATGTTCTAAATATGCTTGACCTTGCGGGGTTGCCTCTTTATGCAAAGGACAGAGCAGAGGACGCGCCGATAGTGATAGGGGGCGGTCCTTGCGCGTATAACGCCGAGCCTGTTGCCGACTTCTTTGATTGCTTCTCTATAGGAGAGGGCGAGGAGCATCTTGTCGAGCTTACAAAGCTGTATATAAAAATGAAGGAAGACGGAACGTATACAAAATCAGCCTTCCTGCTCGAAGCGGCAAGATCAATACCGGGCACTTACGTTCCGTCACTTTACACAGTCGAATATAACGAGGATAATACAGTAAAGTCGTATACGCCCGTCGCTGAAGGAGTACCTGCGAAGGTTACAAAAAGAATAATAAAGGATTTCGATTCGGTATATTTTCCCGAAAAGACCTACGTGCCGTATATAGAAACGGTGCACGACCGTATAATGCTTGAGGTATATCGCGGATGTATAAGAGGGTGCAGATTCTGTCAGGCTGGAATGGTATACAGACCCGTGAGAGAAAAGCTCCCTGAAACACTTTGCAAGCAGGCAAAATGTCTCTATGAATCAACGGGATACGACGAAATTTCACTTACCTCGCTTTCAATAAGCGACTATACAAAGCTTCCCGAGCTTTGCGACGGACTTCTTGAGTGGACGCCGAAAAGTCAGGTGAATCTGTCGCTTCCGTCAATGAGACTTGACAATTTTTCAAAGGAGCTTATGAAAAAAGTTGAGAGCGTGCGTTCGTCAACTTTTACGTTTGCGCCCGAAGCGGGAACGCAAAGACTTCGTGACGTTATAAATAAAAACGTCACCGAGGACGACCTTATGCGTGCCGTGGGAACAGCATTTGAGGGTGGAAAAAATGCCGTGAAGCTCTATTTTATGCAAGGACTTCCGACAGAAACAAACGAGGACCTTGACGGTATCGCAGAGCTTGCAGAAAAGGTAATAGATAAATTCTACGCGACGCCGAACAGAGCCAAAAGACCGCCACAGGTCACAATAAGCGCGGCGTGCTTTATTCCGAAGCCCTTCACACCGTTCCAATGGGAAGCGCAGGACAGCATAGAAAAGCTTGAAGAGAAGCAGTCGTATCTCCTTGGCAAGATAACCAATAAGAAGGTAAAATATAACCGCCACGACGCAACGGTATCACGTATCGAGGCAGCACTTGCAAGAGGTGACAGAAGACTTTCGGGCGTGCTTTACGAGGGCTTTAAGCTTGGAATGAAGTTCGACTCGTGGACAGAGTATTTTGATTACGAAAAATGGCTCACGGCATTTGAAAATGCAGGACTTGACCCTGCGTTCTATGCCAACCGCCGCTTTGGTGACGACGAGGTGCTTCCGTGGGAGGTCATCGACTGCGGAGTAACCCGCGAATTCCTCGCAAGAGAAAGAGAAAAGGCGTATGCGGGAGTGACAACGGCGAACTGCCGTGAAAACTGCTCCGCGTGCGGCGCAAATAAGCTGGGAGGTGAGCGAACATGGTGTCCTGGAAGCAAAAACCGCCTGTCGTAAATTCGGCATTCGATAAATTTGAAATGACATCTCTGAAGGAGCCTGTGTCGGTTCGTCTTAAATTCCGTAAGGTAGGAAATCTGCAATATATCTCGCACCTTGATTTGCAGAGAGTTATGGGAAGAGTGCTGCTTCGTTCGGGCGTTCCCGTGTGGTTCACACAGGGCTTTAATCCTCATCCCAAGCTGGTATTTGCGTTGCCGCTGTCGGTCGGAACGCAGAGTGAATGTGAGTATATAGACATAAAAATTGACCGCAAAATTGCTCTTATCGACCTTTTGGCAAGACTTAACGCAGAGGTTACCGACGAGATGAGATTCCTCAGCGCATACTATCCTAAAAGCAAATTTACGGATATCGCCGCTGTCGGTTACGTTATAGAAATAAGCGATAACGAAATAAAAAAATCGACCGCGACCGAGGCGGTAAAGCTTCTCACGACCTCGCCGCTTAATATGGTAAAGAGGTCAAAGTCGGGAGAACGAGAGATAGACGTGACCGAATATATAAAGGACGTGTCCTGCTCCGTTACGGTTGATAAAACTCTAAAGCTGACTGTTACAATAAACGGCGGAGAGGGAACACTCAACCCCGAAATGATAGTCACGGCGCTTCGTGAAAAGCTCGGCATATTAAAAGAGTATCCTAACAAAGGACTTTATACGATAACGAGAACGAATCTTTATTTTGCCGACGGCACAGAATTTGAATAAGAAAAAAGCACCGACATTGTCGGTGCTTTTTTCTTATAGTCTAAAGCTTTCGGGAAGCAGATCTTTTAAGGTATATTCTTTAAAACTGTCTCCAAAGGCAATAATTACACGCATATCACCGTCAGAAAATTCGGAAAGTGCCTGACGGCAAACACCGCAGGGGAAGCAAGGCTCGGAGAGATCTCCATTCTTGCCACCGACGATAGCGATAGCTTCAAATTCACGCTCACCGTCGGAAACCGCCGAAAACAGTGCCGTGCGCTCTGCGCAGTTTGTTACCGAAAACGATGAGTTTTCGATATTACAGCCCGTATATATTTTCCCGCTTTTCGTAAGCAACGCCGCACCTACCGTGAAATTTGAATAAGGCGCGTACGCTTTTTGTGCCGCCGTTTTCGCCGCCGCGATAAGCTCGTTATATCTTTCCTTCATCGTCTTAATTATCGACGGGCATACCTTCCTTAAAGTAGGAAGCCGCCATGTCGGAAATAGCAAGAGCATAAGCCAACGGGAACATTTCAAGAGCTTTTCCGATAGTTCCTCTGTCCTCGGGCGAGCCGACGGCAAAGCCCATATGATAACGTATCGCAAATGCCTCGTCGCGTGTGAGCTTCATATATCCCGATATCATATATACCGATTTTTCGCCGTGTCCGTAGGGAAGGTTATCCTCTATCGAATAGTAGGGTACGGTTTCCCAAATTCCGTTTTTCTTTACGTTTCTTGTGGTTTCCTTATAGAAATTTACTTTGCAAAGATCGTGAAGAAGTGCGGCAATAGCGAAGCTTTCCTCGGTGTACGGATTGCCCTCGCGGTCGCGCATAGACTTTCCAAGGTCGGTATTCTTCATATAATCGCACAGGCAGTCGTAAACGTTGAGTGAGTGCGCGCAAAGCCCGCCCGGTACCGAGCCGTGAAAGCGAGTGCTTGCGGGCGCGGTAAAGAAATCGCAGTAGGGAGAGCAAAGCCATTCAAGTAGCTTGTCAGCACCCTCTCTTTTTACGGTGCTTCTGAATATTTCAACAAATCTTTCTCTATCAGACAAAACGGTGTCCTCCATTCGTTTTCTTTATTATGCTTATATTGTAGCATAAAATAACTTAAAAGTAAAGACCAAAAAGCAATTTGTGATTGACAAAAACATCAATATGCTTTATAATTATAAAAAATTATGATGATAGGTAGATTATGCAGAATACAGAAAAAAGAGTAATTATCAATATGACGACAGAGCGCGAGGATTACAGCAATACGATCCTTGCCTTTGCCGAAACCAAGGACGCAAGCGTAAAGCTTGATCCCGAGACCGAAAAGTTTGATTTCAGAACCGAAGGAATACTTGCGTGGCGTGACGGCAGGGTAGTGCTTGAATACGATGACAGCGTGCTGTTTGACGGTGAAAAGACCGGCGCACAGATAAGTTTTGAGGAAAAAAATCCCGGGATCGTTTCAATGATACGTCACGGCGCCGTTTCGTCGGCAATGGTATACGAGCAGGGAAAACGTCACATAAGCGCGTACAACACGCCGTATATGGTGTTTGAGCTTTGTATAAATACGCTTAAGGTGAAAAACCGACTGCTTGACGAAAGCAACAGAACGCTTGAGCTTGACTACATAATAGAAATTCGCGGCTCAAAAGCAGAACGTACAAAAATGACAATATCGGTCAAGGATGACCGTTCATATTTGAAAAAATTTTAAAGGTAATCGCAAATGTATTTTTGCATTTGCGATTACCCATTTTATTTGCTTATCCAATTAAGCGTTCTGTTTGCCGCCTTGTGCCACATATCTACGTGTCGAATTCTGCTGTCCTTGTCCATCATAGGCTCGAAAGTGCGTTCCTTTTGCCAACAGTCGAGAATATCGGCTTTTGATGAATAGAAGCCCACGCCAAGACCCGCAAGATTCGCAGCTCCGAGTGCGGTCGTCTCAATACAGCGAGGACGAACGATAGGAAGGTCGGCAATGTTTGCCTGTATCTGCATAAGAAGGTCGTTTGCGGTAGCTCCGCCGTCAACTTTAAGAGAAGAGAGATCGAGCTTTGTGTCGCTTTCCATTGTTCTCAAAAGGTCGTATGTCTGATACGCCATAGATTCAAGCGTTGCGCGGATTATATGATTTTTCGTCGTTCCTCGTGTAAGTCCAAAGATTGCGCCGCGAGCGTATGTGTCCCAATACGGCGCGCCTAGACCGACAAACGCAGGTACTATGTAAACGCCGCCGCTGTCCTCTACCTGAGATGCAAAGAATTCACTTTGAGCCGCGCTTTCAATAAGCCCAAGACCGTCACGAAGCCACTGTATAGCCGCACCGCATACAAAGGTCGAGCCTTCAAGCGCATAGACTGTTTCGTTTCCTTCCTGCCACGCCACAGTCGTCAAAAGACCGTTGCCCGAAAAAATCGGAGAGCTACCTGTGTTCATAAGCATAAATCCGCCGGTGCCATAGGTGTTTTTTACGTCACCCTTTGAAAAACAGCACTGACCGAACAGCGCCGCCTGCTGGTCTCCCGCAACACCCGCAATAGCAATGCTTCCGCCAAAAAGCGAGGTGTATCCGAAAACACCCGACGATGGCATAACGCTCGGCATCATAGCCTTTGGAATACCGAAAAGACTTAAAAGCTCGTCGTCCCATTCAAGCGTATTGATGTTGAAGAGCATTGTTCTTGATGCGTTTGACGGGTCTGTTGCGTGAACCTTACCGCCTGTCAGATTCCAAATGAGCCATGTATCAACAGTACCGAACAAAAGCTCACCGCGCTCGGCTCGTTCTTTAGCGCCATTTATATTTTCGAGTATCCATTTTAGCTTTGTCGCCGAAAAATAGGGGTCGATAACAAGCCCGGTCTTTTTTCGTATCATATCGGTAAGACCGCGCGAGATGAGCTCGTCACAGTATTCTGCGGTACGTCTGCATTGCCATACGATAGCGGGGCAGATCGGTTTACCCGTAGCTTTATCCCATACGATAACAGTCTCACGCTGATTTGTTATACCTATTGCGGCTATTTCCTCGGGTTCAGCTCCGATGAGAGCCATTGCGTCCTTTGCAACCTTCAGCTGTGTCGCGAGTATTTCCTCTGCGTCATGCTCGACCCAGCCCTTGTGGGGATAGTGTTGTGTAAATTCCTTTTGAGCCGACGAAACTATTTCACCGCCGCGAGAAAATATTATACAGCGAGAGCTTGTCGTACCTTGGTCAAGTGCCAATAAATATTTTGCCTGTTTCATTTAAGATTCTCCAGATTGTTTATAAATTCTTTGAGATTTACCGAAAATCCGTGAGTTAAATTTCTTATTACACCTACATTTACATCGGTGCGATGCTCGGAATCAAGTCCTAGTGCCTCGTATATTCCGTTAAGATACGGAGTAAAGCACTGTTCTTTTGCAAAAGAGCAGAGAAGAGAGCACTTATGTATCGCTGTTATGAGGTCTTGAATCTCAGCCGACGGACTGTTTGAATACAATTCCTTTGCTTCCTCTTCAAGGTGTGATAGCTGTAGAGCAGTATCCGAAAACGTATCAGACACCGACGAAACCGAACGGTAGAGTCTAAAATAGTTTTCCTCGTCGCAGTCTCGCGGCCTTTGCCTGCCGAAAATATCGGGAGAGAAGGACGACACGTACTCGGTAGCTTTTTTTATTATTCTTTGAGATTCCGAAAAGAGATTATTAATAAGTTTATTTTTCTTCTTTATAATATCATTCATAATTTAAGTATCTGAAAACGGCAGGCTGCCGAGGTGACTTGATATTCGCACCTTATGCATCCTGCCGTTTTCGGCAAATGAGGGGACCTCATTTAATTTCCACGTTTACTTTTTTGCCGTCTGCGTTAGCAGCTGCCTTCATAACCATACGAATAGCCTTTGCGATTCGTCCGTGTTTACCGATTACCATTCCCATGTCATCGGCGGCAACGCTGAGCACAAGATTGACTGTATCGCCGTCAACGTTCTCGACAACAGTGACCTCGTCGGGTGTGTCAACAAGCGCGCAAGCGATATTGTAGAGCGTTTCTTTTAAATTTGTCATTGGAACAACTCCGTTTTTGATCAGTCAATGATACCGTTCTTCTTGAGCAGAGCTCTAACAGTTTCGGTAGGCTGTGCACCGTTGGAGATCCACTTCTTAGCCTTCTCGCTGTCGATCTTGATGTCAGCGGGAGTGGTAAGAGGATTGTAGTAACCGATCTCTTCGATGAATCTTCCGTCACGGGGAGAGCGGCTGTCTGCAACGATAACGCGGTAGAAGGGAGACTTTGTTGCGCCCATTCTTCTGAGTCTGATTTTTACTGCCATTTTTGATTTCCTCCAAAATGAATTTGATTTTTAATATATTTTTTATATATTTACTTGATTTAGAAGGGAAGCTTCATCTTCCCAAGCTTTTTCATACCGTTTTTGCCGGAGAACTGCTTCATAAGTGTTTTTATCTGCTCGAACTGACGAAGCAGCTTATTGACTTCTTCAACCGACGTTCCCGAACCAGCGGCAATTCTGCGTTTGCGCGACGCATTCAGAATTTCGGGCTTTTCACGTTCCTTTTTTGTCATGGAAAGGATTATTGCCTCTGTCCTACCAAGTGCCTTCTCGTCTATCTGAGCATCCTTGAGTGCTCCGGGCTTTACGCCGGGCATCATTGCCATAAGCTGATCGACACTGCCCATATTTTTGACCTGCCGGAACTGCTCAAGATAATCGTCAAGCGTGAAGGTCGATTTACGAAGCTTTTCTTCAAGCTCAGCGGCTTTCTTTTCGTCAAAAGCCTGCTCTGCCTTTTCAATAAGCGAGAGAACGTCGCCCATTCCGAGTATGCGCGATGCCATACGGTCGGGGTGGAAGGGCTCTATAGTGTCAAGCTTTTCACCCGTACCGACGAATTTTATCGGCTTGCCTGTGATATATCTGACAGACAGTGCCGCACCGCCTCGTGTGTCACCGTCAAGCTTTGTGAGAATTACGCCCGTGATGTCGAGCAGCTCGTTGAAGGTCTGCGCGACAGTTACGGCATCCTGACCGATCATAGCGTCGATAGTGAGAAGTATCTCGGACGGCTGTACCTTTGCCTTAATGGATTTAAGCTCATCCATAAGCTCTTCGTCAATATGCAGACGACCTGCGGTATCAACAAATACCATATCGTAGCCTTTTTGTATGGCGTACTTGATACCTTCCTCGGCGATCTTGACAGGGGAGACCTTATCACCCATTTGGAAAACGGGAATATCAAGCTGACCGCCAACGACCTCAAGCTGCTTGATAGCGGCGGGACGGTATACGTCACACGCCACGAGCAGAGGACGCTTGCCCTGCTTTTTATACATACCTGCGAGCTTACCTGCGTGGGTCGTATTACCCGCGCCCTGAAGACCGACCATCATAATAACTGTAGGCGGCTTCGATGATATCGTGAGCTTCGATTGCGTTCCGCCCATAATATTTATAAGCTCTTCGTTTACTATTTTGACTATCTGCTGTGCTGGCATAAGAGATTCAAGGACCTCACTGCCGACAGCACGCTCTGAAACTGTATTTATAAAGCTTTTAACGACCTTGAAGTTAACGTCAGCCTCAAGCAGCGCAAGCTTTATCTCACGCATACCAGCCTTGACGTCAGCCTCGGTAAGCTTACCCTTGCTGCGGAATTTCTTGAAGGCATTATTCAGTTTTTCGGTAAGACTTTGAAACATAATGACCCTCCTTATTTTTTGGCGGCATCGATAAGCTTCGTGATTGCTTCTTTAAGCTCTGACGGAATATCGGTACCGTCAAGCCGGACCTCGACAGATCTTGCAAGACTTTGAAAATTCACAAATTTTTCTGCAAGTCCAAGCTTTGTCTCAAGCTCGCTAAGCTCGGATTCGGCTTTCTTTATAAGCTCACGGACACCCTGACGCGATATACCGATCTCATCGGCGATCTCGGCAAGTGAATAATCTTCATTATAATAAAGATTCATGACCGTACGCTTACGCTCACTGAGAGTTTCACCGTAAAAATCGAGCAGTAAGCCTATTTCAAGATTCTTTTCAAACATAATAAACTCCAGCCTGCGAAATCGGTGTAAAGCAAAACACTTTACAGATTATAACACATACCTTCCGATCTGTCAATAGGTTTTTTGAAAAAATTTATAAATATAGGTGTCTCAACCGTAAAAGTATAGCTGAGACACCGAAATAGTTATCTGTTGTATTTATCTATTGACTTTTTGTACGCTTCAAATACATCGTACGACGTTTCCTTTGTCGCCGAGGTGATAAGATAATAGAATTTTATCTTAGGCTCGGTTCCCGAGGGACGCGCGACAACGACGTCGCCGTTTTCAAGTTTGAAATACATAACGTTGGAGCGGGGAAGTCCCGTGTGGGTCTTTTCTCCAGTTGCCGTGTCTATGAAATAGCGGTTGAGATAATCTCCGACCGATACGACCTTGACACCGCCTATCTCACCGGGTATGTCATTTCTGAAGGCTTCCATAATAGACGCTATCTTTGCCGCGCCTTCAAGTCCTTCGATGAACAGCTCGTCGGTCTTTTCAAACGAGTATCCGATACGCTCCCAAAGACTTTCAAGCGCGTCAATAAGTGTCATACCCTTTGATTTGTAGTATGCCGTCATTTCTGTGACGAGCATAGACGCAATTACGCCGTCTTTGTCGCGACAGTAATTTCCCTTAAGGTAGCCGTAGCTTTCCTCAAAGCCGAAAACGAAGCTTCCGTGACCTGCTTCCTCGTGGTTCTTTATGACCTCACCGATAAACCTAAAGCCTGTCAGGACGTTGAATATCTCAACGCCGTGCGCGGCGCATACCTTTGCGGCAAGCTCTGTCGTAACTATAGTCTTTATCGCATAGGGCTCGCTTGGCATCGTGCCTGTTTCTTCATACGCCGTAAGGATATAGTCAAGCAAAAGCGCACCCATCTGGTTTCCTGTTATAGTAATAAAGTCACCGGCTTTCGTTCTTGCCATTGCGCCGAAACGGTCGGAATCCGGGTCGGTTGCGACTACGATATCACTGCCTATCTTGTTAGCGATATCAATACCGAGAGAGAAAACTTCACGGTATTCGGGGTTGGGCTTTGTTACAGTGGGGAAATTTCCGTTCGGCTCTGACTGCTCGGGTACCATATAAAGATGCTTAAGTCCGATCCTTCTGAGAATTTCGGGAACGAGCTTGTAGCCTGCGCCGTGAAGCGGAGAATAAACTATTTTAAGCTCGTCTGCAACCTTTTTTACGATACCGGGATTGACTGCCTCACCCTCAACGGCGGTAAGATATTTTTCGTCGATATCAGCGCCGAGGAATGATATCATTCCTGATTTTACGGCAGAGTCAAAATCGGTTGTTTTAATATCATCAAATACATCGGTTTTGGCTATCGCTTCGGATATTTCGGCGGCAACCTCAAGCGATATCTGCGCGCCGTCGTCCCAATATACCTTGTAGCCGTTGTATTCCTTGGGATTGTGTGATGCAGTTACGTTTATGCCCGAAACGCAATGAAGATAACGGAGCGCAAACGAAAGCTCGGGTGTCGGACGGATACCGTCAAATATAAGGACCTTGATGCCGTTTGCTGCGAGTACCGATGCGGCGGTCTTTGAGAACAACTCGGAGTTGTTTCGGCTGTCGTAGCCTATGACAACACCCTCGTCAGCTCTGCCCACCTTGTTTATATAGTTTGCAAGGCCCTGTGTTGCAAGCGATACTGTGTGAACGTTCATAGCGTTCATGCCTGTTTTCATAATACCGCGAAGTCCCGCAGTACCGAAGGACAGACCGCAAGAGAAGCGTTCACGTATTTCTTTTTCGTTGTCGGCTATAGCCTTAAGCTCTGCAACTTCATCCGCAGAGAGCTTATGTGAATTCAGCCAACGGTTGTAATTTTGAATATAAGACATTTTTTCTCCTTTTCTATTTTTAAATTGCTGATCTTTTGAGTGCCTGCGCGAGCTGGTCTGGGCAGGATGTTGACTTGAAGCCGCAACGGATGCCGTCAAGTCTTTTTATTGCTTCTTCGATCGACATTCCCTTGACAAGCGCGGCAACACCCTGAGTATTGCCCGAACAGCCGCCAATGAATTTTACGTCTACGACGA
>JAZNPQ010000146.1:0-9658 GCA_045589735.1 Eubacteriales bacterium | reverse complement strand
TTTATGCGGGGTTTCACCCCACACCCCACCAAAGGAACTTTTTAGAAAAAGTTCCTTTGGAATCTTCAAAAACTTTTAAAAATAATTGGTTTAACCTATGTGCTTATGAGTCTTTCACCTACCGCTCGGGCGCGGTAGGTGAGGGATAGCACGGCATTTAGCACGTCGGGGCTGGTGGTCTTGCTAAAAGTGAAATTCACCACGGCACCCCTCCTCGTCGCTAACGCAGTCGCTGTGCAAATGCTCGCATCACGCGGCATTCGCACGACGCGACATAATAGCAATATTATCTGTTCAAAAATTTTAAAATTTACATTATTCTTTCGTGTCGCGCAGTGAGAACGCCGCGTGATAGTGCGAGCAACGAATGCTTCGCAATCGTTTTTGAGTTTGTGCAAAGCACAAACTTCTGCGTTTGAGCCCGCGACTGCGGTAGAGAGATGTTTGCGCATTGCGCAAACTCAACAGGATTTGCGCGAAGCGCATATCCGATAGTCAGAGGCGCCGCAACCGTACTTCACTTTTAGCGAGACCTTCGACCTCGACGCGTAAAGTGCCGTATAAACCATCAAAGCTTTACACGGTCAAGCTTTGAAAGATAAATAAAAACCTAAAACAATCCCCTTGTTTGAAGTTTTTTGAAGATTCCAAAGAAACTTTTTACAAAAAGTTTCTTTGGTGGGGCGTGGGGCAAAGCCCCACATAATCCTACCGACAAATCAAAATTTGAAAAAGCAACCTTATATAAACATACAAAAAGAGAGAAAAAACAATGAACAAACCGACAAGAGAAGTTAATATAGCGAAAAATCTGACAGATGTATTTGCCTTTATTGCGGCGCTGCTTGCCTTTGCGGCGGTGCTTGTTGCGAAAAAGCAATTTGAGCCCGACGAGGAAAAGGAGCTGCTTCACTTTCTTGACGTTCCCGAAACCAAGGAAGCCTTAAAGGTGGGTGTTATCTTTCTTATTTCGGGACTTTTTTGTGTACTTACAAGGCCCTTTCCTACTCTCGGCTGTCCTGTTTCTCTTGTTCCGTTTATCGTCGTGATAGAAGCGTTCAAGCTCGACCTGCTCGCGTTTGACAAGCGTCCCACGATCTATATCATTCTCGGCGCGGTTCATTTCATCGGAAGTCTTATATACCTTGCGCAATGGTTTACCGAAAAGCCGAGACAGAGCGTTAAAAATTCAATGATATGCGCCATTTCGGGACTTATCGGTACGGCTTTAGCGGCGGCTGTACTTATTTACGACAAAGCACGCGGATTTACGGACTTTGCTCTCTACGTCAAGCCTGTGTGGACGACTCTTATCGTATTTTCAACCGCTTTCGGACTTCTCGGCGTCCTGTGGTTTTTGCTGTCGGACAAGCGCCGAATGAGTCCTCTTTGGTGGTCTGCGGCGGCATCCGCAGCCGCGCCGATACTCGGTATCGTAAAAATATTTTTAATTTGAATCACGGAGACCTTTAAATGCCAATAATTTTAGTGCTTTGCACCTGCCTTTTAGCGATGCTTTCGGCGATTGCTTCGTCGTGGCGTAGCTTTGATCTCAAAAAAATACTTACCTCGTGGCGATTTTACGCGCTGACTGCCGTAAATATAGTGCTGTCTGTACTTGTCTTTTCGGCGGTATATACCGACTTTTTCGCGCTTTTTGGTGTTATTACTCTAAAAAGATTTTTCGTATATCTGTCGGTGTCGGCAGCAGTTACGCTGACTGTCGCCCTGCTTTATTTCCACAAAAAATTTGACGGACGAAGAAAAACGGCGTTAGGTCTTATAATATGTTTTGTCCTGACGCTGTTCTGTGAATTTTTCGTATACAACTTTAGGGCAATCGAAAGCTCGGAGTACAGGAGTGTATCTGTGCTTCACGAGGGCGAGGTTGACGCAGATAAAACAGAGGACGGCTCGTATCAGCTTATACGCAAGAGTGACGATTTGACTTTTGAGCTTAAAGGATTTGGCAGTGAGATACAGAATATATACATTGACGCCGTAGGCTACGATAAGGACGGCGTACCGCTTGACCTCACGGTCAAAATAGAAGCGACCGACAAGGCTAACGCGATTTATATTAAGTCAATGCCCAAAAGAACGCTGTTTTACGGTGTTCCCGAAACGTCGTATATTCCTATGCAGCTTCGCGGAGTTACAGAGGACCTGCGTATAACCTTTACCGCGACCGACTGTAAAAGCATCGTGATAAACGACATTTCCGTAAATACGCCAAAGCCGTTTTCGTTTGACGGAACGAGAATGACGGTGACGCTCATATTGATACTTGCTATTTATCTGCTCCGTCCGTCAAGTCCTGTGTACAAAATAAAGCTCTGCAGCTCGTGGGGGCAGACTGCATTTACGGCGGCTGTCATTATCGCGGAGCTTATCCTGGTTTTCGGTCTTATATCCTCGACCGACCACTTTACAAAGCTGATCTCGGCTCACCACGGGCAGTACCAACAGCTCGCGCAGTCGTTTCTTAACGGTCATCTTTATCTTGAGACCGAGGTTCCCGAGTTTCTTTTGGAAATGGAAAACCCCTACGACTACGCGCTGAGAACCGAAACCGCAAGAGAGCAAAGACAGTATTATTATTGGGATGCCGCGCTATACGGGAATCACTATTACGTCTATTTCGGTGTCGTTCCCTGCCTGCTCTTGTATCTTCCCTACCATCTTCTCACCGGCAAGGACTTACCTAACGACATAGCGATATTTATTTTCGCGATATTCTTCGTTATAGGCTGCTTCTGCCTTGTCCGTCAGATTATAAAACGCTACTTCTCCGATAAAAATATATCCTATATTATATATATACTGCTCTCGCTCCTGCTTGTGAACACGAGCGGACTGCTCTTTATCGCGTCCTACGCCGATATGTATTCCGTTCCCATTATGGGCGCGCTTGCGTTTACGGTATGCGGACTGTCGTTCTGGCTCTTGGCGCTGTCAAATAAGCGTTTCCGGGCGTTAAAGCTCGCTCTCGGCTCGCTTTGTATGGCTCTTGTGGCGGGATGCAGACCTAATTTGCTTCTGTTTTCCTTCCTCTTTTTCCCGTTCTTCCTTGGCGAGATAATAAAGGCGTTTAAGGAAAAACGGATATTTACGAGAGAATCTATTGTCAATTCCGTCGCGTTTGCCCTGCCCTATATAGTCGTTGCGGCAGGTCTTATGTGGTATAATTACGCGCGGTTTGGCTCTCCCCTCGATTTTGGCGCGAACTATAACCTTACGACGAACGACATGACCTCACGCGGATTTGTCTGGGAGCGTATGGGTGTTGCCGCGTTTATGTATCTTTTCCAGCTTCCGAAGCTAATATTGACCTTCCCCTTCATCAGAAACTGCGATTTCGACTCGACTTATATGGGAGTTACGATACGCGAGGCGATGTACGGCGGAATTTTTGCGTACTCGCCTTTCCTCTGGTCGTTTTTCCTGATTCCGAGAGTCAAGGAAACGCTTAAAAAATATAAAGTGCTTATCCCTGCTCTAATGCTTTTGGCGTTCGGAATCATAACTCCCCTGCTTGACGCGCAGCTCGCGGGAATACTTCAACGTTATTTTGCCGACTTTTCACTTATGCTCTCACTTGGCGCGCTGTTTGTTTTCCTTCCCGTCTTCTTTAACGCCGACACAGACAGACGCCGCCGCGACCTGAGAGCCGTTCTGCTTGTGTGTATCGCCGTCGCGTTTTCGTATCAGACGCTTCTTGTACTGAGAAAAGCGAACGTCGGTGACTATATTTCATATTTATTCTGGTATTAAGATAGGAGAAAAAATGTACCGTACAGACAAAAAAATTGCCGTGCTTCTTCCCTGCTACAACGAAGAAGCCACCATCGAGAAGGTTATACGCGATTTTAAAGCCGAGCTTCCCGATGCGGTCATATACGTTTATAATAATAATTCTACCGACCGTACCTATGAAATAGCCGCGTCTGTTGAGGGGACTGTCGTCAGAAATGAGTACCGTCAGGGTAAAGGAAACGTTATTCGCAGTATGTTCCGTCAGATAGACGCTGATTGCTATATTATGGCTGACGGTGACGATACCTACCCTGCCGAGCATGCGGGCGATATGGTGCGTCTTGTGCTTGAGGAATCGGTGGATATGGTCATAGGCGACCGCCTTTCCTCTACCTACTTTACAGAAAACAAGCGAGCCTTCCACAATTTTGGAAACAAGCTCGTGCGTTCTCTCATAAACAAGCTGTTTTCGGGAGATATAAAGGATATTATGACGGGTTATCGCGCGTTTAGCTACGATTTCGTGAAAATGATGCCGATAGCCAGCGACGGCTTCGAGGTCGAAACCGAAATGACCATAAACGCTCTCGACAAAAAATTCAATATACGAGAGCTTCCGATACAGTACCGCGACAGACCTGAGGGCAGCGTATCTAAGCTCAATACCTTCAAGGATGGCTTCCGCGTACTGAAAACGATATTCAAGATGTTCAGAGACTACAAGCCGATGGCGTTCTTCGGCATCTGCTCGGGTCTGCTTATGGCGGGCGGTATAGGTATGTTTATACCCGTGCTTATCGAATATATAAAGACCTCATACGTCGCAAAGGTGCCGACTCTGATAGTTTCAACCGTTCTCGCGCTTGCGTCGATAATCTTCTTCGCCATAGGCTTGATACTCGATATAATTATCAGAAAGCACCGCCAGAACGCACTTATACAGCTTAACTGTCTTTCATCGAAAAGACAACGTTGACAAGTAAACAAGTTAAATATGGAAATAATTACAAAAACAGAATTTAATGCGCTGATGCGCTCGGTGTTTACCGATTTTGGAGGTATCGAGCTGACTGAGGAACAGAACGAAAGGTTCTATAAGCTCGCTACGCGCCTGCTTGAAGAGAACGAAAAGTATAATCTCACAGCTATCAGAAGCTTTGAAGGCGTCGTAAAGAAGCATTTTTACGATTCGGTAGTCGCGGCTTCGGCGATTCCGAAGAATTACAGCCTTATTGATGTAGGCACGGGAGCAGGATTCCCTTCCCTGCCGATTGCCATAATGCGCCCCGACCTTAAGATAACCTCACTCGACAGCACCGAAAAAAAGGTGAATTTTGTAAAAAATACCGCAGAAATGCTTGAACTTGACAACGTGAACCCGGTTTTTGGACGCGCGGAAGAGCTTGCGGTAAAGGATTCGCCATACAGAGACAGCTTTGGCTGCGCTATAGGACGCTCGGTTGCAGCGCTTCCTATACTCTGTGAGCTTTGCCTTCCCTTTGTCAAGCCTAACGGAATTTTTGTTGCGATGAAATCAGCATCAGCCGAGCACGAGATTGCGGAGTCCGAAAATGCGCGACGTATTCTTGGTGCGGAAATCTCGGTTGAAAGAAAAACTCTTTACACAGACCCCGAAACCTCTGACATACGCGAGATTTTTATTATCCGCAAAGCCTCGCGCACGCCCGATAAATACCCTCGTGCGTATGGCAGAATAAAAAACAAACCGCTTTGATACAAATATTGATAAAGTCTACAGACCGCCTAGAACGGCGGTCTGTTTGTTTCACGTGAAACAAATCAAAAGCGAAGCAATTCATGTTTCACGTGAAACAATTCTGCGAGCGAAGCAATCTTTCCGAAAACATACTACTGAAGAAGTGACAGACCAAATAAAATCCGTGCGCCGATTTTCTTGGTGTTGTGAAGTATAAAGTATAGTAAAAAATGTTTCGCGTGAAACAAATAAAAAGCTAAGCAGCTCATGCTTCACGTGGAACAATTTTATAAGCACAATAAACGTTTCACGTGAAACATTTTTTTGAAAGCCCGGCAAACGTTTCACGTGGAACATTTTTAAAAGTCCGTTAAACGTTTCGCACAAAACAATTTTAAAAGTTAGGCAAACGTTTCACGTGAAACACAAAAAACTTGAAAAATATTGTGATTTTGTATTGAAATATTGCTTAATATATGGTATAATTGTGCTATAATTGGCGGCAGAATATATGATGCTGCTAAAATGCGCTGAAAACGGCGCAAAATATAAAAAATCGGAATAAATTTCCCGATATTGAGAAAATATTAAAAAGAAAGGTAGATAAAAATGGCGAAAATAATAGCGTTTGCCAACCAAAAGGGCGGCGTCGGAAAAACCACGTCGGCGGTCAACGTTGGGGCTTCGCTTGGCGTTATCGGCTTTAGAACGCTTCTTATTGATCTCGACCCCCAGGGTAACACCACCAGCGGTGTCGGCGTCGCAAAAAGAGGACTCACAAAGACTACCCGTGAAGTGCTTGTCGGTGAAGCAACCGTAAAGGATGCGATAATTAAAACACCCTATGAGAATCTTTCGGTTATTCCTGCCAACGTATCGCTTTCGAGCGCGGAGTTTGACCTTTTTGACTTCTCGGATAACGAATTCAGACTAAAAAATGCGCTTGAAGAGGTAATGGGAGACTATGATTATATAATTATAGACTGTCCTCCGTCTCTCGGAATGCTGACTATCAATGCGCTTTCGGCGTGTGACGGCGTTGTAGTACCTATGCAGTGCGAATTTTACGCGCTTGAGGGACTTTCTCAGCTCCTTATCTCGATAAAACGTATAAATAAGATGTATAACAGCAAGCTTTCTGTCTGTGGAATACTTGTTACTATGTATAATCCCCGTCTGCTTTTGTCGGTTCAGGTAATGACCGAGCTGAAAAAGCATTATGCGGACAAGCTTTTCTCGACCAACGTATCAAGAAGTGTAAAGCTTTCCGAGGCTCCCGGATTTGGAAAGCCCGTTTATTATCACGATAAGCGTAATAAAGCCACGCTTGAGTACATTTCGATAGCCAAAGAGCTTAGCGAAAGACTCTGATTATAATAAATATGAACGGAACTAACAAAAAAACGCCCGCGAATAAGCCGGCTAAAAAGAAAGAAATAGGTCTTGGCAGGGGCCTTGATTCCTTACTTGAGGACAATTCTCCCTCCTTCGGCTCAAAACCGAAGGTAGTTGTACGCAACGATGCCGAGGAAACTCGCGCAAAGCGCGAATCAGGTGACAGTTTATACAGAAAGGATGGAGCAATATCTTATGTCAAAACGCCAAAGTGGTCTGGGTCGTGATTTTTTTGCGATTCTTGACGATAATATGCCCGAAGAGAAAAGGGGAGACGTTGAAAAATTAAGAATAGGTGACGTCGAGCCGAGACGAGACCAGCCGAGAAAGACCTTCGAACACGAGGCGTTGCAGGCTCTTGCTGATTCTATTGCCGAGCACGGTGTTCTGCAGCCTATACTTGTGCGCGAAAACAATCTGATGTCGGGCATTTATGAGATAATTGCGGGTGAGAGACGCTGGAGAGCCGCAAAAATGGCAGGTCTTGCTGAAATTCCCGCGATAATACTCGACGGAGACGACCTGAAAATAGCTCAGGTTGCTCTAATTGAAAATATTCAGCGTGAGGACTTAAATCCTGTTGAAGAAGCTATGGCTTACGAGGCTCTTATAGAAAAATTCGGACTTAAGCAGGAAGAGGTAGCAAAGCAGGTTGGAAAGAGCCGTTCTGCTGTTGCAAACGTACTTCGACTGCTCGACCTCCCCGATGAGGTTACCGAAATGCTGAAAAGCGGAGAGCTTTCGGCGGGGCACGCGCGCGCGCTTCTTGGACTTAAGGACGAAAATGCCGTTGTACCGCTTGCCGTAAAGATAACCGAGCGAGACTTATCGGTACGTGAGGTCGAGGCGCTCGTCAAAAAGCTCAATGCGTCGGCGGAAGAGAAGCAGGTGGTCGAGCTTGACAGCGCGGCAGGTCAGATAAAGCTCTATATGAAGGAGCTTGAGGACCGTTCGCGTTCGGCTCTCGGACGTAACGTAAAAATACACTATACCTCGAAGAAAAAATCTGTCGAGATATGCTACGAAACGAATGATGACCTCGAAGAGCTACTCAAAGCGCTTTGCGGTGACGAGTTCTTTAAAAATATATAATTTAGAAATATTTTAGCAATATATTAGAAACAGAAAGGCAATAATTATGTTAGATATCAAGTATATAAAGGAAAATCCCGAGGAAGTTATTGAAAGACTCGCTGTAAAGGGAAAGGATGCGAGAGCTGACATTGAGGCAATACTTAAGCTCGATGCAGACAGACGCGCGGTCATTTCCGAGACCGAAACGATGAAAGCTGAGCAGAACAAGACCTCAAAGCTCATACCTCAGTACAAAAAAGAGGGAAGGGATACGACCGAGATCTTCGCTCAGATGAAAAAGCTGTCCGAGACCGCCAAGGCAAACGACGAAAAGCTCAAAGCAATAGAGACCGAGCTTAATAATGTAATGCTTTGTCTGCCGAATCTTCCCGACCGTGACCTTAAGCCGGGCGGAAAAGAGAACAACGAGCCTCTCCGTTACTTCGGTGAGCCTCACAAGTTTGATTTTGAACCCAAGAACCACGTTGACCTTTGTACCGACCTCGGACTTATCGACTACGAGCGCGGCACAAAGCTTTCGGGCTCTGGCTTCTGGATATACCGCGGACTCGGCTCGCGTCTTGAGTGGGCACTGCTTAATTATTTCATAGACACTCACATCGCCGACGGTTACGAGCTGATACTTCCGCCTCACATGCTCGAATATGAGTGCGGCGTAACGGCGGGTCAGTTCCCGAAATTTGCGGACGAGGTATATAAGATAGAGAACCCGACCGACAACCGCGTAAGATATATGCTTCCGACCGCTGAGGCGGCTCTCGCTTCGCTTTTCAGAAACGAGATACTGACCGAGGCAGACCTGCCCAAAAAGCTCGTCAGCTACACGCCTTGCTTCAGACGTGAGGCAGGCTCGTACCGTTCGGACGAGCGCGGGATGGTAAGAGGACACCAATTTAATAAGGTCGAAATGTTCCAGTATACGACCCCCGAGGGCTCGGACGCTGCGTTTGACGAGCTTGTAGCAAAGGCTGAAAATCTCGTAAAGGGACTTGGATTCCACTTCAGAACCGTAAAGCTTGCCGCCGAGGACTGCTCTGCGTCAATGGCAAGAACCTACGACATCGAGATACAGATACCGTCGATGAACGGCTACAAAGAGGTAAGCTCGGTATCTAATGCACGTGATTATCAGGCACGCCGCGGAATGATACGTTACAGACGCGCTGACGGAAAGATAGATTACGTACACACACTCAACGGCTCGGGACTTGCGACATCGAGAATACTTCCCGCGCTCGTCGAGCAGAACCAGAACGCAGACGGAAGTGTAAACGTACCCGACGTTCTCAAAAAATACATCGGAATGGATGTTATCCGCAAAGAAGATAAATAAAATCGCGGTTTATCCGGCCTATAAATTGGGATTTAACGGGGAGTTGCGTTTTTTATGCGGGGTTTCACCCCACACCCCACTTAAGGAACTTTTTGGAAAAAAGTTCCTTAAGGATCTTCAAAAACTTTCAAAAATAAATGATTTATCCTATGTATTTATACACCTTTCACCGACCGCTCGGGCGCGATCGGTGAAGGACAGTATGGTGCTTTACGCGTCGGGGCTGAAGGTTTTGCCGTATGTGAAATAAGGTTGCGGCACCCCTCCTCGTCGCTGCCGCAGTCGCGGCTCGTGTGTTGCCGTTCGGACACACTCACGACGCGACATAATAGCAATATTATCTGTTCAAAAATTTTAAAATT
>JAZNPQ010000145.1:0-7514 GCA_045589735.1 Eubacteriales bacterium | reverse complement strand
GTACATAGAAAACGGCGGTTACGAGGCTATAAAAAAAGCAATAAACGAGCTGACACCCGAGGGTGTTATAGATATTATAAAAACGTCGGGACTTGCGGGTCGCGGCGGCGCGGGATTTCCTACCTGGTTCAAGTGGAATGCCGCAAGAGCGTCTGCGGGTGAGCATAAGCACCTTATATGCAATGCCGACGAGGGCGACCCCGGCGCGTTTATGGACAGGGCGGTTATAGAATCCGACCCACATTCGCTTATTGAGGGTATGCTCATAGGAGCGTACGCTATCGGTGCTGAGGAGATAATAGTGTACGTACGCGCCGAGTATCCTCTGGCGGTCGTACGCCTTACAAAGGCAATGAATGACGCAAGAGAACGCGGATTCCTTGGCAAAAACATTCTTGGAAGCAATTTTTCCTGCGATATGAGAATAAAAATGGGCGCGGGAGCGTTCGTTTGCGGTGAAGAGACCGCGCTTATCGAGTCGCTTGAAGGCAAACGCGGTATGCCGCGCTTAAAACCGCCTTTTCCTGCGCAATGCGGTTATAAAAACGAACCCTCGAACATAAATAACGTTGAGACCTTTGCAAACGTCGCGTGGATAATAAATAACGGCGGCGAAGCATTCTCTGCAATGGGAACGCCCGACAGTAAGGGCACGAAGGTGTTTGCGCTGACGGGTAAGATAGCGCGCGGCGGACTTGTCGAAGTACCTATGGGTATGACTCTCCGTGACGTTATTTTCGATATCGGCGGAGGGCTTCGCGACGGCGGAGAATTCAAGGCGGTACAGCTTGGCGGTCCGTCGGGCGGATGTATCCCGGCGGAGCTTATTGATACAGTTATAGATTACAAAAAGCTCGGTGCGACCGGCGCAATTATGGGCTCGGGCGGTATGGTCGTTATGGATTCTACGACTTGTATGGTCGGTATGGCAAAGTTCTTCCTTGATTTTACTGCTAAGGAATCCTGCGGTAAGTGCGTTCATTGCCGTATCGGCACAAAGCGTATGCAGGAGATACTGACACGTATCACCGAGGGAGAGGGAAGAGAGGGAGACATTGACCTGCTTCTTGAGCTTTGCGCGGCTATAAAGGACGGCGCGCTTTGCGGTCTCGGTCAGACAGCGCCGAATCCCGTACTTACTACGATAAAGTATTTTAGAGAAGAATACGAAGCGCATATAAACGAAAAGACCTGCCCTGCGCATAGCTGTCCTGCGCTTCTTAAGTACAGCATTGACGCCGATAGGTGTGTCGGTTGTACGCGCTGTGCAAAGAACTGTCCTGTCGGAGCAATTACGGGCTCTCTTAAGGAAGTGCACAAAATAGACGCGGACAAATGCATAAAGTGCGGTCAGTGCGTAAGTGTATGTAAATTCGGGGCAGTTTTTGCGGAGTAAGACAATGAGTATTAAATTTATTTTAAACGGAAAAGAATGTATAGCTGATGAGGGAGAGTCTCTGCTTCACGCGGCAAAGAAAAACGGTATCGAGATACCGAGCCTATGCGACCATCCCTCTGTGAAGGTCTACGGCGCGTGCGGACTTTGCACGGTCGAGGTCGAGGGCGTTCCAAAGCTCCTCAGGGCTTGCGCGACCAAGGTCAGCGACGGAATGGTCGTTTACAGCGAGACCGAGCGTGTAAAACGTTCAAGAAGGATCGCGCTTGAGCTGCTTATGAGTGACCACGACGGCGACTGTATCGGTCCTTGCAGCCTTAACTGTCCTGCGGGAACCGACTGTCAGGGATATATCAAAAAAATAGCCGAGGGTGACGACCGCGGAGCTGTCGAGATAATAAAAAGAAAGCTTCCGCTCCCGGCGTCCATAGGTCGTGTATGTCCCCATCCGTGTGAGAAAAAGTGCAGACGCGGAAGGGTAGAGCAGCCGTTGTCCATCGCGGCACTCAAGTATTTTGCGTCGGATAATGATTTAAAAGACGAACCCTACAGAGCAATAGCCGACGCTTCCACGGGCAAGACCGTATCAATTATAGGCGGCGGTCCTGCGGGGCTTACGGCGGCATATTTCCTTGCGCTTCGGGGTCATTCGGTAAAAATATACGACGCGATGCCGAAGATGGGCGGTATGCTCCGTTACGGTATTCCTGCGTACAGACTGCCGAAGGACGTGCTTGACAGGGAAATAGAGCTTATAGCCGAATACGGTGTAGAGCTTATAAATAACGTAAAGGTCGGTCGTGATATTAGCTTTGAGGAAATAAAAAATTCGAGTGACGCGACCGTCATAGCCGTCGGCGCGTGGAAATCGTCGTCGATGCGTGTTCCCGGTGAGGAGCTTGACGGAGTTGTCGGCGGAATAGATTTTCTCCGCGAGGTCTCGCTTTATAACGCAGGCGCCTGTGACGCTCCCGATATAAAGGGTAAGCGCGTCGTCGTCTGCGGCGGCGGAAACACCGCAATGGACGCCTGCAGAAGTGCAGTGCGTCTTGGAGCCGAAGAGGTCTCGGTGGTTTACAGACGAACAAGAGCCGAAATGCCTGCTGAGGTTGAGGAGATAGAAGAAGCCGAGGAAGAGGGAGTAGTCTACAGATTCCTTCGCAATCCCGCAGAGTTTATAGGAGAAAACGGAAAACTCACAGAGGTAAAGCTTCAGGTAATGGAGCTTGGTGAGCCCGACGCTTCGGGCAGACGCTCACCAGTGGCGGTTGACGGTAAATTTGAATACATAGAAGCCGACGTAGTAATTGAGGCAATAGGTCAGTCGCTTGATTTTGGCGGTGTATGCGGTCTTGAATACAACAAGCGCGGAAATATCGTGGCAGACGAAGCCACCTTTGCGACCTCGATAGAAGGTGTATTTGCGGTAGGTGACGCGACGAATCGCGGCGCGGGAATCGCTATCGCGGCGATAGGCGAGGCAAATAAAGCGGCAACTGTTATAGACAGCTATCTTAACGGAAACACCGTGCCGTACCGCGCTCCCGTGGTTTCCGAGAGAAACGTAAACGACATAGACTTTTCTGTATACGAAAAAGCTAAACGCACCGAGGTACCGAAGCGCAGCGCCGACGAGAGACGAACCGATTTCTCGCCTGTTGCGTGCGGAATCGACGAGAAAGAAGCAAGACGAGAAGCAAAACGCTGCCTTGAGTGCGGCTGTCACGATTACGGTAAATGTACTCTAATAAAGCACGCCGACGCGGAAAACGCCGACACAAAGCGTTTTGAGGGCAAAAAAAATATACATAAGACCGAGAGGGCGCTTGTCTCAATCGAGCGTAACAACAGTAAGTGTGTGCTTTGCTCGCTCTGTGTCAGAGCCTGTAAGGAGACCGCGAAAAAGTCGATACTCGGACTTGTCGGACGCGGCTTTGAAACGGTCATAAAGCCCGAATGGAACGACCCCGAGGTCATAAAGGGCTGCCTCGAATGTCATCTTTGTGTTGACGTGTGCCCGACGGGTGCGCTGAGACTCATTGATAAATAAAAAACACAAAGGAGATTTTACTATGGCAATGGTTAGTTGGCTCAGAATTCTCATTATGTTACTCTTTGGATTCTTTTTTAAAGTTTAACGCGAAGGCTTAACCCGACGTGCGAGAAATTCACTGCTTGCGTTATCAAATTTTGTTATTTTTATGCCGCTGACATGCGGCAGAATGGAGGTTAATGTATTATGGAGACACTCAAGAAAATTTTCCCCTACTCGTTTGGTGCGGCTGACGTAAAGGCTCTTATCATTAAGATAGTCGTATACGTTGTTGCTGCAATCATCGGCGGTGCCGTTATCGGTATAATTACCTGGATCGCAGGTCTTATTCCGGTCGTTGGCTTGCTTGTAGGTCTTCTCGGAGGACTTGTAGGCGGTCTCGTATCGCTCTACGCGCTTGTGGGAATCGTTATTACAGTACTTGACTACTGCAAGGTACTTAAATGATGAAAAAACAAAAAACACACACTCGACCGAGTGTGTGTTTTTTGTTTTTAAGCTGATTAAGAAATAAGCTCTTTTGTATCCTTTGCTATCATAAGCTCTTCATTTGTAGGGATGACGAGCATCTTGACAGTTGCGTCTGCCGCCGAGATATCGTTTTCGTCGGATGTGCGCATTGCCTTTGCGTTGACGTCGTCGTTGATCTTAACTCCCATAAATTCGAGGTTCTTTGCAACTCGCGCGCGGTAGTGAGGGTTGTTCTCGCCGATGCCGCCCGTGAATACGACAGCGTCAACACCGCCCATAGCAGCAGCGTACGCGCCGACGTACTTTGTGAGCTGGTGAACTATCATAGACTCGATAAGCTGATAACGCTTGTTGCCTTTTCTGGCGCCCTCTTCGATGTCGCGGTTGTCGCTCGTTACCTGCGATACACCGAGAATACCCGACTTCTTATTCATAATAGTGTCTATCTCGTCGGGAGTGAGGTTTTCCTTTTTCATAAGAAGCGGAACGATAGCAGGGTCGATAGAGCCGCAGCGTGTACCCATCATTATACCTTCAAGAGGTGTGAGACCCATAGTGGTATCGTAGCACTTTCCACCCTTGATAGCGGCGATAGACGAGCCGTTTCCGAGGTGACAGGTTACGATATTAAGCTCCTCGGGCTTCTTGCCGAGCATAGCGGCGGCTCTCATGCTGACGTAGCGGTGAGACGTTCCGTGGAAGCCGTAACGGCGTATACGGTACTTCTCATAGTACTCATAGGGAAGGGCATAGAGATATGCGTAGTCGGGCATTGTCTGGTGGAATCCCGTGTCGAAGACTGCGACCTGAGGAACACCGGGCATAAGCTGCTCGCATGCACGGATACCCGTGAGGTTTGCGGGATTGTGAAGCGGGCCGAGCTCGCAGCACTCTTCAATAGCCTCAATTACCTTTTCGTCAACGATAACAGAGCCCGAGAACTTTTCACCGCCGTGGAGTACGCGGTGTCCGACAGCCGAAATTTCGGAAAGAGAGGAGATAACGCCGTTTTCCTTTGAGGTCAGCGTGTCGATAACAAGACTTACAGCCTCCGCGTGATTTTTCATCTGAATGTCGATTTTATAGTCCTCGCGTCCCTCGACCTTCTGCTTGAAGTTACCGCCCTCAATGCCGATACGGTCAGCCTGACCCTTTGCGAGTAAGGTTTCGTTTTCCATGTCGATAAGCTGATACTTTATCGACGAGCTTCCTGCGTTGATAACAAGAATTTTCATTTTCGATTCATCTTCTTTCTATAAATTGATTGTTTTTGAAATACATAAATATATTACTATAATTGTTACCAAAAGTCAAGAGATTAACAGAAATTACTGTATTTTTCGGCTCTCGTGACAGGTGAGATAAATTATCTGGCGGTCATTTCCAAGCTCTTTTATGAGCTTTTTTGCCTTTTCGAGCTTTGTGCCGTCAAGCTCTGAAAAGGGGTCGTCAAGAATCAAAAACGGAGCTTCGTTTTCAAATAGGGCGTCGGTCAGGGCAAGTCTCATACAAAGATTTATGAGTGACTTTATGCCCTTGCTGTACCATTCCGCGCCGCGTTCAGCTCCTCCGTCACGGAAGGAAAGACCAAGCTCCGCGTCAATATTTGGGGCAGGCATAGCCGAATCCGAGGCTTTTTCGTAATTCTCTTTGAAGCTCTGCTCCATTTTACGCAGATATCTTGATGAAAGATTATACGAGGCACGTTTTAAAAATTCCTTTGCGCTCTCGGCGGTGCGTCGCTTCTCCTCATAAATTGCAATATCGCCGCGAAGTCTTTCGGCTTCGTCTATAAGCTCGGGAAGAATATCCGACTCTGCCTCGAGCGTTTCTGTTTCTTTTTGTTTACTTCCGTAGGTCGCGTTCAGGCGTGCTTGCTCGGCTCTTTTCGCGGACAGCGACTGCTCGACAGCGGCTTTGTCGGGAAGAATCGGAGCGTCACCCGAAAGACCTTTTTCCTCGGCGTATTTTTGAGCAAAGCGAAGCTTAGCGTTAAGGTCGTTCTGCGCTTCTTTTATTGCGTTAAGGTTTTCGCGTATGTCTTTCAGTGCGCCGTCAAGGTCGTCGCCGTCAACAACGGTATATTTGGAAAATACGAGTATTGCCGAGGAAAGCATAGAGCGTAGCTCTGTTTTGTCTTTATTTTCTCGGTCGCTTTCTGTTTGTGCTTCGGAAAGCAGATCGCTAAAGCTCTCGGTGTCGGCGCAAAGTCTTGTAAATGCCGAATCAAAGCCTCCGAGGCGGTCGGGATAATATTTTCCGAATATCGCGTCAAGCTCGGCTTTAAGCGTGTTTATTTTGCGCGACAGCCCAAGCTGACGCTCTTTTGCCGAATTATAGGCTTCGAGCTTGCTTTGATAAATTTCGTTTGCTTTTTTTAGATTTGCCGCCGCTATAACGCCAAGCGTGAGCGCGACAGCGCCTACCGCGATGAGAGCAATACCGACGAAAAGATTTATAAAGCAGAAAACAGCGCCTATAGCGGCAGATACGCAGGACGCGGGTGTAAGCAGCTTGTGCGACACGGTGGCATTGGGCGGTTCGGGCTCGGCGGGTATTTGAATTGCGCGAAGCTCATTTTCGGCTCGGTCAAGCTCTTCTGTCTTTTCTGAGACCGATTCAAGATATTTTCTTGTCAGCGGTGCGTCACCAAAGCGTTTTTTGAACCCTTCAAGCTTTTTCTGACTTTCAGAGGCTTCCTTGCGGTATGACATTTTTGCTTTTGCAAGAGTCAAGTCCTTTATGAGGCCCTCAAGCTCGGCTATATTTTCGTCGGACGGGATTCCATTCTTGAAATAAGACTTACGCAGAGCAAGGCGTTTTTCGGATTCTTCGGCGTCCTTTTTATACTGCTCAAGGGTCTTGAAGTCATTATATTTTACCGTCAACTCATTAATGTGTTTAAGCTCTTCTTCAAGCTTGTCGGCGTCGGCTTCAGCGGTAATAATGCTCTGCTTTATAAGCTCAAGCTCTTTTCGTCCTGCTTCTGCTTTAAGGACTGAAGCGCGGCAGGCGTCGATTCGTCCCTCGGTCGCGTCGAGCTTTGCCTGTGTTTCGTCTATAAGACCGCCCTTGCCCTTGTATAACTTGAAGGTCTTGCTGTGATTTTCAAGCATTTTGACAGCCCTGTCAAGCTCATCGAGGTCATTTGAGCTTTCAAGCAGACGGGTGAGTTTAGTGTTGATATTAGCCGTCATTTCGACAGGAACGTCACGCTGAGGAATATAGGTGCTTTTTTCGTATGAGTCGGCGTCGATACCGAAAAGCTCTGCGCCGAGATTTTCGGTATAATCGTTCGATTCGAGCTTTGTGTCGAGATCTATGAGGGTAAACGTGTCTGCGGCAGGCTTTGCGCCGAAGGAACGCGACACACGGTAGCGTCCTTTTTCGGTCTCAATATCGATATATCCGCCGAACGTTCCGCCCTGCCATGGCGTGTAGTGCTTTCTTTCGTTTTCGTTCAGGTCCTTAACACGCGCGCCGACCCTTGAAAGTCCGTAAAGCATTGCTTTGATAAAAGCCGCAAGGGTAGTCTTTCCGTAGCCGTTCTCGGCAAAAACGGTATTTACTCCGTCGGTAAGCGACAGGTCAAAA
>JAZNPQ010000144.1:0-9125 GCA_045589735.1 Eubacteriales bacterium | reverse complement strand
GCTTTTTTTGCACAGGGGATTTCGCCCTCTGCTTGAGTCCCGACAAGCCTTTAAAAAGGCTTGACCGAAACTTCAAACGCTTCGCGCTGTCAGTGCGACAAATCCCAATTTATCGGGTTCGCGTATGCGGCCCAACGGAATACGAAACGTTATTAACGAATATTTCTTCCCGTAATTATATCCGCAAGCTTACTTATCTCTGTCGGATTGACGGTCGGAAGCACGCGCGTAGTGGCTATGTCGTCGGTCTCTCCGTTTTCGGTTATTTCATTACGCATTGACCTGACAAGCAGCTTCATAAAGAAATTCTTTTGCTTAGCTATCGCGAGGTCTCCCCCGAAATTTGACAGGTAGACGGCATTTTTTCTCTGTGTCGGTGTCAGAATATCCTCAAAATACTCGTCGATGCGGTCTGAAAACGCGGCACACAGAAAATACGCGCTTCTGTGATTTTCAAGCTCTGCGGTATTTTCCTTTAGGAATTCCCGAACCGATTTATGCAGCTTACCGTATCTGACAGGACCGCCGACTATTACGCTATCGTAATCCGACAGCTTTTCGTCAAATTTATTTTTGCCTACGTCACAGAGCGAAACCTTCTGACCCGACAGCTTTTCTTTCAGAATATTTACGCATTCCTCGGTCGTGCCGGTGACCGATGCGTATACTATAAGTATTTTCATAATTACAGCTCCGCCTCGGTAAAGATAGGACAGTGGTTGGAGGACTCAAGCGCGCCTTTGTCGGTGACTGTCACGAATTTTTTAATCTTATCGGGGGAAAGTCCGCCGACGAAGATATGGTCTATGCTGTCGTCTCGCTCCTCCGATGGCATATTGCCGTCTGTGTAGGTATCCTTTACAGAGTCGAACTTAGGAAAAGCGTGATGCGAGCTGTAGGGTGAGGTCTTTTTTGCCGTGTGTCTTGCCGAGAGCAGACCGTACATCATAAGAGTCTTTATCGGCGGTTCGTTTACTGTGCAGTTGAAATCTCCCGTTATAAACACGGGGCAATCGTATTTTTCGGAAAGCAACCAATAATAATACATAAGAGAGCCTGTATTGTTTATTCTTGTGGCTCGTCCGAAATTTGTGCTTTTAAAGTAGAAATGCGTATTTATGACTATAAAACGCTTTTGCTCTTTTTTTGCTTCAAAAAGTGCCCAGGTCAGCGATTTTGAGCCCAGATCGTTAAGTCCGTCGAAAAGATGCCAACCGAAATCGACAAGCTCAAGCTCGGATTTGCGGTAGATTATCGGGGTGTAGTCGTTTTTCTTTGAATTTACGGGCTTAACGGGAACCTCGGCGTAGTCGTTTTCTGTCAGTATGAAAATGTTGCGCGTTTCTTTTCTGACCTTCGGGGAACATTCCTGCATACCTATAACGTCGGGCTTATACCTATTATATACTGCCGCCATTTTGTCGTCTCTGTCTGCTATCGGACATTCGATAGGACAGTTTCCCCAGATATTTGATGACATAATACGGATTTTCATAAGTACTCCTTCAAATTTTTCTGTCTTAATTATACTACACATTTTTTAATAAGTAAAGACGGATTTTATTATTTTCTTTTTTCTTTTTTATTTGAATAAAGCGGAAGTGTATGGCAATAATATAAGCAGACAACAAAAAAACAAGGAGTTGCATATTATGTCGGACAAATTCAAAAATTCAAAATTTTACAAAACAATGAAGGACCCCAAGGTTAGCCGAGCAATATATATTTCGCTCGTGCTGGTTCTCATCGCTGCGGCTGTAACGGTCGGTATCGTAGCTGCGGCAAAGCGTTCAAAAACCGAAACACCCACCCCCACCCCCGGAGTAACTGACAGACCGTCAAGCCCGTCGGACAGCGGAACAAATGCTCCCGACACAAACACAGACGCTCCCGCGGACAGCTCGAACGTTCCAAGCGACACAGGAACATCCGCTCCTACAGCCGGACAGGTTCCCACTCTTTCGCTTCCCGTGTCGGGTAAGCTCATCAAGTACCACGACGCAAAGGTACAGGTATTCTCCCAGACGATGAACGACTACAGAGTACACCTCGGAGTCGATATCGCAACGGCGGCAGCGTCACCTGTATACGCAGCGGCATCCGGAAAGATAAGCAAGATATGGAAGGACCCTATGATGGGTTACTGTGTTGCAATTTCACACAGCGGAGACGCGGTCACTATCTACAAGAACCTTGCAGACACGCTTCCCTCGGGAATTGAAGAGGGCGTTTCAGTAAAGGCGGGACAGCAGATAGCGTCGGTCGGTGAGAGCGCAATGCTTGAGGTCGCCGAGGAGCCGCACCTTCACCTTGAGATGACGGTCGGCGGTATTCAGGTCGATCCTCTTGAATATTATTCAAAAGCTGACCTTGAAGCTATGGCGGCAGATACCGCTTACGAGGATTAAAACAGTTGGGGTGAGTCAAAGTATTTGACTCACCCCATTGACAAAAAGAGGAAAATATATTATAATACATAAAGATTATTTCGTGTTTTACTTAAACAGCGCAACCGACAGCCGACAGTAACCGTGAAGGGACGTGTGTCACGGGTCAACGCGGCGTCCGGATTGCGTGGATTTTTGCGTGCAAAAATCCTTACATTATTATACTATAAAGGAGAAAAAATGCCAAACAAGAAAAACAAAGACAACAATACAAAAGCATCGCCCGAAAAGGATAGAACACAAAAAAGGCAGAAGAACAGAGGTTCGTCGCGCGCGCCGCAGACAGAATCCGAAAAAGCAATAATAGACCGTATAAAAAATCTTTCGTCGGGCACGGGAAGCTATGACGCACCGCGTCAGGAATATTCTTCTAAGGGAAAGAAGAAAACGAATAATGAAACGGTAAGACACAACGCCGAGCCGAAAAAGCCGATAGCTCCCACGCACAAAAGAAACACCGACACGGCGAAGCTTCGTATAATACCTCTCGGAGGTCTTGGAGAGATAGGTAAGAATATAACCGCTATTGAATACGAAAACGATATAATAGTTGTTGATTGCGGTCTTGGCTTTCCCGACGAGGAAATGCTCGGAGTCGATATCGTAATTCCTGATTTTTCGTATATTGAGGCTAACCGTGACAAAATACGCGGACTTGTTCTGACACACGGTCACGAGGACCATATCGGCGCTGTTCCGTATCTTCTCAAAAGTATAAATCTTCCGATATACGGAACTAAGCTCACTCTTAAAATAATAGAAAACAAGCTAAAGGAGCACCGTTTGCCGTGGGATCCGATTTTCAAGTGCGTCTCCGCAGGTGACACGGTAAAGCTCGGCTGCTTCTCGGTTGAATTTATACGTGTAAATCATTCGATTGCCGACGCCTGCTGTCTGGCTATCGGAACGCCTGTCGGAACTGTCGTCCATTCGGGTGACTTCAAGCTTGACCTGACTCCTATCGAGGGAGACATTATGAATATCACGCGTCTTGGCGAGCTTGGTAAACGCGGAGTGCTGTTGCTTATGTGTGAATCGACCAACGCGGAAAGACCCGGCTACACTCAGTCCGAGCGTACGGTCGGTAAGTCTCTTGACTATATTTTTACGACCAATCCCGATAAACGTCTCGTTATCTCGACCTTTTCGTCGAACGTCCACCGCGTTCAGCAAATAATTGATGCCTCGACAAGACACGGACGCAAGGTTGTCATAACCGGACGCAGTATGATAAATATTATCTCGTCGGCGATAGAGCTTGGATATATGAAGCTGCCCGACGGTGTGCTTGTGGATGTCGGAGATATAAAACGCTTCCGTCCGTATGAGCTTACCGTCATTTGTACGGGAAGTCAGGGCGAGCGTATGTCGGCGCTTTACCGTATGGCGTTCGATGACAAGCCTGCGATAATGCTTGACAGAAATGATGCGGTGGTAATTTCGGCGTCGGCTATTCCGGGAAATGAAAAGCTGGTCGGAAATATCATCAACGAGCTTTGCCGCAAGGGTATTTCGGTTATAAACGACAATATGATGGAGGTCCACGTTTCGGGACACGCCTGCCGTGAGGAGCTTAAGCTTATGCAGGCTCTTGTCAGACCGAAATTCTTTATGCCGATACACGGAGAGGCGCGACATCTTCAGGCAAACCGTGAGCTTGCTGCCGAGATGGGTATGAACGACGGTCATATTTTTATTTCAAGGATAGGTCAGGTTCTGGAGCTTGATAAGCGTTCGGCAAAATTCACCTCTTCTGTACCGTCAGGCAATATTATGGTTGACGGCTCTGGCGTCGGTGAGGTCGGTGATATCGTTCTCCGCGACAGGCGTATACTTGCCGAGGACGGTATGATAATCGTTTCGGCGGCGGTTGATTTTACCGACAAGACGATACTGACAAGACCCGACATAATCTCAAGAGGCTTTGTTTATATGCGTGAATCCGAGGCTCTTATAGAAGAGGCGAGAGAGCTTTGCGAAAATGCGCTTATCTCATGCCTCTCACGCAGAGGAAGCGTTGACAGAATGACGGTCAAAAACCGAGTGCGTGACGAGCTTTCAAGGTTTATTTATTCAAAAACCAAGAGAAGACCGATGATACTTGTCATTTTAAATATTTTGTAAAGCAAATTGTTAACAAAAATATTTAAAAAGTTAAAAAATGTTCATATAAACGTAATCTGTGTTACACCTATATAGGCTATAATAGCCATATCTGTCAATAGAAAAAATATAAGAACACAAAAGGGGACCCGAATATATGGGAAAAAGTAAAAGAATAAGAGCCGACCGCGCGCGTGACGCGTTCTCGTCTCCGGAAAAGTATTCCGAACAGACAGCGGCTCGCAAGGCAAGAAACACAACAATCATTTTGGTAACAGTTATCGCTTTGATAGTAGTTATATTCGCTACGCTGGCGATACTCAATAAAAGCGGTACTTTCAGACGTATGTCCACCGTTTTTGAGACCGAAAACTTTAAGGTAAACGGATCTGAGGTGGCGTATATCTATTCGTCTATCTATCAGCAATATTATTACCAGGGCTTGACATACGGCGGTGAGTCGATAGCTCAGTACGTTGCTCAGAATGCGACAACGCCGGAAAAGATAAAAACTCACATAACAGACATACTCGTTCTTTGCGAGGAAGCAAAGGCACAGGGTATCGAGCTTACGGAAGAGGACCTTGCAGAGCTTAACGAAGAGTACAAAACGCTCAAGAAGTCCTTAAAGGAAGGCGGTTATACTATTGCCGAAATGTATGGCTCGGGCATCACCGGCGGCGACATCAAGAACGTTATGAAGCTTGAGAAGCTCGCAAGCAAGGTAGGGGAAAAGAAGTATGACGACCTCGAGAACCTTCTTAAGGGCGACAAGGACAAAATAAACGAGTTCGTTGAAAACAACAAGGATCTCTTCTATATCGGCGGATACGTCGGCGGCGCTGTAGGTAATCCGGAGTATTACGATAAGCTTAAGGGCGTTACCGATGCCGATGAGTTCAAGAAGATCTACATCGAATATATGGTATCCGAGAACCTTCTTCCCGACTACAACTCAGAGGCAAAGAACAATGATAAGGTGGATGAAGCAGAGTCGCTTGCAGACAGCGTATACAAGGCGCTTTGCGCGGCGATAGGCTACGCCGCATACGACCTCGAAATAGAGGGATATGAGGGCGAGACCTTCACCAAAATAACCGAAGACGTATGGAAGAACGTATACCCGCTCTTCAAGGCTGAGGGCGAGACACTTACCGACGACCAGATAAAGCTGCTCGCAAAGGTTGGCGAGGGAATTCGTGAGGATGTCAAGAAGGCACTCACGGTAGACGATGCGTTTGCTTATCCTACCGAGAACGATGAAGATGATGAGGATGAGGACGACGATACCACAAAGGGCGACGAGACGACAGAGGCTCCGTCGGATGAAACGACTCCCTCCGACACATCGAGCGCAAAGGCAGATTCCGCGTTCGATCTTATAAGCGGAGATACGACCTCGGCAACGACCGACGAAAAAGAGATAATACTTACCGCGTTCGAGAAATGGTTCTTTGAAAGCGGAGAGGCAGAGGTAGGAAAGGTATATCCTGACGAAAACGGCAAGGATCTTTATCTTGTAACAGAGGTTCCCGAGCTTGATACAGAAAAGGTAAAGAACGTAGCGCATATTCTCGTTAAGGTAACAGAGGAGACGGCATCGTCCAAGGCAACCGAGGAAGAGAAGGCGGAAATCGCGGCAAAGAATGAAAAGCTCTGGGCTGACGCAGAAAAGGAAGCAAAGGAGCTTCTCGCACAGCTTGGTTCAAACCCCACAAAGGACGCTTTTGTTAAGCTCGGGGAGGAAAAGACCGACGACTCAAGCGTTGAGTACGAAAACGTATTCCGCGGACAGATGGTAACCGAATTCAACGATTGGGTATATGACAGCGACCGCAAGGTTGGCGACGTTGAAATAGTAAAGACCACGTACGGATATCATATCATATACTTCGACGGTGAGGGTGAATTCACAAACTGGGAGTATACCGCGCTTTACGGCGGAATTACAGGCGGCGGACTTATCAATCAGGAGTACAGCAAGTGGAACAAATCACTTACGCATACCGTAACGGTAAACGAGAAGGCGCTTGCAAAGATACTGCCGAACTAATATAAAATAATCAATCGGGTGGTGGCACGGACAGGTAGAATATCTTCCGTGCCACTCTTTGAATCAGGGAAAGGAGACGGCTTATGAGCAAAACGATGTTGTCGGCGATATGTCTTTGTCTTGCAATACTGACGCTTGTCGGATGCACGCCCGCGTCGAGTATTATAAAGGATACGACCGCCGAGGATACGGGAATTTTTGCAAGTCCCGGCGAGGATTATCTGACAGAGCCCAAGGATTACGTTATAAAAAGCAAGAATTACGCTTTTTATCTCGGCGAATATTTGTATTTCTTCGGTAATATTTTAAGGTCGTTCGGAGAGGAAGCTTTGAGGGAATACGGCTACGACGAGGACCTTCCGTTAAAGGAGCAGACAATAAAAGGTCACGACGATATTACCTGGTTTGAGTTTATTGACTCTATGACGCAGGACAAGCTGAAGAGGATACTTGTTGCCTGCGAATACGCCGCTGCCGAAAAAACGTCTTATATTACCGAAGCAAAAAGCTATATAGAGGGTGTTAAAAACGATATAAAATATGCGTCTGACAACGACCCCGAGGGATATATAAAGGAAAACTACGGAAACGGTATCTCGTATCAGAGCTATCTTAACGCACTCCAGATGGAGTATATATACGAGCTTTATTATACCGATATTTATAAAGCGAAAATGGAAGCTTTGACCGATGATGAGGTATCGGAGCGCGCAAAGTACACCGAGGATAAGGATATGACGCCTGTTCGAAGCGTTGTTTATATTTATGCCGAGAGCAGAGAAAATGCGAAGGAGTTTATAGCAGAGCTTGGCGGAACGGTGACGAAGGAGAATATCAAGGCGCTTGCCGACGTACATGAGCTTGCCGCAACCGAGGACTATCTGATGAAGGATTCATCTGTCGCGCCCGAAATTGTTGAATGGAGCTTTGGGGGCGAGCGTGCCGAGGGTGATATCGAAGTTATAAAGATAGAAAAAGAGGACCGTTACGAATATTGCGCGGTATTTTATTTCGGAGAGGGTGAGGCGACCTATCTCTTTAAAGCAAGACTTGAGCTTGCGGGCGAGAGGACAGAGAGTTATATCTCCGATTCGGTTGAGTCGTATGCTGATTTTAAGCTTGACGAAAAGATACTTGACGGTATTAACATTTAATAGGTTAACTCATAAACTGATAAAGATCACATAAGAAAGGATTTTCCATATATGGTTATAGACCCTAAAAAGACCTTTGTTGCATACAGATGTCCCGTGTGCGGAAAGGGAGTTCTCAGCGCGGTGGGCGTGCTTTCGATTTCTGCCGATATGTTAAAGCTTAAATGTGAGTGCGGCGGAAGCGAGCTGACTATCGCTAAGGGCGGAAACGATAAGATAAGACTGACGGTACCCTGTCTTATGTGTCCGACACCGCATAATTTTACCGTGAGCAGAACGCTTTTCTTCGGAAACGAGCTGTTTATGCTCCAGTGTCCGTATACAGATATAAATATCTGCTTTTTCGGAGATCAGAAGGACGTTTCGGCGGGGCTTGAACGCACCGAGATGGAGCTTCTCGATATGCTCGGAGAGGAAAATCTTATGCAGCTCGGCGGCGAGAGGGAGGATCAGCCCTTTACCGACCCACAGATATACGATATTATAATGTTTGTCATAAATGACCTGAACGAAGAGGGAAAGATAACCTGCCTTTGCGAAAACGAAGAGGACAGCGAGCTCAGCGTCGAGGTGCTTGACGAGGGCGTCAGAGTAGTGTGCAAGACCTGCGGAGCGTCGCAGACGATACCGACGGATTCACTTCTCGGAGCGCACGCGTTTCTTAACTGCGACAGACTTAACTTAACTAAAGAATAAGGTAAATTAAAATACCGCAAAGCATTTGCGTAAGCTCCATAACGAAGTTTTAACAAAAAGCACTTATGATAACGAATAAATCGTTTGTCATAAGTGCTTTTGCGTTGCTTTAGACAATTTTCTACCGATAGTAATGAATTGACGCTTTGCGTCACGAATTGAAGCCTAACGGCTTCATGATTTGAAAACTCTGTTTTCATGAATTGAATTGCTATGCTTTATCATGCCGAAGGCAATTCATGAACGAAGTTCAATTCACGGCGCAAGCCAATTCATGCCCACAAGGGCAATTCATTATGGGCACGCTCTAATAACTTATGTTGATCCTTCGTTATCGCGCGTGCCCATTGAGCGTGTCTTTATTATTTTGAATATTATTCGGCAAACTGACTGTTATAAAGCTCGCTGTAAAAGCCGCCGCGAGCCATCAGCTCATTATGCGTTCCCTTTTCAACGACGTTTCCGTCTCTCATTACGAGAATAAGATCTGCCTCCTTGATCGTGGAAAGTCTGTGCGCCACGATAAAGCTGGTTCGTCCCTTCATCATTCGTGAGAAGGACTCCTGTATCTTCAGCTCGGTCCTCGTGTCTATCGACGAGGTCGCCTCGTCAAGTATCAGCACGGGCGGCAGCGATAGCATAAGTCTTGCGATACACAGTCTTTGCTTCTGC
>JAZNPQ010000143.1:0-6378 GCA_045589735.1 Eubacteriales bacterium | reverse complement strand
CAAGCTTTTTTCTTTGCGCCTTTTGCCACAAAGAAAAAAGCGGGTGAAAACAGCGGAAAAGCATCGCTTAGGACGGGGAACCCCCCACTTGTGTGGTTCCCCGAACCCCTCCGTGGCGCGTTTTTGCACAGGGTATTTCGCCCTCTGCTTGAGTCCCGACAAGCCTTTAAAAAGGCTTGACCGAAACTTCAAACGCTTCGCGCCTAACAGTTCGATAAATCAAAATTTGAAAAGACAAGACAATGCCATACGCAAAAAATACGTATGGCATGGCTTTTTGATCACGCGGGGGGAGTAAAAACTCACCCAAAATTTTATTATTTCTGAATGATAGTAATGTTTTCGGGAATGATGCCTGCCTGAACGTAAACTATCTCGTTTATCTGAGAAAGCTGCGCGGCGGTAAGCTCACCCTCTGCCTTGACAACGATGCTTGCAGATTCGTCGTTAAGTACTGCAACACACTGCTCAAAGCCCTTTGCAACGATGAGAGACTCGATATTTGCCTCGTCGTCCATCTGCTTTGCTATCTTTGTAATGCTCTCGTAAGCGGCAGTCTTGCTGGCTTCGTCTGCTGCCTCGTCGTCAACGACCGACTGAAGTACCTCAAGTGCCTCGTCGCGTGCGCGCTCACGGCTGACCTGTGTTGCAGAGAAGAAGTCCTCTTCGGCAGTGTTGCCTGTAGACGTATCTCCGTAGCTGTTCTGCATACCCGAGCTTACGTCATAGCCGTCGTAACCGTTGTCATCGTCTGCAAAGATAGCCCAATTTATGCATACCGCCGCAACGATAAGCACGAGCGCTCCTGCGATTATGAGGTTACGTTTTCCAATCTTTTTGACAAATCTTTTGAGACCGTCAAACGGTTGTTTCTTTTCGATAACCATAAAATTTCCTCCAAAAATTTTTCTTTACACAATATATATATTTAAGCTCCGCGGCCTTTATGACACGCGGATATTATTTTTGCGCCTCGGTTATAAATATTCTGTTACTTCCGACGCCGCATGCGGCAGACACGAGAGAGAGAAGCTCACGCTGTATTTTCGGGTCACTTCCGCCACGACACACGATACCGATGCCAACGACCTCGCCGTCACCGTCAAGAGATACCGCGACGTTTGCCGACGAAACACCGTCAACGCTTTCGCAAAGCGTTCGTATTTTTGCTTCGAGTGAGGTCTCGGTATCAAGTGACGATTGCGTTGACTGTGCCTTGTCGGTGCCCCTGCCGCCGATAACGAGAAGAACGATGCCTGCGAGAAGTATTATAAAAATAAATTTGAGCTTACCGCTTTTGTGTAGGCTTGTCAGCTTGTTTTTTAAATTCATAAAAATCCCCTTTATTTTATATTTCGCATCGGCAGGGAAGCCCCGTCAGAGCCGTGACGAAGCTTTCTATGTCGCGCGGATTTTTAAATATTGCCACCCCCGACAGTCTTACTGTGACCGACGAAAACGAGATGCCTTCATCGGTCGTTTTGTAGCTTGAGGTGACCGAAACATCGCCGTCGTCAAGAGAGAAATTTTCGCATATAATCCGTGTAAGCTCGGTGTTTAGCTGTGCCGCTGAAAAGTCGGAAATACTTTCAAAAAATACTGACTCTGAGTCGGTTTCGGTAAGTCCGTCTGTGAATAGGTATGTCATATCCCTCGGTGGTGACGACAGAATGCTTTTTGAAAAAGAAATAAGCGGTTCGCTGATAACGGCAAGGATACAGAGCGACGTGAGCAGGCGCAGATGCTTTGAGATACCGCCGCCTTTTCCTTCGGGCGCGAGAAGAATAAGTGCCGACGCGACAAGAGAAACGGCGACGACCGAAATAATATATACCTTCATATCAATTCATAAGAGCCGTAGCGGATACGGCAAGCAGGGTTAGCATGAAAACGAACATAAGGGACACGGCGGTAACAACGGCGGTGAGACATCCGTATATATCCGAAATACCCGTAAGCAGCCGCTTTTCGTTTTCGCAGCCCATAAGCTCGGCGGCAGACGCGGCGATACCCATAATTGCTTTTGTCAGCAAGAGCAGAACAATGACAGGAAGTGTGAGAAGGGCGATCAAAACTATGCCGGTTATCCCGAATGCGCGTCGAAGCAGCGTTATACTTGCCGCAAGTGTTCGCATAGATTCGCTGACCGAGCCGCCGACCACGGGTATCGTCGAGCCTGCTACGAATTTTGCGGCGCGAAGAGAGATGCTGTCACTTCCTGCGGCAATAGCGCTTTGCATAGCGAGAATTGCGCAGAGTATCGACATCATAAAGGTGAGCGTTCTTGTATAATAGCGTTTTATGAGAGAGATAAAACCGCCAAGACCAAGACCGTCCGAGAGAGATGAGACAACAGTCAGACACAGACAGATAGCAGAGAAGGGAATTATAGTTTTAGCAAGTATATTCTGGCAGAAATTCATAAACACTGTCATAGCAGATGCGCTCACACCCGCACCCGCGACGTTTCCGCCCGAAGCGTAGAGAAGTACCGTGACAGGTGTCATAGTATTGACTAAGCTCATAAGGCTTGAAAGATGCTCCGAAACAAGTGTGAATGTATCCGATTGCATAAGCACGAGTATGACCGACACCGCCGCGCCTTGACAGAAGCCGAGCATTTTCGAGGTCTTGGGCTCAAGTGAATTTCTAAACGCAGAAAACACCGACGACAAAAGTATAAGTCCTATCAGCTTCACGAAGGTTGGCAAAAGATTTTTCAACTGATTTGCCAGAGTTTCACCAAGAAATCCGAGCAAAAAATCCCAAGAGGTCAGTGTTTCGGCGTCGCTTACGGGGTCGCTTCCCGTGACGTCACCAGGCAGACTGTTTTCTACGTCTTTTGGTAATTCCGAGAAAAAATCCGAATATTCTTCATCTATGTTGAAGGTCTCGGCAGCAGAAGAAAAAACGAAAAAGACGGTAAAAAGCAGGACAGATAAGAAAAAAATCAGCTTTTTCATTATATTTCAAGCAGAGCCACGGCAGTGCGCATAATATCCGAGATAAGCGGAAGGGATAAAATAAATATTTCAAGCTTTCCCGCCACTTCAACGAGGTCAGCAACAGACGGCTTGCCGCAGTCGCGGCAGATGGTCGCGCAAATGTGTGAAATTACAGCCACGCCAAAGCCCTTCAGCATAACAGATACGTAGGTGGGAATGCTGCCACTCGACAGAATTTCCGAGATGTTCATAGTCCGAATATCCTTCGTACGTTTTCTATAAGCTCGCCTATCTCGCCCATAAGCATCAGCATAACGACTACAAGACCGCCGACCGTGACCATCATAGCCTGCTCGTCCTTTCCCGATTTTTGAAGTATCTGACCGCATATTGCAACGAGAAATCCGACCCCCGCTATTTTAAGTATCAAGGTTATATCCATATTTTCGTCCTTTCTTTTATCACAAAAGCAATATCACGACTGCTGCCGCCGCGGATATGCAGAGAGTCGTGTGGAGCTTTTTGTTTTTTTTGCTTTCGGTATATGCTCTGTCGCGAAGAGACAAGAGAGTATTTATATGAAGGTCGCAGTTTTTAAGCTGTTCCTCACGGTAGCTGACTCCAAGCTCACGTGAAAACGAGGTCAAAATGTTTTTTATCTCCCCGTCGGGCTCCGGCGACAGCGAAGATATAAACGAATCAAAATCGGTGACAGTGCCGCTTACTCCGCACTCTTTGAGTATACGAGGGTCGGCACGTCTGAAAATTTCATTTATGGGTACGCAAAAATAATCTATCTCACGCCGTATAAAACGCAAAAGCTCTATGAGCGCATCAATCCGTTTTAGTCTTTCACTTTCTGCACGGCTTAAAAGGGCGGCGCCGACAGCACCCGAAAGCATAATAAGAGCGCACCCAAACAGCTTAAACCACAGCATTTGCGTCTCGGCTTCGTGTCATATCGTAGCGGTAATCCTTTCCGTTTCCGCGAGATATACCGACGTACGCACCGAAAATTTTTGCGTCGTGAAGCAGGGCAATTCCCGTACGGCGCAAAAGCTCGGGCAGACTTTTTGCGTGAGACGACGCAAGCAGAGGAACGCCGCAGTTGTGAGCCGCTTTTATAGCGGCCGCCTCGGATGTATCTGCTCCTATCTCGTCGCAGACAATAACCTCGGGATTTAGCGTGCGCGCGGCTATCTCGATTCCTGTGGCTTTGGGATAACCCGACAGGATATCGGCGCAAAGACCGCCTTCAAGACGGCAGCCAAGCTCACCGCGAGTGTCGATGACTGCTACTCTTTTTGGATTGTCGCCGCCGGCAAGTGAGGTTATAAGAGAACGAAGCAGCGTAGTTTTTCCGACACCCGGCGCGGAATAAATAAGCACACCCTCAGAGTAATGCGACGCTTTCATAAGCTTTATAATAGGTTCACCGATACCGTTTATGTCGTGCGGAATACGTATACAAAGAGCGTTTATATCATATATTCCGTGAATCCTACCGCCCTCGGTGACGGCTCTTCCGCAAATACCCACGCGCACGCCGCTTTTTAGTGTTATGTAGCCGTTGTTTATCGTTTCTCTGTAGGCGTAAATCGAGCCGTCGCACATTTTTTTTACGATGGCGTCAATATCGGCTCGGTCAAGTCTTGTGTCAAGGGGTATGCTTTTTCCGTCGAACGTAAGTGAACACGCACCGCCGAGTCTTAGCCTTAGCTCGTCTGCTTTCTGCGGAGACAAATTAATTATCTCATCGGCAAGAGCTTTCGGAAGATAATGAAGTACGCTCCCATAAAATATACGGTCTGTTTTTTGATCTTTCATCTTTTGATTCCTTTCGTTTTATTGTCTGTTTAATTCTATGAGGCTTGTCTTTGGTTTATGACAAAGGGCTTGACTTTTTGTGCGGTCGGATTTATAATTGTAGTATTATTTGACTTGGGGAAAATTTATATGGAACAAGATGTAACACAATTAAAAAAACGCTTTTCAGAGCTTTCGCGGCGCGCTGACGAAAGAGGATATGCGGTATATTCGGATTTTTTGACGCTTGCCGAGCAAAGCGTGTTACTTTCGGAGCTTCCGTATACCGAGCTTTTAGGCGGATACCCCTCTGCCGAGCGAAAAATAGCCTGCTTTGGCGAGTCGTGGGGAGCAGAGCCTCCGACTGTATGGTTAAAAATTTCCCCGATATCGCAAAAATTTGCAGACCTACTGACTCACAGAGATTTTCTCGGTGCGCTCACAGGTCTTGGTATAAAAAGGGAAGTGCTCGGTGATATAGTAATACACGAAAACTGCGGATATCTCTATTGCCTTGAGAGTATTTCGGGGTTCATTATAAGTGAGCTTAAGCAAGTAAAAAGGACGAGCGTGACGTGTGAAATAACAACCGAGCCGCCGGAGAACTGTACTTCGCTTCCCGAAAAAGAAAAATTGCCCGTGGCATCCGAAAGACTCGACGCGCTTGTAGCGGCGGTCTTTAAGCTCTCGCGTACAGAAAGTCAGGCGTTGTTTGACGCAGAGCTTGTTTTTGTAAACAGCAGAATTGCCAAAAGACCGTCAGCCGAGCCGAGTGTCGGAGATATAATATCGGTCAGAGGGCATGGGCGTTTTATATACGAAGGAATAGACGGACAAACAAAAAAAGGACGGCTTTGGGTAGCCGTCAGGATATATAAATAAGACCGTAAACAATATGCCGCTAAAAAGTAAGATGCTTTAGCATAGTGCCCTTAAGGACACTACGCATCGATATAAATCCGCTATCGCGGATTTTTGATATACGCTAACGTGTTCGATATGTGCTGACGCACTCGATATGCTCACTGCGTGAGCGCGGATTTATATCATATCGAGTTTTTGCTTCGCAAAAACATATCGAATTTGCCGAAGGCAAATATATCGAGCCGAGCAGCGCGAGGCATATCGACAATTGAATAATCGCATTTTGTGTCCACAAATGCAGTGCTTGTCAAGAAAAGAGGACAGAGATTGTAAAAACATTCTCTGTCCTTTTCCTGTCGGTAGGTACTATATTCTATTGAACTTTTAAGAGTACAGTTATTTAGCTGTGAGATTTTCTCCTTGCGTGAAACCTTTATACAAAAAATGGCGACAATATATAGTAATAGGAAATCTTCGTATGTTTTTCACAAAAATGGTGACGATACCTTGAAAAGCGCCTCTTCGTGTGATATAATTAAAAATCGGAAACGTAAAATTAAAAATTATTGTGGGGTTCGTGCGATTTACGGAAATATTGTTTGCGATAAATTGGGATTTAACGGGGAGATGCGTTTTTTATGCGGGGTTTCACCCCACACCCCACCAAAGGAACTTTTTAGAAAAAGTTCCTTTGGAATCTTCAAAAACTTTTAAAAATAATTGGTTTAACCTATGTGCTTATGAGTCTTTCACCTACCGCTCG
>JAZNPQ010000142.1:0-6195 GCA_045589735.1 Eubacteriales bacterium | reverse complement strand
ACAAAGAAAAAAGCGGGTGAAAACAGCGGAAAAGCATCGCTTAGGACGGGGAACCCCCCACTTGTGTGGTTCCCCGAACCCCTCCGTGGCGCTTTTTTGCACAGGGTATTTCGCCCTCTGCTTGAGTCCCGACAAGCCTTTAAAAAGGCTTGACCCAAACTTTAAAACGCTTCGCGCTTAACAGTTCGATAAATCAAAATTTGAAAAAATGATGCCACACGCAAAAGCACGTGTGGCATCATTTTTTATAAGCGCGAGCTTCGTTAATGCTCAGCCTCTTTTCTGCATTAAACCTCAGGAGTTTCTGCGGCAATAGCCTCTGCCTTGACAGTCTCGGTCTCAATCTCCTCTTCGAGCTTTTCTTCCTCCTCAGCTTCAGCCTCGGCGGCTGCCTTTTCGGCTTCCTTTGCAGCTTTTCTTGCTTCCTTTTCAGCCTCGCGTGCAGCTTTTTCCTCGGCTTCAATACGCTTGATCTCGCGTATCTCGGCATTGACTGCGTTTATCTGCTTGTTGATGTCGCTTATGACCTTTATCTGATCGCGAAGAGCATCTGCGCTCTCGACCTTGCCGACGACCTGCATATAGTAGATTCTTCCGAGGGTGTCGTATTCCTCGGCAGCCTTTCCTTCAAGGTTGCCAAGCTTTACCTTAAGAGATGTCAGACTTGCAATGTGCTTTGTTTTGGTAGCGGTTGTTTTTGTGGTTCTGCTGACGCCTGCGCAGAAATCGTTCCATTTTGACATTTTTATGTACCTCCGAATTTTATTTTAATCAATAACGTATGCGTTTGTTATTACGATGGGGTAGAGAGGGCAGTCACGGAAGTCGGTTCTGACCTCAGCTATCTTATCAACGGTCTCAATACCGTCTGTGACCTTACCGAATGCGGCGTACTGACCGTCAAGGTGAGGTGCGTTTTCGTGCATAATAAAGAACTGCGACGATGCTGAATTGGGGTCGGATGTTCTTGCCATTGAAAGAACTCCGCGTGTGTGTTTGAGGTCGTTTCCGCTAAAGCCGTTTGCTGCAAATTCACCGCGGATAGAGGGAATGTCATAGTGATTAAAGTCTGCGTCATATCCGCCGCCCTGAATCATAAATCCGCTGATTATACGGTGGAATATCTTGCCCTTGAAAAATCCGTCTTTAACAAGTGAGACGAAGTTTTTTACCGTCTCGGGTGCTGTTTCGGGATAAAGCTCGGCATCAATTGTGCCGTATCCGTCGATTTCAAATCTGATTTTTACGTTTTCCATTTTGTTGCTTCCTTTTTATTTTTTGTTAAATATTTTTTCTATTTGCGGAGCGTACCCGACCGAGAAAAGCTCGTCTATACGTTCCTTTTTTCCCGAAAGGTGAAGCCATCCGAAGAGAGCCTCCATGCCCGTGGCGGTTCTGTACTGTCCCGGCGTTGCGCTTTTCGGTGTGTTTGTGTGTCCAATGTTACGTCCTCGCTTAAAGACCGCGTCCTCTTCCTCTGTAAGAATCGGAAGAATCAGCTTCATAGCCTCAGACTGTGCGCCTGCTCTGACAAAATCCAGCGCGTGGGCGTTGAGGTCTGCCGAGTGTGATATACCGTTTTTCACGAGCATTTCTCTGACGCAAAGCTCTATAACGCAGTCACCGAGATATGCAAGCGCGGCGTTAGATATTATTGACGGGTTCATACGGTGAGCTTCCTTTCGATTTCCGAAACCACGAGAGAAACGGCGGTTTCAAGGTCGTTTGCCGAGAGTGAGCAGCCTGCGGCTCTTGTGTGTCCGCCACCGCCGAATACCGCGCATATCTCGGATACGTCAACGTCACAGACCGAACGCATAGAAACACGGAAAGCTCCGTCAGCCTCGTCGCGTCTTACCGACACAGCCACAAGCGCGCCCTCAAGCGATCTCGCCGTTTCGATAAGCAGGTCGAGATTTTCGAACGAAAGACCGAGATAAACGATATCCGGGTAATCTATGGCAACCACCGAAATTTTACCGTCGTGATAAGTACGCAGACGCTTTATAGCGGCAGACTCGACCGCGAGCGCCGACATCGGCTTTGATACGAACAGCCTGTGGTTTATATCGGCAAAATCAATACCGTACGAAATTATTTCCGCGGATCGTCTTAATGTATCGGGTGTTGTGTTCGAATATCTGAAGCCGCCCGTATCGGAGCTTATTGCGGCGTATATACAGGCATAAAAGCGGTCGGGAAGAGCTTTTATGACCTTCTCGCTTATGAGAGCCTTAGAAATATCGTAAATTATCTCGCCCGTCGCGGCGGCATTCGGAAGAACGTAGCCGTCGGAGTAGCGTTGGCTCGTGCCGTGGTGGTCTATCGAAAGTGTCGGCGTAAAATTCTCAAAAATACTTCCTATCTGTGACGCGGACGCGCAGTCAACCGCGATTATACGCGGATTCTTAAAATCATTAGGAACAGAAGAGGGAAGAGACGAATCCTGTATACCGTCGGTCAGAAAACGCAGACGTGACGGTATCTCATCCGACGAAATACAGTACGCGCGACTGCCGAGAGCTTCAAGAATAAAACGCAGACCGAAGGCAGAGCCGACGGCATCGGCATCGGGACGGACGTGAAAAATTATAAGTGTGTCCTTCTTTTCCTTGAGAAAAGAAACGACGGACTCAAAAGACAGGTCTTTAATCATCGTTTTCGGTTTTTGCAGGCTCAATGCTGTGAAGCAGCTCGGAAATATGAGCGCCGTGAGAAATAGACTTGTCCTCAATGAAGGTAAGCTCGGGTGTCATACGCAGATTGAGGCTCGACGCGAGATGACGTCTTATAAATCCCGACGACGAACGCAGACCCATCGCAACTTCCTTGGAATCGCCCTTTAGAGCTGAATAATATATTTTTGCAAATTTGAGGTCACCCGTGACGTCGGCAGCCGTGACACTGACGAAAGCATTTGCAACTCTTGGGTCCTTGACCTCGCGAAGAGCCGCCGCTACCTCATTGCGTACCTCGTCGTTAATACGACCGATTCTGTGTTTTGCCATATTTATCTCCAAATTAATATTAATCAATATATATTTATGATACCACAAATTTATGATTATGTCAACCATCATATTATCTCTAAAACTGTTGAAAGCACCGCGAATATGTGATATAATGCTGATATATGCAGTATAGGAGCGCAAAATGAGCGTGGATTTTGATTATAAAGTGATAAAGAGCGACCGTCGGACTGTCGGCTACGGTATCGTTGACGGCGAAGTAATAATTCGTGTGCCGAAGCGAATGAGAAACACCGACGTGAAGCGTTTTGTTAGTGAATATTCCGAAAAAATAAGAAAAATGCTTGAAAAATACGGTGAACGTCAAAGAAAATACGCAGACATAACACCGTTTACCGACGGTGAGATAAAAGAGCTTGCCGAGCGCGCAAGGCTTATAATACCCCAAAGGGTTGCGCATTATGCCGAACTTGTCGGCGTACAGTACGGTCGTGTTACTATACGTTGTCAGCGTACACGTTGGGGTAGCTGCAGCGCGAAGGGAAATCTCAATTTTAATTGCCTTCTGATGCTCGCACCGCCCGAAGCGCTTGACAGCGTTGTGGTGCATGAGCTGTGCCATATAAAAGAGATGAACCATTCCGAAAGGTTTTACCGCGAGGTCCTGCGTGTTATGCGGAATTACCGTGAAAGCCACGCATGGCTCAAGGAAAACGGCGAATATCTTATGAAAAGACTTGATAAAAGGGAAAAATAAAATGGATATAAAAATATATGAAAAAACGCTTCCGAAAGAAGCGATAGAGATAAGAATTACTGTTTTTACGGACGAGCAGGGCTTCTTCGACGAATTTGATGACACCGACAAAATCGCAACTCATTTTATAATGTTCGACAGAGAAAAAGCCGTAGCCACCTGCCGTGTATTTGAAAAAGAGGGCGAGGAATATCACGTTCTCGGACGGCTTGCGGTGCTTAAAGAATATCGCGGAAGAGGAGTCGGACGCGCGATGCTCGAAGCTGTCGAAAAATACGTAAGGTCGGTCGGCGGAGTCGGTATAATTCTTCATTCGCAGCTCCGCGCAATAAAGTTTTACGAGAAATGCGGATATCAGGGCTACGGTGACTTTGAGGACGACGAGGGATATCCTCATTTGTGGATGAAAAAGACGGTGTAATAATGGAATTTTCGGGAAAATTATCTTGACTTCATCGCTTTAGTGTGATATCATAAAAAACGTAACCTGATGAAAGGAAAACATATATGGAACAGAAATATTATCAAAAAGAAATTGAAACCATGCCGACCGAAGAGCTTAAAAGGCTTCAGTCGGAAAAATTGGTCAAGCAGGTAAAGCACGTTTATGAAAACGTCGCATATTATCGCGAGCTTATGGATAAAAAAGGGGTAAAGCCCGAGGATATTCACGGAATAGAGGACCTTCACCTGCTTCCTTTTCTCACAAAGGCAGACCTGCGTGACGCATATCCTTACGGACTTCTTGCAAAGCCGCTTGAGGATTGCGTACGTATACAGTCCACGTCGGGTACGACGGGACGCCGCGTAGTTGCTTTTTATACCCAGAACGACGTCGATCTTTGGGAGGAGTGCTGCGCGCGCGCAATAGTTGCCGTAGGCGGCACAAACAAGGACGTATGTCAGATTGCATACGGCTACGGACTTTTCACGGGCGGCCCAGGACTTAACGGCGGCTCTCACAAGGTAGGATGTCTGACGCTTCCTATGTCATCGGGTAATACAGAGCGCCAGATACAGTTTATGAAAGATCTTAACGCAACGATACTCTGCTGCACGCCGTCGTACGCCGCATATATCGGCGAAACGCTCAAGGAGCAGGGATATAAGCCCGAGGATATTCCGCTTAAGGCAGGTATTTTCGGAGCAGAGCCTTGGACAGAGGAGATGCGCCACGGTATTGAAGAGACGCTTGGCATAAAGGCGTACGATATATACGGACTCACCGAGACGTCGGGCCCCGGGGTTGCATTTGAATGCAGCGAGCAGACAGGAATGCACATAAACGAGGACCATTTCCTTGCCGAAATTATAGACCCCGACACGAGAGAGGTACTGCCCGAGGGCTCAAAGGGCGAGCTTGTCTTTACGTCTCTTGATAAGGAAGCTTTCCCACTGCTCCGTTACCGTACACGTGATATCTGCGTGCTTTCGAGAAAGAAATGCTCGTGCGGACGTACGCTTATTAAGATGTCAAAGCCGATGGGAAGAACCGACGATATGCTTATCATACGCGGAGTCAACGTATTCCCAAGCCAAATAGAAACAGTACTGCTTAACGAGGGCTATCAGCCTAACTACCAGATAGTCGTTGACAGAGTAAACAATAACGACACGTTTGAGGTAAACGTTGAGATGAACGCAGAGCAGTTCACCGATAAGGTCAGTGATATTCTGTCTATGGAAAAATCCCTCGCTGAAGCGCTTAAGACTATGCTTGGAATCAACCCCAAGGTACATCTTGTTCCGCCTAAGAGCATTGTACGAAGCGAGGGCAAGGCGGTTCGTGTTATAGATAAACGTAAATTGGTCTGAGATTCAGAAAGGAGATTAATATGGCAATTAAACAGTTAACGGTTTTTGTTCCAAACAAGCAGGGCACGGTAGTAGCCATTACCGACATACTTGCGGCTAAAAACGTAAATATAAGAGCGCTATCGATTGCCGAAACAGAGGATTTCGGTATACTTCGTTTGATTGTAAACGATGAAGCGACTGCCGAAAAGACACTTTCTGAGGAAGGATATCTCATAAAGGTAACCGACGTTGTCGGCGTAAAGATAGGCGACGCTCCCGGAAAGCTCTCGGCGGCGCTCGGCGTTCTTGACAAGGCGGGTATAAATCTTGAGTATCTGTACGCCTTTATGGCACGTACCGAAAGGCACGCCTACGTTGTTCTCAGAGTGGAGAATAATGAGCTTGCGGAGTCGGCGCTTGAAGCGGCAGGCTTCCACCTTATTACAGTCGCGGACGTAAATAAGCTTTAAATCATAAAAAGAGGCTGAGCCATTAACGAAGCCCGCACTTATAAAAATTTATGCCATACGTACTTTTGCGTATGGCATCATTTTTTCAAATTTTGATTTGTCAAACTGTTAGGCGCGAAGCGTTTTAAAGTTTGGGGCAAGCCTTTTTAAAGGCTTGTCGGAGCCGCAAGTCGGAGGCCACGGTCTTAGGAAGACAAAATTT
>JAZNPQ010000141.1:0-13489 GCA_045589735.1 Eubacteriales bacterium | reverse complement strand
CGTATATCGAAAATCCGCATCAGCGGATTTATATCGACGCGCACCTGCTTTACAGCAGGCGCGCCAAGGAACGTTTTTTGTTTGCTTTTTTATTTTCCTGCTACGCTCATATTTTTTATGAGTACGTCGGGTGAGCCGAATGAAGTGAAGCCCGTGGGGGTTCCGGATTCTACCTTGTCGGAGAGTGCGTCAACAGACTTTAACAGCTCAAAGAAGTTTCCTGCGATCGTAAAGGATTTGACCGGTCTTGTCTTTTTGCCGTTTTCAATGAGAAATCCTGCGCTTTCAAGCGAGAAATCGCCCGTTACCGAGTCGGCTCCTGCGTGGATCCCCTTGATCTCGGTTATATAAATACCGTTTTCCGCTCTCTCGAAAAGCTCATCTTGCGTAAGGCTTCCTGCTTCAATACAAAACGCATACGGACTTATACCGACGGGTGCGGAATAGCCTCCCTTACTTGCGTTGCCCGTGCTTTCTGTATTTGCCTTTATAGCAGTTTCTCTGTTGTGGAGAAGCGTTTTGAGAACACCGTTTTCGATAACCGCTTTTTTGTATGCGGCAACGCCCTCGGCATCAAACGGAGTTACGATATCATATCCCTTTCTCATAGGGTCATCGGTGAGTGTGACTATGTCAGCGGCGATCTTCTCACCCTCTTTACCCGCAAGAAGCGAAAGACCGAGCTGTGCGTTCTTTGCGGAAAATGCGGGAGAGAATGCCGAGAGGAGACCTCTCATTTCGTCACCGCTTATAATTACGTTATATTTACCCGATCCAACACTGCTCGCTCCGATCTTTTCAAGTGCGTCGGAAACCGCTTTCTTTGAGATCGCCTCGGTATCGATTTCGGGGGTGTATTTTTTCATTTCGAAATTGCTTTCGGACTCTTCACCTACTTTTACAATAGGCGCGGCGTATACTACGCTTGTTCCGACGGAATTGCAGAGGTCAAGACCGTGGGAGTTGAAAATTCTGACGGTAACTCCGAAGGTCATAGCGGCAGACTGCGTTCCGTCCGTGACTCTTTCGTCGGCACCGTAGGTCTCCTTCTGTATCTTGAGTGCGACCTCTTTAAGCTCGGCTGCGCTCGGCTTTACATATTCTGACGCGGTGATTTTTGCATAGCTGTCAGAGCCCGCGAAAATACCGGAGATGTCTTCTTTTTCTATGCTTTTTGCGTTTTCCTTGGCAGTGAGAACAAGGCGCTCCATCTCCTCGGGAACGATATATTCCGTCGAGGCGTAGCCCATTTTACCGTCAATTGCGCAACGGAAGCAGAGACCGCCCGACGCACCCGACGAAAAGCTTGAAATCTCGTCCTTAAGTGTTTCAACCGAAAGACTTTCGTCGGACATATAGTATATTTCGTATTCCTCTATACCGTGAAGCTTTGCGGCTGAGATAACTGCTGATTTTATTTTATCGAAATTCATCTTAACGACCTCCTACAGTGATCTTTGATACACGGATAAGTGGTTGACCTACATCGGTCGGTACGCTTCCGCTCGAGCTTCCGCACATACCCTGACCGGTTGCAAGATTCTGACCGACCATATCAATATCCTTGAGTATCTGTGAGCCGGTTCCGATAAGAGATGCGCCGCGAACAGCTTCGCAGATCTTACCGTTTCGTACTATATAGCCCTCGTTTACCGAGAAGTTGAACGCACCCGTGAGAGGATTTACCGAGCCGCCGCCCATAACTTTGGCGTAAAGTCCGTATTCGATCGAAGCAATGATGTCCTCATTTTTGTCGGGACCGTTATCGATAAATGTGTTGGTCATACGTGACGTGGGCTCGTATGCATAGCTTTCGCGACGGCTGTTACCCGTCATAGGCATACCCATTCTGCGAGAGCCGAGACGGTCTACCATATAGTTTTTGAGAATGCCGTTTTCTATCAGTACGTTACGTTTCGTGGGATTTCCTTCGTCGTCGATATTTACCGAGCCCCAAGCACCTGCGATAGTTCCGTCGTCGATAGCCGTGACCTTTTCGTTTGCTATCTTTTCGCCGAGCTTACCGCACATCTGCGACGCACCGACGGCAACCGAGGTTGCTTCAAGCGAGTGACCGCAAGCTTCGTGGAAGATAACGCCGCCGAAACCGTTTTCAATGGCGACGGTCATCTGTCCTGCGGGGCAGTAATCTGCCTCGAGATTGGTTATAGCCTGACGCGCTGCAACAAGACCTATCTCTTTTGGAGGGAAAAGCTCAAACGTTTCAAGTCCCATTCCACGACCGGGCGCGTAGAAGCCCGACTGATTTTCACCGCCCGACGATGCGGTTGCGTTTATAGCCATACGTGTGCGTATATGTCTGTCGGATGTCAGAAGACCTTCCGTGTTGGCTATCTGTATCGTGTGGTCAACGCTGAGAAGAGTTCCCGCGACCTGAACTATGCGTGAGTCGTGTTCCTTGGCGGCAGTACAGCCTTCACGGAGAAGGTCTGTTTTGTATTTCATTTCGGCAGAGGAGGGAACGACTTTTACTGGATGGATATTCGGGAATATTTTCTCGGTAAGGTTTACGCTTACGGGAGTGTTTTTGTCACCGATCGCCGCTGCGACCGATGCCGCGCAGGCAAGAAGTCCCTCGCGCGAGGTATCAGAGGTCGAAGCGTATACCGTTTTTGTTCCGAGAAACGCACGGATGCCGACACCCGACACTGTGTTATCGGTTATTGAGTCGATCTTTCCGTCGAGCAAACGGATATTACCGTTTCTTGTAAGCTCTGAATATACCTCGGCAAAATCAGCGCCTGTGGATACCGCGATTCCGAGGATTTCTTCAAGTAATTTCTTTTCAAGCATAGTTCTCCTCCTTAAATATATCGGAAGTAGTATTATTGAGTGATTCTATAGACCATTTTTCACCGTCGAAGTCAAGCACGGTGACAGAGCAGTTCTTTATGGAAAGTGAGATGTTCGGTCTTTTTTCAACGACTGAACACATAGCGCAGATCGCACCTCCGTGAGTTACTACAGCTATACGCTCGGATGTCTTGTCAGATTCAAGAGAGCGTAAAAAATCTCCGGTTCGTCCGCAGAAATGCGCTTCGCTTTCCCCTCCGAAATAGGAATAATCGAGGTGGTGTCTTGCGTATTCAAAATGCTCACCGTGAAGCTCCAGCAGATCTTTTACGTACTGACCTGTTATAACGGTATTGTTTACCTCGCGCACACGGCTATTGAGTTCTATTTTAGGATCGTTACCGAAAATGATCGACGCAGTGTGGCGTGTTCTGTAGAGATCACTTGATATTATACGGTCAAATTTGAAATTGCCTATTCTTTCCTTCAGCGCCTTTGCTTGTGAGACACCCGTTTCGGTAAGGTCAACGTCACACCAGCCCTGACAGCGACGGGTAAGATTGTATTCCGTTTCACCGTGGCGTATAAGATATACCTTCATCAGTCCTGCGCTCTTTCGCCGAGAATATTTCTGTATTTCTGATAGAAGCTTTCGAAGTATCCTCCGTCAAGCGCGTCGCGTATCTTTTGCATAAGGTCGTTGTAGAAATACAGATTATGGGTGACCGCGAGCTGCATACCGACCGATTCCTTGGCTTTTATAAGGTGGCGTATATAGCTTCTGCTGTAGTGCTGACACGCGGGACAGTTACAGGACGGGCTTATCGGTCGCGGATCCTTTGCGTGCTTTTCGTTGAGAAGATTTATTTTGCCTTCCCAAGAGAAAAGGCTTCCGTGACGCGCGTTTCTCGACGGCATTACGCAGTCGAAGAAATCAACGCCCATGTGTACAGCTTCAAGAATGTTAAGCGGTGTTCCGACACCCATAAGGTAACGTGGCTTGTTTTTCGGCATAAAAGGCTCGACCGCATCGATGATACGGTACATTTCAGATGTTTCTTCGCCGACAGCAAGACCGCCGATTGCATAACCGTCAAGGTCGTACTCTGCTATCGTCTGCATATGAGCGATACGGAGATCCTCGTAAGTACCTCCCTGATTGATACCGAAAAGCATCTGCTTTTTGTTTATAGTTTCTTCGAGCGAATTGAGACGCGCCATTTCTGCTTTACAGCGGAGAAGCCAACGCGCAGTTCTCTCTGCCGATTGCTTAACGTAATCGTAGGGCGCGGGGTTTTCGACGCATTCATCGAATGCCATAGCGATGGTTGACGCGAGGTTTGACTGTATCTGCATACTTTCCTCGGGACCCATAAAGATGCGCTTACCGTCAATATGAGACGCGAATCTTACACCCTCTTCGGTTATTTTACGCAGCTGAGAGAGCGAAAATACCTGAAATCCGCCGCTGTCGGTGAGTATCGGTCTGTCCCAATTCATAAATTTGTGCAGCCCCCCCATATCGTGAATGAGCTTGTCACCGGGACGGAGATGGAGATGATAGGTGTTGGACAGCTCGACCTGACAGCCTATCTCACGAAGCTCCATAGTATTTACACCGCCCTTGATAGCGGCGCAGGTACCGACGTTCATAAATACGGGAGTCTGTATGTCGCCGTGTACGGTATGGAATATGCCGCGTCTTGCGCGACCGTCTGTGTTAAGTAATTCAAACATTTTGTTTCTGCCTTTTCTTTGATTAAATGTATAATTAAATATTATTATATCATCTTTCTGCATTTTTAGCAATACAATATTTCAAAAAAGAAGCCTGATTTTACTCAGGCTTCTTAGGTGTGTCTGTTTTTTCTTTTTTTGATTTTCTTTTCAGTATTTTTTCTTTCGTTTTGCGATGAAGCTCTTGCAGTACTCCGAGTGTCTTTTTGTCATTCGGAAAAAGGAATTTGAGCAAAACTATCGATATAGCCAACGTGACGAGCTTTTCGGGTGAGATAGGCAACCACAGAAACGCGAGATAGGCAGACGACACGATTATCATCCAATCGATCTGGAGGAGCGTTCCTACTGCGAAAAGAACGTATGACCAACCGTTTGTTATCATCCACGCAATACCGAAGCACACGAGAAAACGCGGATTCAGGATAAATTGAAATATTTTTTTTGCATAGTGTTTAATTTTTTCTTTGGTGATCTTTTTTTCTTTCATTTGTCCTTAAATCCTAAAAACAGATTTTTATTCAAGCTCAAATGCACCGGTGTAGAGCCTGTAGTAGGTTCCTTTTTCTTCTATGAGCTTTTCGTGATTTCCGCGTTCTATGATTCGTCCGTGGTCAAGCACCATTATAACGTCGGAATTACGTACGGTTGATAGTCTGTGCGCAATTACAAATACCGTTCTGCCCTTCATAAGAGCATCCATGCCGCGCTGAACGATCGCCTCGGTTCTTGTGTCTATAGAGCTCGTTGCCTCGTCGAGGATCATAACGGGGGGGTTGGCAACCGCGGCACGCGCGATAGAGATAAGCTGACGCTGACCCTGTGAGAGATTTGCTCCGTTGTTTGTCAGCATTGTATTGTAGCCCTCGGGAAGACGTGTGATAAAGTCGTCGGCACCCGAAAGCTTTGCGGCTTTTATGCATTCCTCGTCCGTCGCGTCAAGCTTTCCGTAACGGATATTGTCCATAACTGTGCCCGTGAACAGATTCGTGTCCTGAAGAACGATACCGAGGGAGCGGCGCAGATCTGATTTTTTTATCTTGTTTATGTTGATCCCGTCGTATCTTATTTTACCGTCTGCAATATCGTAGAAACGGTTGATAAGGTTTGTTATGGTGGTTTTTCCTGCACCCGTAGCACCGACGAACGCGACCTTCTGACCCGGTTCCGCATATACCGAAACATCATGAAGCACCGGCTTGCCTTCTTCGTATTCGAAGTCAACGCCGACCATTCTGACGTCGCCCTTAAGCTCGGTATAAGTGAGAGTACCGTCACCGTGGGGATGCTTCCAAGCCCATTTACCGGTGTGCTTATCGGTTTCGGTTATGTTTCCGTTTTCATCGATAACGGCGTTTACGAGAGTAACGTAACCTTCGTCAGCCTCGGGCTGTTCGTCCATAAGCGCAAATATACGCTTTGCACCCGCGAGAGCCATAACGATCGAGTTAATCTGCTGAGAAAATTGGTTGATGTTGCCTGTGAACTGCTTTGTCATATTAAGGAACGATACCGCAACACCGATAGAGACAACCGCATCTGCTTCAAACCCAACAATACCTTTAAGACACAGGTTTGGAGCTCCCGTGAGAATGAGAACAGAGCCGACGGTTGCCACGATAACGTAAAGAACGTTACCGATATTCATAATAATAGGTCCGAGCATATTTGCAAAGGCGTTTGCACGGTAGCTTGTCTGGAAAAGCTCCTCGTTTATATCGGCAAACTGCTTTTTGACCTTTTCTTCATGAGAGAAGACTTTAACGACCTTCTGACCGCTCATCATTTCCTGAATAAAGCCCTCAAATTTACCGATGTGAGACTGAAGCTTTATAAAGTTTTTCGCCGAGCCTCCGCCTATTTTGCCGGATACAAGTATCATAGCAACAACTCCGACGAGAACGACGAGAGTCAGCCAAATATTTGACCAGAGCATTATAAAAAGTACTGTTAGAACTATGATGCACGACTGCAGTAAGCTGGGGAGCGACTGTGAAACGAGCTGACGGAGGGTGTCGATATCGTTTGTATAGTGGCTCATTATATCACCGTGCTTATGGGTGTCAAAATACTTTATGGGGAGATTCTGCATACCGTCAAACATCTGACAGCGCATTTTTGAGAGGAAGCCCTGCGTGATCTTTGCCATAAGCTGTGTCTGGATCGTTATAAATATGATCGAGAGCACGTAAAGCGAGAGTAGGATCAGAACGAGGGGGATGACTTTTTCTGCAGTCTGTTCCCAACCGAGCTTCAATTTCAAAGCTTCGTCAACTATGTTGATTATCTTCTGCGTGAAGATCGCGGGAATTGCCGATACTCCTGCGGAAAATATCATACAGAACATAGCAAAGGGAAGTAGTCTCGGATATGCTTTGAAGAGCATTTTTACAACTCTTCCGAGGGCTTTGAAATCTATTTTGCGTTTTCCGCCCGGCATATTGCCTTTTTTTGCATTCATATTGCCCTTATTCATTGTCCGCACCTCCTCCTATTTGCTGATCGTATATTTCTTTGTATATATCGCTTGAGGAGAGAAGCTCGGAATGAGTTCCCATTGCGGAGATACAGCCGTTTTCCATGATAAGAATAAGGTCTGCATCCTCGACCGAGGATATACGCTGCGCTATGATTATTTTTGTAGTTTCGGGAATATAGGATTTGAAGCCCTTACGTATCAGAGCGTCGGTCTTGGTATCAACGGCACTTGTCGAGTCGTCAAGTATCAGTATCTTCGGCTTCTTTAAAAGTGCGCGTGCGATGCAGAGACGCTGCTTCTGACCGCCCGATACGTTAGTACCGCCCTGCTCAATATGCGTGTCGTAGCCTTCGGGAAAGGAAGAAACGAAATCGTGAGCCTGAGCGAGCTTACACGCTTCTATTATTTCCTCGTCGGTGGCATTTTCATTACCCCAACGGAGATTTTCTTTTATTGTCCCCGAGAAGAGAAGATTCTTCTGAAGCACCATTGCGACCTCTCCTCTGAGAGTGTCAAGGTCGTATTCACGCACATCGATACCGCCGACCTTGAGCGAACCCTCTGTTACGTCGTAAAGACGCGGAATGAGCTGAACGAGTGTGGATTTACTTGAACCGGTACCTCCGAGAATACCGACAGTCATACCCGAATCAATGTGAAGATTTACGCTTGACAGGGCATTCTTTTCGGCTTTTGCGGAATATTTGAAGCTTACGTTTTCGAAATCAACGGAACCGTCCTTGACGCTCATAACAGAGTTTTCGGGGCTTGTCAACGCGGATTCCTCGGTAAGGACCTCAGATATACGCTTGAGAGACTCGGATGACATCGTTATCATAACGTATATCATAGAAAGCATCATCAGTTGCATAAGTATCTGCATACCGTATGTGAGCATAGCGGACATATGACCTACGTTGACGGTTGTTCCGCCGCTGTTTATTACGAGCATTGAGCCGACAAGCATAACGAAGACCATATTTGCGTAAACGCATATTTGCATGAGAGGAGAGTTGAGAGCAACAATTCTTTCAGCTTTAGTGAAGTCGGAGCAAATATCCTCTGCGGCAATTCCGAATTTTTTCTTTTCATGATCTTCGCGCGAAAAGCCTTTTACAACACGCATTCCGCGTACGTTTTCCTCAATGGATTCGTTGAGATTATCGTATTTGCGGAATACCGCCCTGAATGCGGGCATTGCCTTGCGGCTGACAAGGAAAAGACCGATGGCAAGGAAAGGAACGAGAACCACAAATGACATAGCAAGCAGACCGCCCATAATAGCCGCCATTACTATACAGAAAATGAGCATAAGAGGAGCACGTATCGCTGGACGGATTATCATCATATAGGACATCTGCACGTTGTGTACGTCGGTCGTCAGACGGGTAACGAGAGAGGTCGACGAAAACTTATCGATATTTTCAAACGAGAAGGTCTGTATGCGGTCAAATACGTCCTGACGCAGATTTCTTGCAAAGCCGGATGATGCCTTGGCACAGGTGTATGCCGCAACGCCGCCGCACGTCAGAGAGGCGAATGCCATAATAATCAGCAGTATTCCGTGCTTCAGTATAACGGGCATCTCAAGTGCTTCGGTCGTTTGTATGTAGTTTATAAGGTTTGCCGTGATAAATGGGATGAATACTTCGATTATTACCTCGGCAATGATAAATATCAGAGTCAGAATGGACGGCGTTTTGAATTCTCTGATACTTTTTGCCATTCTTTTGATCATTTTTTTGCTTAACTCCTTTCGGCTGATGCCAGATTCTTTTTCATTCTGTCGATATAACCCCTGAGCTGTTCGATCTCTTCGGCGGTAAAGTCTTTCGTGAGGATCTTCTCCGTTTCAAGTCGGTCAAGACACATCATCTTGGCAAGCTCTTTAGATTTTTCGGTCATAACGATCTTTTTGAGACGTGCGTCGTGCTCAACGGCAAGACGTTCAATAAGTCCCTTTTTCTCCATCAACATCAGCACCTTTGATGCGGTAGAACGTGTTATGGCGAATTCTTTTTCAATGTCACGCTGATATATGTCGCGGTCGGCACGGTCGGCAAGGAACCCGATAATTCGCGCGTTTGTGCCTGTAATATCGTCCACCCGGCGCTTGACCGGTGAATTGTCGATAAATCGGCGCAACGAATTATATAGAGTTCGGACCTCGTGACCTATTCCGTAAAATTTCAAGATCTTTTCTCCGTTTCTGTTATTCTTTTGCACATACAAAAATGTACGACGTCAAACATTATAACTCGAACGGGGCATATTGTCAATAGGATTTTTTATTGTTAACAAAAAAGTAAAAAGGTTTTTGTTCTACTTTCAAAAAACTCTTGATTTCGACAGAGAAATGTTGTATAATATACGGGCAGTTTATTTTTAGAAAGGAGATAATATGGCTAAACAAACGGGAAAACAGGTCACGTCTAACAGAAAAGCCTATCACGATTATTTTATCGAAGATACCTATGAAGCCGGAATATCTCTTTTCGGCACAGAGATAAAAAGCATACGAGCAGGACAAGTCAACTTAAAGGATTCATATTGCTCGGTCAAGGACGGCGAGATATTTGTGGTCGGTATGCATATAAGCCCTTATGAAAAGGGAAATATATTCAACAGAGAGCCGCTTCGCGACCGAAAGCTGCTTATGCATAAGCGAGAGATAATGAAGCTCCACGGTCTCGTCGCGCAAAAGGGATATTCGCTGATACCGCTGTCACTTTATTTTTCGGGATCACGTATCAAGGTTCAGGTCGGACTTTGCAGGGGTAAAAAGCTTTACGATAAGCGCGATACCGACGCGAGAAAAGAAGCAAACAGAGAAATGGAAAGATACGATAAATCAAGGAGGTACGACTGATGGAATTTTTCGACGTTATAAAGGCGAGACGAAGCATAAGACAGTTCACAAGCCGTCCCGTGTCGGCTGATGAGATAATGAAGCTGATAGATGCGGCAATTTCCGCGCCAAATGCGTGTAATATGCAGTCGTGGCACTTCTACGTGGTTACCGATGCCGCGGTAAAGGAAAAGCTTGCCGAGGAAAAGACTGTTGCCACTTGGGCAACGACAGCGCCCGTTATCTTCGTGGTCTGCACAGCCGCAGAAAAAATATGCGAAAGATTCGGTGATATCGGTGAAAATCTCTTCGCTGTTCAGGATACCGCCGCAGCCATTGAAAATATACTCCTTTGCGCTGCGGATATGGGTCTTGGCGGATGCTTTATGGGAGCGTTTGATAAGGAAAAATGTAAAGAGATCGTCGGTATAAAGGACGGACATAAGCCGATAGCGATGGTTCCCGTCGGCGAGCCTGCAAATATTCTGCCGCCGAGAGCGAGAAACCCCATTGAGAACGCGGTGACTTTTGTAGGCGACGCAGAGAAGGGAAGCTATCGCGAAACCGAAACTGTATACAGACAGTATGAGGTAAAGAACGTAAAACAGCCGAATGCGGTATTTGAAAACGTCGGAATGAAGGGACTCAAGGTCAAAAGCGCCAATTTCGGAGATGCTGAGTTTGATGACGTAAATCTTTCAAACTCAAAGTTTAATAATATAAACCTTTCGGGCACCTCGTATTCGGATGTAAATATGAAAAAATGCAGCTATGGCGGACTTACAATGGAAGGCTCGTCGTTCGGTTGTGTGGAAATGAACGATTGTACGTTTGAAAACGTCGTGTTTGACGGCGCAAGCTTTAAGAATTGCTCGTTTGAAAATACAACGTATGAAAACTGCGATATAAAGATCAAAAAATGAAACCCTGCGCGAAAGTGCGGGATTTCACAATTGCGCGGAGCGCAATATTTCACGTTTTGCGTCGCAAAACACAAGCTCAAAAATAAACCGAGAGAAATTTCGCAAGATGAGGCGCACCGAAAGGCGATTTACGAAGGCTATCTGACGATAGTCGAGGAATGAGACGCGGAGCAACGAAATATTGCGGAATTTATCGAAGGTTTAATATATGGGGGCGTAAAGGTTTCGACGGGGATGTTGAGGTATGATAAGCGGGTCGAGCCGGGTAATCTCGTAAAACTGTCCAAACTTAAAAAATAAACGACAACAATACAGTTGCAATGGCTGCTTAATTGTTAACCGTTTCGGTTAATAATTAAGTGGTGCTGCGGTCCTGCGGGACCGCCCGTCCGCCCGAAGAGTATCGCGGCTTCGGCTCGGGCGTGATGAAGCGGTGAACGTGAGTCGGGAGTTTGCATTTGTACCGACCATGAAATAAAAGGCTACCTGACGGAGTGTCCTGTGCGTCGGATACCCGAAGGGGAAACAAGAAAGACGTAATGCACCCGGAGAAAGTCATATCAAGATGTTTTCGGACAGGGGTTCGACTCCCCTCGCCTCCACCAAACGTGTATTGGACGAACACTTACTTCTTTAGCGGGGGCTTCGCCGTAAAGGTTTCGCTCTGATACGAACAGAAAACGCCATCTTAGTTGAAAGTCTAAGGTGGCGTTTTTTTTTGTGAAGCCGGATTTGTGAGGACTGACAGATTGATTTCGTCAGCCCTGCTTTCATTTGTAATCCTTGATCAAGAGCAATTTTCCTTCTTTGACATACACCTTTGCCGTGTGTCCTGATATGACCTCGTTGCTGACACCGTATTGGTATCCGCAGGTGATCTCCGCATCGTTCAACGGATATTTGGCGTTTTCTATCGTGATGCCTTTTGCTATGCCTGTAATATTGATTAGCGAAAAGAAGGCATAGGAATCCTCAATATAGGCAGGCTCACGGGATACAAGCTCCATTTCTGAATAGTCGTCAATGATCTTGCCTTTGAGTCCAAGCTCGTCCAAGTATTCAAGGATATATACGTTTCCGAGCGTATGATCAAGTCTTGCTCCTATAACGCCTATCAGAAGAAAATCCGTATATCCTCGCTTGATCGCTTCCTTCACGGCAAACACGGTGTCGGTATCATCCTTTTCACAAGGCAGAACGATGGTTTCAACGTCAAGTTGAGGATTTTCATGTGAGTCAAAGTCGCCAACGATAAGGCTCGGCTTTACGGCGAGGTTCTCCATATGCTTCAAACCGCTATCGCAGAAGATAACATAATCTTCGTTCGTTATGATGCTGTTGATCCTGTCATGATTGGATATATCCGCACCGCCTACAATTACACACCTTTTCATATCTTACTTACTCATATTCCACGCAAGCTCCCAAAAGGCAAGCTCGTAGCGTGAGCATGCAACGTAGATATCCACGATGTGCTGTTTCTGCTCGTCGGTGTAATGCTCGGTCAGCTTTTCAAGCATTTCAAAAAGCACGACGTTTTCTTTACTGTACTCATCGCTTGCATAGCCCTTGATCCAATCTCCGTAAAATTCGTGATTGACGGAATTAGGATTATTCTTGACGATATTACGGGCGATGACCTCATAGCTATACGCACAGGATAGGATTGCCGCCAATACCTCTGCTTCTCCTTCTTCGTAGGCTACACGGAGCATGTACGAGGTATAGGAGAGGTTGTCGAGCGCACGAGATGTGTCTGCAAGCTCAGCTTCGGTAACGCCGAACCTGCCCATATAACCTCTGTGAATATCCATTTCGCCATCGGTCAGAAGATGCACGTAGGAAGCAAACAGCTTGGTAGTTTCAATGCTCTTGGCTTTGGCAATTCCAATACCGAACACCTTGGTGTACTCGATCAGATAAAGATAGTCCTGTATGATGTAATATCTGAATTTCTCACGGTCGAGTGTTCCGTCCTCAATTCCTTTTACAAATGGGTGCTTATTGTATTCAGCCCAGATATCCGCAGTTGCGGCTGTCATTTTATCAATTAGCTTCATTTCAGTTTTCCTCCGCATATTTTCCGTTCAGATCAAAAGCGTGGTTCATAGGTCCAGAACCTTGCCCGATGTCAAGCATTGCCGCAAGTGCGCCCGAGATATAATCCTTGGCTCTCTGTACTGATGTTTCAAGGTCATATCCCTTGGCAAGGTTGGATGCAATGGCTGACGAGAGCGTACAGCCCGTGCCGTGTGTATTGGGATTGTCAATACGCTTACCGCAGAACCATTTGTAGCTGCCGTTTGCGTACAAAAGATCGTTGGCATCGTTGATGCTATGACCGCCCTTGAGTAGAACGGCGCATCCGTAGGTATCGCCGATGACTTTCGCAACACGTTCCATATCTTCCTTGGTTTGAACGCTCATTCCTGACAAAACTTCTGCTTCGGGGATATTGGGTGTAACAAGAGTAGCGAGAGGAAGAAGCTCTCTTGTCAGCACCGATACAGCATCGGTTTTCATCAGCTTTGAGCCGCTTGTTGCGACCATCACGGGATCGACTACAATGTTCTCCGCTTTGTAATAGGCAAGTCTTTCGGCAATCACCTTTATAAGCTCTGCCGAGCTGACCATTCCTATTTTTACGGCATCGGGACGGATATCCTCGAATACCGCATCGATCTGATC
>JAZNPQ010000140.1:0-3414 GCA_045589735.1 Eubacteriales bacterium | reverse complement strand
GGAGATACACTCTCCTTCGCTATAGAAGACTAATAGGAGGATGTAGTTATGGTACGCGAATTAACTTGTATAGTTTGCCCTAAGGGCTGTCAGCTCAAGGTAGAGCTTGACGGTAAAAAAGTGGTTTCGGTTACAGGATATACCTGTAAGAGAGGTCTCACCTATGCCGAGACGGAATTTACAGCTCCTATGAGAACACTTACGACAACAGCACCTGTTGAGGGGGGCGGCGTCGTTCCGGTAAAGACAGATAAGACTGTTCCGAAGGAACTGCTCTTTGACTGTATGAAGGAAGTAAATAAGGCGCGTGTTTCCCCCGATGCAAAGGTCGGAGATATCGTTATCGAGAACATTCTCGGTACAGGCGCTAACGTTGTTACAACGAGAAACGTAAAGCTTTAATAAAAAAGTGGTCGACTAAAACGGCAACAAGACTTACCGAAAAGCCTTTTGTATGGGCTCACAGAGGCGCATCGGCATACGCTCCCGAAAATACAATGGAGGCGTTTCGCCTTGCCGCCGAGATGGGCGCTGACGGTATAGAGATAGACGTCAGATTTTCTAAGGATAAAGAGATAATGATAATCCACGACGAAAAGCTTGACCGTACTTCAAACGGTCAGGGTGTTGTCGGAGATTATACGGTAGAAGAGCTTAAATTCTTCGATTTTGGCTTCAAATTCAAAAAGGCACTTACAGGTACAAAGATACCCACACTTGCCGAGCTTCTTGAATTTCTTAAGACTGACGATCTTTATCTCAATATTGAGATAAAGTCAACAGAGGATGATATCCAAAGGCTCTCGTTGCTCTCGTTGCAAAATACGGTCTTACAGACAGAGTAATGTACTCGTCATTCAATCACTTGCAGCTTGCAAGAATACTTGAGCATCAGCCCGATGCGCTTGTCGGTCCGCTTTACAGCTTCAATATGATGAAGCCTTGGGACTATTGCGAAAATATGGGTGCGCGCGCATCTCATCCGAGCCATCTTCAATTCGATATTTTCCCGGAATACATTGAGGAATGTCACAAGAGAGGCATCCGCGTTCATCCGTGGACCTGTGACGATCCCACACGTATTGCTGAGCTTATAGATCTCGGAGTTGACGCAATAATCACCAACGTACCCGATGTGGCACTCGGTGTTGTTCGAGAGAAGCTTGACTGAAAGATTTTATAATGAAAGCATCCTGCTTCAAATGAAGCAGGATGCTTTTTTACATATCAAAACTCGTATTAAAAGCGATGTAAGCTTGATATTTTTTGACATTATATCACCAAATTATAAATATTTGAGATAAATGCTTTGCTTAAGTTGTGATGTTATTCTTTTCAAGATAATCAACGATATCACCGACGGTTTTAAAATCAACTATGTCCTCGTCGGGAATCTTTATGCCGTAGTCCTCTTCAATATTCATAAGCATTTCCATAATATCGAGAGAATCTGCTCCGAGATCCTCTTTGATTTTGGTTTCAAGGGTAATTTTAGCGGCGTCCTTTTTAAGCTGCTTTGCAAGCATGTCTCTGACCTGTTCAAACATTTTCGGTATCCTCCTTGACCGTTTTAGAAATTTGTTCTTCTATAGTTTCGGGAAGCTTACGCTTTGCCATAGCATATGCCTGCTCAATGCACTTTGTTATGCCCTTTGCTTTGCTGCTTCCGTGTCCCTTTACGATAACCTTACGGGTTCCGAGCATAACGCTTCCTCCGTAATTCTGGTAATTCATAAATTCCTTTTTTTCATTGAGCGATTTTTTGAGGAAAAGCGCACCGACCTTGTTTTTTGCCGATGACGTGACCATTTGCTTTATCATTTTGAGCATCTCAAGACACGCGCCCTCGGTGGATTTTATAAGCACGTTGCCCGAAAAGCCGTCACACACGACAAGGTCATAATTGCCTGAAAGCAGATCGCGGCTTTCCATATTTCCAACGAAATTGATGCTTTCTTCTTTTTTGAGTAATGAATAAGCGGCAAGATGAAGCTCGTCTCCCTTGGTCTCCTCGGTTCCTACATTGAGAAGCGCAACTCTCGGAGATTTTATACGGTATACCTCTTTCATATAAAGGCTTCCCATTATTGCAAACTGCAAAAGATATTCCGGTGTGCATTCAACGTTCGCACCGCTGTCGCAAATACCGACAACGCCGCCGTTCATAGTGGGAAGAATGGGGCAGAAGGCAGGTCTTTTTATACCGTTTATTCGTCCGACACGAAGCGTAGCGCCGACAAGAACAACACCCGTCGAGCCGACACTTACCATACCGTCGATAGAATCGTCGGTACGAAGCATAGAAATTGCGCGAACGAGCGAGCTGTCCTTTTGCTGTCGTATTGCATCTGTCGGCTTTAAGGAATCCTTAACAACATCAGGAGCGTGTTCTATATCAAGCCTTGAGCTGTCGTATTTTTTACCGAAAAGCTCCGCTTCAATCATATCTTTGTCGCCGGTGAGAATGAGATGTAGGTCCTGTATTTTTGCAAGGGCGTAAAGCGCGCCTTCAACGTTTGCCGACGGACTGTTGTCTCCACCGTAGCAGTCTATAATAATTTTTATCATAGCAGATTACCTCAAATTTTCTTTATGTACGCGCGTCTGCGCTTATGCTCGACCGAATCAAAACGCTTCCAATGATTTCTGATACTGTAATTTTCTTCGAGGTTGAGGTTGGTTTCGATGAATTTTACGCTCGGCAGCTCGAGCATTTCGAGTATTTTTGCCATAAAGACCGTGGCAACGCCCTTGTTCATATATTCGGGTGTTACACCGATAAGCGCGAGGTCGATGATCTCCGGCTTTTTGAGTGCTTTGAGTATTTTGAAAAGTGTGGGAACTGTAAGTCGTCCACCCGATTTCTGCACTGCCTTTGCAAGTGAGGGGAAGCAGATACCGAAGCACACTACCTTATTATTTTTGTCGAGTATTACGGCAACGTGCTTTACGTCAACTATAAGCTTAAAATTGTCTATCATCATCTTGCGGGTCGCGTCAGTGAAGGGAACAGTGCCGTAAATGTCCTTATACGAATCGTCAAGCACGTCGAACATTTCGTCGGCGTATTTTTTTATAAAATCGTTGATGTTTTTCGCTTCTCCGATATGAAGGTCATAACGCTTAAGCACGAATTCGGTAAGACTTTTGAGCTTTGCGTCGTTTTCCTTAGGCTTCATCAGCTTTGACTCTACCCAATCTACCTCTTTTTCATATCCGCAGGCCTCAATTAATGTCTGATAGTAGTCGTAGTTGTACTGCTCCTCAAAGGTAGAAAGCTCGGAAAATCCCTCTATAAGCATACCCTCTCGTTCAAGATCGGAGTATCCGAGGGGGCCGCAGACGGTGTCCATACCTTTTTCCTTCGCCCAAGCCTCAGCCGCGTCGAAAAGAGCTTTAGCAACTTCAAAATCA
>JAZNPQ010000139.1:0-23565 GCA_045589735.1 Eubacteriales bacterium | reverse complement strand
CTTGGCTCACAGAACGACATGGCTACGATCCGTCTTGTTCTTTCAACTCTCAGATATTTCCGCGATGAGTATGTTGCTCATATCGTGGATAAGACCTGCCCTGCACACGTCTGCAAGAAGCTTGTTCGCTTTAATATTGTTGCCGATAAGTGTAAGGGATGCACAAAGTGTGCAAGAAACTGCCCTGTCGGAGCTATCAGCGGTACTGTTAAGCAGCCTCACGTCATTGATCAGGCTAAGTGCATAAAGTGCGGCGCTTGCATTGACAGCTGTCCCTTCAAGGCTATTGTTAAGGAATAAGAAAGGAGACGTCTCTACAATGGATACTGTAAAAGTTATTATAAACGGCAGAGAATATGAGGTCAAGGCCGGTTCCACTGTTCTTGAAGCAGCAAGAGCCGCAAGTATTGACATTCCAACTCTTTGCTATCTTAAAGATATAAACGAGATCGGTGCTTGCCGTATGTGTCTCGTTGAGGTTTCCGAGGGCGGACGTCCCTTCAGAATGGTTGCCTCGTGCGTATATCCCGTCACCGACGGTATGGTCATAAAGACCGAATCCCCCAAGATCACACAGTCGAGAAAGCTCAACCTCGAGCTTCTTCTCTCAAATCATAATCAGGACTGCCTCTCCTGCATCCGCTCTACAAACTGCGAGCTTCAAAAGCTCTGCAATATGTACGGTGTAAGAAGCAGCAACTTCGCAGGTGAAAAAACGCAGACAACGGCTGACAGCTCCTCGCCCTCAATCATCCGTGACAACTCCAAGTGTATTCTTTGCCGCCGTTGCGTTGCAGCATGTAAGAACCTTCAGGGTATCGGCGTTATCGGCGCAAACAACCGTGGATTTGACACAGAGATCGGTTGTGCATTTGACTCCGAGCTTGCTTCCACCTCTTGCGTAAACTGCGGTCAGTGTATCGTAGCTTGCCCCACAGGCGCTCTTCACGAAAAGGACGACACCGACGACGTATTCGCAGCTCTTGCAGATCCCTCCAAGAAGGTTTATATCTGCACAGCTCCCTCTATCCGCGCAACTATCGGTGAGTGCTTCGGCTACGAGCCCGGTACAGATACCGAGGGCAAGATGGTTGCAGCTCTCAAGCGTCTCGGCTTTGACGGCGTATTCGATATGAACTTCACAGCTGACCTTACCATTATGGAAGAGGGCTATGAGCTTATCGGACGTATCAAGGAAAACAAGAATCTTCCCCTTATTACATCCTGCTCGCCCGGTTGGATCAAGTACTGCGAGCACTATTTCCCGGAATTCACCGAGAACCTTTCCTCTTGTAAGTCTCCTCAGCAGATGTTCGGTGCTGTTATGAAGACATACTTCGCAGAGAAGAACGGCATTGACCCCAAGGATATCTTCTTCGTTTCTGCTATCCCCTGCACCGCAAAGAAATTTGAGGTAAAGCGTGACGGTCAGAGTGCAGCAGGTGTTCCCGACGTTGACATTGCCGTTACAACACGTGAGGTTGCCAGAATGATCGAAAAGGCAGGTATTGACTTCAGAGCTCTTCCCGACGAAGAGTTTGACAATCCCTTCCACATCGGTTCGGGTGCCGGCGCAATCTTCGGTGCAACAGGCGGTGTTATGGAAGCAGCTCTCAGAACAGCGGCAGAAGTTCTCACAGGCAAAGAGCTCACAAAGCTCGACTTTGACGAGATTCGCGGTATGGACGGCGTTAAGTTCGCTAAGTACGATCTCGGCGGTATCACAGTAAACGTTGCGGTAGCCAGCGGAACAGCAAACGCAAAAGCACTTCTTAACAAGATCAAGGCAGGCGAGGTTGATGTACAGTTCGTTGAGATCATGGCATGTCCCGGCGGATGTATCAACGGTGGCGGACAGCCCACTCAGCCCGCAGTTGTACGCAACAACGTTGATCTCAAGGCTCTCCGCGCATCTATTCTTTACAATGCCGATGCAAATAAGCTTGCAGTCCGCAAGTCTCACGAGAATCCTCAGATCAAGATGATCTACGACGAATTCTTCGGGGAACCCAACAGTCACAAGGCTCACGAAATACTCCACACGACCTACGTAAAGCGCGGTCTGTAAAAAACATAAAAGCTCCTTACTGTTTTTGACGGTAAGGAGCTTTTTTTACGAAAAACACTTGACACAGTGTATATTTTGTGATATAATTCTTTGTAATGACTTTGACGGAGAGTATAGACGGCCTAAAGCCCACAGAGAGCGTACGTTTGGTGAAAGTACGCGGTGATTATCCCGTATTATTGTAGCTCCCGAGTCGGTGCGCCGAACAGACAAGTAAGTGCATCCGTACGCCGCGTTAAGGCTTAATACCTGATTGGGTATGAGTGGCGCGCTATGCGCAATTTGAGTGGTACCGCGGATATTTTCCGTCTCAAGGCTAATGCTTTGAGACGATTTTTTATTTATCTCAAAAAACAGGAGAACAAAAATGGAAACCAAGATCCAACAAATTCCGGAAAGAATACGGGAATTACGTGAAATACTTGAGATCAGCGTCAGTGAGATGGCTGATTTTACTGGTGTTACAGAAGAATATTACCTTTCGTGCGAGGCGGGAGACATTGACCTCAGTATCTCGTTTATTCACAAATGCGCGCTGAAATTCGGCGTTGACGTCAACGATATTATCGAAGGTAACAGCCCGAAGCTGAGAACACTTTCAGTTGTCAGAGCGGGCGCAGGAACACGTGTTGACCGCAAATCCGAATTTGACTATATAAACCTTGCCCCCAAGTTCAGAGATAAGATCGCCGAACCCTTTCTCGTTCGCGCACAGTACTCAGACGAAGAGCAAAACAAACCGATCAAGCTCAGCACTCACTCGGGACAGGAAATTGACATTATCGTAAGAGGTAGTCTCAAGCTTGTTGTCGGCGATAACGTTGAGATACTCAATGCAGGCGACACAGCCTTCTATAACAGCTCCGAGCCTCACGGAATGATAGCTTACGGCGGTAACGACTGTGAGTTTTACGCTATCGTTGTCAAAGGAAACGGCGACACGGAAATTCCCGAGGCACATTTCACAGCTCCCTATACTTTTGAGCATGAGCCGGGCGTTGCAAGTAAGTTCATCGAAACTACCACCGACGAAAAGGGTATTTTCAACGGTATTAAGTTTAAGAACATAGACAGATTCAATTTTGCCTACGACGTTATAGACGAGCTTGGCGCAACAAAGCCCGATAAGCTTGCTATGGTTCACGTTTCCAACGATAAAGAGGTTCATCGCTTCACGTTTGACGATATAAGCAGAGAATCTAACCGTACCGCAAATTACTTCCGTTCGCTGGGTATTAAAAAGGGGGACCGTGTTCTTCTTGTTCTTAAAAGACATTACCAGTTCTGGTTCTCAATGCTCGCGCTCAATAAACTCGGCGCAATAGCTATTCCCGCAACAAATCAGCTTGTAAAGCACGATTTTGAGTACCGCTTTAACGCCGCAGGCGTTTCGGCTGTTGTTGCTACCTCCGACGGTGACGTTGCCGAGCAGATCGAGCTTGCCCTTCCCGAATCTCCTACAGTTAAGACAAAAGTAATTGTCGGAGAAGCGCGTGAAGGCTGGCACAATTTCAATGAAGAGCTTCCTATGTTCCGTTCCAAGCTCGAAAGAGTAGACGTTGGCGGCAACGATCCCCTTCTTATGTATTTCACGTCGGGAACGACGGGGTATCCGAAGATCGCGGTACATTCTCACAAATACCCTCTCGGTCATTATCCCACCGCAAGATTCTGGCAGAACGTTGACCCGAACGGACTCCACCTTACAATATCCGACACAGGTTGGGCTAAGGCTATGTGGGGTAAAATGTACGGTCAGTGGTTCTGTGAGGGCGGTATATTCGTATACGATTTCGACAGATTCCACGCGGAAGATATACTTCCGATGTTCGCAGAACACAAGATTACGTCCTTCTGCGCACCTCCCACAATGTACCGCTTCTTCATCAAGGAAGACCTTTCAAAGTACGACCTTTCTTCTATCAAGCATTCGGCTATTGCGGGTGAAGCACTCAACCCCGAGGTTTATGAGCAGTGGAAGAAGCACACAGGCCTTGCTCTTACCGAGGCATTCGGTCAGACCGAATCTACCGTTATCGTCGGTAACTTCGTCGGCATGAAGACGCGTCTTGGCTCTATGGGTAAGCCCTCTCCGCTTTACGATGTTCATCTGCTTGATTACGACGGCAACGAGGTCGAGGACGGTGAAACCGGCGAGATCTGCATAAAAGCAGAGGTCGGTCAGGTTCCCGGTCTGTTTATCGGATATTATAACAATAAAGAAAGTACAGATGCCGCTTGGCACGACGGATTCTACCATACGGGCGATACCGCTTGGCGTGATGAGGACGGTTATTTCCACTACGTTGGACGTACCGATGACCTTATCAAGTCCTCGGGATACAGAATCGGTCCGTTTGAGATCGAAAGTGTTATTATGGAGCTTCCGTATGTTCTTGAATGTGCCGTTACGGGCGCACCCGACCCGATCCGCGGTCAGGTCGTAAAGGCTGACATCGTACTTGTCAAAGGCACTGCGCCCAGCGAAGAGCTTAAGAAAGAAATTCAAAACTACGTAAAGACTCACACCGCACCGTATAAGTATCCGCGTATCGTCGAGTTCCTCGATGAAATGCCGAAAACCGTCAGCGGCAAGATCAAACGTAACGAGCTTCGCGCAAGAAATCAGCAAAAGGCGTAAAATCATCGCCAACCGAGAATATACTCGGTTGGCGTATTATTAGAATTATTTTTGAGATATACGATCAGCAAAAAAGATTCACTAAATTTAATTACAAGGAGGTTAATTTTGTCAAGCACAGGAACTAACAGCTTACTTGCAAAACAATTTCCGACACCGCAATCGGTTATAAGTGAAATTATAAATCTAAAAGCAATTTTAAATCTTCCAAAAGGTACAGAACATTTTTTAAGTGACATTCACGGAGAATCGGAAACATTTATGCATATTCTGCGTAACGCTTCAGGTGTTATCAGAACAAAAATCGATCTTGCCTTTGGCGACAAAAGATCTGATGAATATAAGAATAAGCTTGCCGCTCTTATATATTATCCCGAAAGAATTTTAAAACTCAACGAACATAAAAATGATATTTTATGGTATGAAGAAACAATATATGATTTGATTGAAGTATCAAAGCTCACGGCAGCTAAATACACCCGTTCAAAGGTCAGAAAAGCAATGCCGTCCGATTATCGCTATATAATGGATGAGCTTATAAATATGCCTGAACACAGCATTGACAAATCAAATTATTATAAAAATATTGTTTCAAGCATCATAGAGCTCGGTAATGCAGATAATTTTATAGCTCAAATGTCCCACTTGATCTGTCAGCTTGCTGTGGACCATCTTCATATCGTCGGAGATATATATGACAGGGGAAACGGTGCCGACGTAATACTTGATGAGCTTTCTCATTTCCATTCCTTCGATGTTCAATGGGGAAACCATGATATCCTTTGGATGGGTGCATTCTTTGGTAATATTGCGTGTTTATGTAACCTCATAAGAATAAACTGTGTGTACCGTAATCTTCAGGTAATAGAAAACTACGGAATAAATCTGCGCCCACTTGTCTCTTTCGCAACAGAAGAATATGCAAATGACGACTGCAAAGCTTTTTTGATTTCGGATATTTACGGAACGGAAAGTGATTTTGAAAAGAATGAGCTTCTCGCACGTATGACGAAAGCAATAACCGTTATACAGCTTAAGCTTGAAAATCTCTTGATAACAGGTCATCCCGAATTTGATATGAACGACAGGATTCTATATCCGTCCGACAAACTCACTGAAAAGGAGAAAAAGCTTGTAGAAGTCCTTGCCAACGAATTCAAGCACAGCAAACGCCTCAAGGAACACATGAAAATGTTGCTGAAAACTGGCAGTATGTATAAAGTATTCAACGGAAATCTTATAATGCACGGATGCGTTCCCACAAATTCTGACGGAAGCTTCTCTCATATTTTTGTGGGTGATAAAAAATATTCGGGTAAAGCACTTTACGATAGACTTGACCAATTAGTACGAGATGCCTCAAGAGGAGATTCTTACTCTATAGACTATATGTGGTATCTTTGGTGCGGCAAAAAATCTCCGCTTTACGGTCGAGACAAAATGTGTGTCTATACAAAATATTTTGAAGACCGTATTGAAAAAGAAAACAAAGACGAATATTACAATTTTGTAAAAGAAGAAAGCTTTTGTCTGTCGGTCTTGGCTGAATTCGGCATAACCGGTAAAAACTCGGTCATAGTAAACGGTCATATGCCTGTTAAAGTAAAGGACGGAGAAATCCCTGAAAGCGGAAATTGCAGACATATTACCATTGACGGAGGTCTATCGAAAGCATATCAAAAAAAGACGGGAATCGCGGGCTATACATTGGTAAACAACTCGCAAGGTCTTTTCCTTATTTCTCATCAACCGTTTACTTCAAGCAGTGATGTTATCAAAAATGCGTCAGACCTAAAAAGCAATGTACGTCAGCTCAGAAATTATGAAAAGAGAATACTTGTAAAAGAAACAGATACAGGCAAAAAGCTCTTGCAAGAAATATCCGTTTTAAATGATTTTCTTGAGGATTATTACAAATACTCTCTATAAAAACATGGGTGAGTCAATGCAAAAAAAATGCATTTGGCTCACCTCCGTTTTTGATTGTCGGATAAACGCCCATTTTTTTTGTGTTAGACGTCTCTCCTGCTTTTAGTTTATGCTATTAACAAATCGTAAAAACGCTTCTCTTCCCTCGGGGGTACATTTATACACTCCCGCATCCTCAAGAACTCTTACAAACGTCTTTCCAATCTCGTCTTTGAGTATGGTATCAACGTTTTCCGTTGTGAATTTATAATTGTCTTTAAACTTTTCAAACCACGCCTTATGCGCTATTATCGGCGAATCCTCGTTTATTTCCTCTCCGCTGACGGCAATGTCCGAAAGTATAGCCATTTCCTTTTTTAGTCTTGAGGGCAACACCGCAAGTCCCATAACCTCAATAAGTCCGATATTTTCTTTCTTAATATTGTGATGCTCTGCATGCGGATGATATAGACCCAGAGGAAATTCTTCGGTTGTTATATTATTACGCAACACAAGGTCAAGCTCAAATTTACCGTCACGGAAACGAGCGATGGGCGTTATAGTGTTGTGTGGTTCTCCGTCGGTCTCTGCAAAAACAAATGCGTCGGGATCGCTGTATTCTCTCCAAGCGTCAAGTATCTTTTCGCCAAGCTCCGAGAGTCTTTCTTTATTTTCTCCAGAAAGGCGTATGACCGACATAGGCCACTTTACGATGCCTGCTTCAATATCCTCGTATCCTTCAAAGTCAAGTTTAATTTCGATAGGCGCGTTTGCCATGGCAAAGGTATGATGACCTCCCTGCATATGGTCGTGTGTCAGTATAGAGCCACCGACAATAGGAAGGTCTGCATTTGAGCCGAGGAAATAGTGCGGAAACTGCGACACAAAATCAAGAGCCTTTTCGAAAATTGCTCTGTTTATTTTCATCGGTGTATGAGATGCCGACAAAACTATGCAATGCTCATTATAGTACGAGTACGGCGAATACTGAAGTCGCCAATCAGAGCCTGCAAGTGTCAGCGGTATTTGCCTTAGCGTCTGACGCGCAGGCTGTGTGAGGCTTCCCGCATATCCTACATTTTCGGGGCAAAGATTACAAAGCGGATATCCGCTCTGCTTCGCATTTTTGAGAGCAGCAATGCTCTTCGGGTCTTTTTCGGGCTTTGAGAGATTTATGGTTATTTCTATCTCGCCGTATTCGGACGGGACTGTCCATTTTATGTCGTTTTTGATTCTGTACGCTCTTATATAATCAGAGTCTATGCAAAGCCTATAAAAATAGTCTGTCGCTTTTTCGGGTGACTCCTTGTAAAGCTCAAAAAATCTTGTAATAACCTCGGACGGTCTCGGCGTTACAACTCCCATTATCTTTGTATCGAAAAGGTCTTTTTCAACGACAGAGTCGGATATTATGCCCTTCTCTACCGCTGTGTTTAAAAGCTCTCCAAGTATTTCTTCAAGCATCGGCGCGTCTTTTGACATGTCTGTGTCTGTAAATTCATGAATATCAAAAATATCAAGAATACCGTTTATAAAATAAGTGCGATCTTCCTTTTTTGCAAGATCTACCGAAATTGCATAATCTACAAGCGCGGTAACGTAATAGTTTATTCTTTTTTTCATCTTATTTCCCCACCGAATATTCTGTATATATATTATATGACTATTTTATAAAAAAGTCAAAGAAAATACTCCGTATTTACAAAAAACACTTGAAAAAATGTCAATAATGAAGTATAATCAAGAGTGGAACAAATAGCGCTTAAAGGAGGTTTTATTTATGAGTGAACTCCACATAATCAATCATCCGTTGATCACACATAAGCTGTCTATTATGCGCAATAAAAAGACGGGCTCAAAGGATTTTCGCGAGCTTCTTGAGGAGATCGGTATGCTTATGGGCTACGAGGTAACTCGCGATCTTCCCCTTGAAGACGTAACTATTGAGACTCCTATCACAAAAATGAAAGCAAAAATGATTTCGGGCAAAAAGCTGGCTATAGTTCCGATACTGCGCGCGGGGCTGGGAATGGTGGACGGACTTCTTAAGCTCGTTCCGGTTGCAAAGGTCGGTCACATCGGTCTTTACAGAGATCCTGACACTCACCTCCCCGTCGAATATTATTGCAAGCTCCCTGCCGATATTCATGACCGAACAGTCATTCTTGTTGACCCAATGCTTGCAACAGGCGGTTCTGCAAGCGACGCCATTAGGCTTCTTAAGGAGCGTTACGGCTGTCAGAGCATCAAAATGATGGTTCTCGTTGCCGCCCCCGAGGGTGTTTCAAAGCTTAAGGCTGACCATCCCGACGTTGACATCTTTACCGCCGCGCTTGACGAAAGACTTAACGAACATGCCTATATAGTTCCGGGACTTGGTGACGCGGGCGACCGTATTTTCGGTACAAAATAACAACAGGGGTTTTCATCGGGGGCTGTTTTAGTCCCCGATGTGTGTAAAAATTATGCGTGAACTTATAATTCAGAAAAATGACGCAGGACAAAGACTCGACAAATTTCTTACAAAAGCCGTTCGAGGTATGCCTATGTCTATGATGTACAAATCAATACGAACAAAGAAAATAAAGGTGAACCGTAAACGTGCCGAGCCCGATATGAAGCTTTCGGTCGGTGATACGGTACAGCTTTTTATTCGCGACGAGTTTTTTGACACACCTTCAAGCGACAAGGGCGCGCTTTCACGCATTACACCGAAGCTCGATATAGTTTACGAGGACGAAAACATACTTTTACTTAACAAGCGTCCGGGGGTTTTGGTTCACGAGGACACAGCAGGAAACGAAAACACGCTTATTATGCATATTCTCGCTTATCTCAGTCAAAAGGGCGAATATGACCCTCTCTCAGAGCAAAGCTTCGCCCCTGCCCTCTGTAACAGAATTGACAGAAATACAGGAGGCATCGTTATCGCGGCAAAAAACGCGGAAGCACTTCGTGAGATGAATGAGCTCATAAAAAATAACGGTACTCATAAATTTTATCTGTGCGCTGTTCACGGAACACCAAAAAAAAGCTCAGACAGACTCGTATGCTGGCTAAAAAAGGACAGCGCATCAAATACTGTAAGCATTACCGACAAAAAGGTAAACGGTTCAAAGGAATGTATTACCGATTACCGTGTAATTTCAAAGAAAAGCAACTGCTCTCTTCTTGAGGTCGGACTTATTACCGGAAGAACACATCAGATAAGAGCGCAGTTCTCTCATATCGGTCATCCGCTTGTGGGTGACGGCAAATACGGCATAAATAAAGCCGATAAAGCAAGGGGATATAAATATCAAGCTCTTTATGCCTACAGACTTGGTTTTACCGTCGAGGACGGCAAGCTGCTTTCTTATCTCAACGGAAAGGAATTTACCATAGATCAAAGCAAAATTTGGTTTGTCGGTGATTTTATAAATAAATGAAACAGCTTATAGCATTGCTTGAAAAGCGTTATATAAAAATAATTTTCGTGCTTATTTCGGGAATACTTACAGGACTTACTGTTTGCTTTCCTGTTATCGGCGCGCTTGAATGGATATCGGTTATTCCCGCAGCTCTTGTAATATTTTCTCTTGCAAAAAGCGAAAAGCACAGACTGCGTTTGGTGTACCTTTACGGACTTCTCTACTTTATGGCGTATTTTGTCGCAACGTGGCATTGGTTTTACGTTATGTATCCGATGGAATACACCGGAATGTCACCCTTTGCCGCAGCCACCGTTTTGCTTGCCGCAATTTTGGGACTTCCGCTTTTGCAGTCTATAGGATTTGCTTTTGTTTTTGTACTGTCGGTTTTTATTATTCGCGGTAAGCTTGCAGAGAGATTTAAACTGATTATTCCATTTACTTTTGCAGCTCTTTGGACGGTTTTTGAATGGTTGCAAACACTCTTTTGGTTCGGTGTTCCGTGGGGTCGTCTTTCTGTTGGACAGACCGAGATACTTGTAACCGCTCAATCGGCATCGCTTTTTGGATGCTATATAATAACCTTTTTATTAGTCGCGGTCAACGCTCTTGTGGCATACGCATTATTTAACACCGACTCAAAGCGACTCTTCTCATTTACCGCTGCAGCGCTGTTTTGCTTCAATGTTATTGTCGGCGCTATTATTATGGTATCGAATGGTAAAAATGGCGGCGAAACAATAAAGGTTGCCGCAATTCAGGGCAACGTTTCAAGTACTGAAAAGTGGAACGATGATTTTTGGTTTGATAAGACGGTCGAATCCTACGGAGAGCTTACAAGACAAGCTGCCTCAGAGGGCGCTGAGATCGTGGTCTGGGCGGAAACCGTTTTGCCTACTCATATAGAAGATTTTTATATGGGTCAAGCGTTTTTGTCAGAGCTTGCAAAAGAATGTAATATAACTTTACTCGTCGGCACTATTTCGTACGGCCCCGATGAAGAAGGACAGTACAATGCACTCATTGCAATCACTCCCGACGGAGAGATTCACGACAAGGAATATTACAAGCAACGTCTTGTGCCTTTTGGTGAATATATGCCGTGGCGTGAGATTATATCCGCTTTGATTCCTGCGCTTGCCGAGGTTAACGTACTTTCCGAGGATTTCACCGAAGGAGATGATTCGTATATTATTTCAACAGAAGAAGCACAGATAGGAGCTCTTATCTGCTTCGACTCGATATACGAGGAGCTTACAAGAAAAAGCGTTAAAAACGGTGCGGAATTTATCGCAATGGCGACAAACGATTCCTGGTTTTTCGACTCTGCGGCGGTGTCTATACACCTAAATCAAGCAAAGCTACGTGCTATTGAAAGCGGAAGATATCTTGTTCGTTCTGCAAATACCGGTATTTCTGCTATAATCTCTCCGACAGGAAGGCTTCTCGACGTTGAACCGGCGCTTAGGGACGGTTATTGCATAAGTGATATAGAACTCAGAACTAACACTACGCTTTTTAGCTTGCTTGGAAATGTATTTGTCTATATGTCTGTTGCGTTTGTCGTATTTCTTGCAATTTCAGATCCTATTCTCAAGCACAAGAAAGGAAAAAATAATGCTTAATATAAACGAATACTCGTTCAAAAGAGTTATGAGCAAGATAGGACTAGCAATGCTTATCTTTCTTGGTCTCTACAATGTATTGTCATTCTTGCTTGCGATTGTTTTCGAATTTATCAATGAATCCCTTACATCGGAAGTAATATATGAATTGCTTTCTGCGTTGTTTTACCTTGTCTCCTTCATAACTCCCGCAATTTTTTTAAACAAATTAGCAGGTGAAGATAACTCCGACACCGTATTACAAAAAAAAGTTCCTACCGATATTGTCGCATATATTTTCGCTTCGATCTCTGTGGTTCTTATTGTTTCGTATATTAACTTTATTATTGTAAATTCGTTCGGCTATTCGGATTTTTCGTCGGAGTTTATATGGGGAAATGAACCGCTTTCAAATTATCAGATAGTCCTTATGTTTATTACCACCGCAATAGTTCCCGCATTTGCCGAAGAATTTTTATTCCGCGGTGCAATATTATCGGCACTCAAGCCATACGGTAAAGCTCCCGCAATATTTATAAGCGCAATTTTGTTTGCATTTATGCATCAAAATATAGAGCAGCTGCTTTACACATTCGCCGCAGGTCTTGTTCTCGCTTGGGTTGTTTACGAAACAGGTTCTATCTGGAGCGGTGTTCTGATACATTTTTTCAACAATCTTTTAAGCGTTATATCCACACCTATACTTGACCGACTTCCCGAAACGACATCGGGTATAGTTCTTTTCATTATTGAGTTTTGTATCTTTACTTTCGGTATCATATCCGCTATTTATCTTTTTGTAAAAAAGATAAAACGTAACAAAAATAAAATTTTCAGAAGTAATGCAGGAATCTACGGTGTTCCTTCTGACAAGCTTGAAACTGATGATCACATTATTAAAAGACATGTGAGACCGTCAAGAATTATTAAAGATTTCTTCTCACCGACTGTTGTTACATTTTTGGTAATTAGTATTATTTCTATGATCTACTATATCATAGCAAGTCTTCTCTACAATGCAGGTGCCTTATGACCGAATTTGACTTTATGAAAGAAGCGATCGCAGAAGCTGAAAAGGCTGCAGCGATTGGTGAGGTGCCTATAGGTGCTGTTATAGTCAGAAACGGTGAAATAATCGCAAGAGCCCACAATGAACGTGAAACAGGCAAGGATGCTACGCGCCACGCTGAAATAATCGCCATTGAAAGGGCTTGCGCCGCACTTCACGGTTGGCGACTTATAGGATGTGATTTATACGTTACTCTTGAACCATGTCCTATGTGTGCAGGTGCTATTGTCAATTCACGTATAGTAAGAGTAGTATACGGTGCGCCCGACCTGCGTGCAGGCGCATTTGGAAGTGTTTTAAACCTTAACGACTATCCGTTGAATCATAAGCCCGAAATTATCGGCGGCGTACTTGCCGACGAGTGTCTCGCTCCCATACAAGCCTTTTTTAAGAAAAAGAGAGAGCTTCAAAAATCAGAAAAGCAAAACCCGTGTACTTGAAAGTACACGGGTTTTGCTTTATCTTACCTCTTAGTCAACGAGAGTAAGGATCGCCATTTCAGCGGCATCTCCTCTACGAGGACCAAGTTTGTAAATGCGTGTATATCCGCCTTCTCTTTCTTCATACTTGGGAGCGATCTCGGTAAACAGCTTTGTTACCACATCTTCCTTTGTAATGAATTTGAGAGCTGCACGGCGGCTCGCAAGAGTGTTCTTCTTGCCAAGAGTAATCATCTTCTCTGCAATAGAACGTACTTCTTTTGCTCTGGTGAGAGTGGTCTCAACCGAGCCATTTTCAAGCAGATATGTCGTAAGACCGCGGAGCATAGCCATTCTGTGCTCTGTGGGTCTGCCGAGCTTTCTTGTACCGGGCATTTTTGTTCCCTCCTTCTTGAGACTTGATAGCTGTCAGCTCACTCGTCCTCTTTCTTGAGGTCGAGTCCGAGCGAATGCAGCTTCTGGATAACTTCTTCCAGCGATTTCTTTCCGAGGTTTCTGACCTTGATCATATCCTCCTCGGTACGGTTAATAAGATCTTCTACCGTGTCTATGCCGGCGCGCTTCAAGCAGTTGAAGCTACGTACCGACATGTCAAGCTCTTCAATGGTCATCTCAAGAACCTTCTCCTTTATGGTCTCTTCTCTTTCAACCATAATATCGGTATTCTTAGCATCATCCGAAAGTTCAACAAATAAGTTGAGATGCTCGTTGAGTATCTTGGCGCCCAATGAAATCGCTTCCTTTGCCGAGATCGTACCGTTGGTCTTGACCTCAAGCGAAAGTTTGTCGTAGTCTGTTACGTTTGCAACACGAGTATTTTCTACGTTGAAACTTGCATTATAGACCGGTGTGTAGATAGAATCTGTGTAAATAGTTCCGATGGGAGCTGTTACGCTCTGTCCGAGAACCTGCTGATGAAGCTGCTTGTTGCGCTCCTGAGAAACGTATCCGCGTCCGCGGTCGAATGTGAGTTCCATATAGAATCTCTCATTTGCTCCGAGCGTTGCTATATGATGCTCGGGATTGAGAATTTCTATATCCGAATCCTGTTTGATATCACCTGCTGTGATCTCACGCTCTCCGGTTACGTCTATAACAACCGTCTTGGGTGTTGTTCCGTAGAGCTTTGCAGTAATACCCTTAACATTAAGAACTATCTCTGTGACATCTTCCTTAACGCCGGGGATTGTTGAAAACTCGTGAAGCACACCGTCAAGCTTAATATTAGTAACTGCGACACCGGGCAACGAGCTGAGCAGTATTCTGCGCAGTGAATTTCCCAGAGTTATACCGTATCCACGCTCAAGCGGCTCAACGATAAATCTGCCGTAGCTACCGTCATCACTCAGGATTTCGGTCTTAATATCGGGCTTTTGTATCTCTATCATTGTCGAGTAAACCCTCCTTAAAATTTATAATGGTCGCGCGATTGGGTGTAATTTTGAATGTCGGTGCTTTATGCACAACGATTTTTCAAAATTATTTCGAGTACAACTCGACGATGAGCTGCTCTGCGAACGGGAAGTCGATATCTTCTCTTTCGGGGAGTGCAATCACCTTTGCCGAAATGTTCTCACGATTTACTTCAAGCCACTTCGGGCTGATCTTTGTGCTGAGTCCTTCTGCAAGCTCCTTGAACTTTGTAAGATTCTTGCTGGAATCCTTTACGGTTATAACGTCACCGACTTTTACGATCATAGAAGGAACGTTAACCTTCTTTCCATTGAGAAGGAAGTGTGCATGCAGTACGAGCTGACGAGCTTCCTTGCGGCTCTCTGCCATACCCATTCTGTATACAACGTTGTCAAGACGGCACTCGAGAATCTTAAGAAGGTTCTCACCTGTCATACCGTCTCTACGCTCTGCCTCTGCAAAGTAGTTCTTGAACTGCTTCTCGAGAACACCGTAGTATCTTCTGGTTTTCTGCTTCTCACGGAACTGTACTCCGTACTCACGCATTTTCTTGTTAGCGGCACCGTGCTGACCGGGAGCTGTGCTTCTGCGGTCAAGTGCGCACTTACCTGTCATACATCTCTCGCCCTTGAGGAAAAGCTTTGTGCCTTCTCTGCGGCAGAGTCTACATACAGGACCTGTATATCTTGCCATAATCGTTTTACCTCCGATTTTGATTAAACACGTCTGCGCTTAGGCGGACGGCATCCGTTGTGCGGTACGGGTGTTACGTCTTTTATCATTGTGATCTGAAGTCCTACGGTCTCGAGTGCGCGGATTGCAGATTCACGACCTGCTCCGGGTCCTCTTACGTATACCTCTACAGACTTAAGACCGTGCTCCATTGCAGCCTTTGCAGCTGTTTCGGATGCAGACTGTGCCGCGAACGGTGTGGACTTTCTTGAGCCCTTGAAGCCGAGTTCTCCGGCAGATGCCCACGAGATTGCGTTTCCTGCAACATCGGTAACGGTAACAATAGTGTTATTGAAGGTTGCACGAATGTGAACCTGACCCTTCTCGATATTTTTTCTCTCGCGGCGTTTCTTGATAACTTTTTTTGCTGTCTTAGCCATCTTTCATGCGCTCCTTTATTTCTTCTTGTTCGCTATTGTCTTAGCGGGACCTTTTCTCGTTCTGGCGTTGGTCTTTGTTCTCTGTCCTCTTACGGGAAGACCTTTTCTGTGTCTGATACCGCGGTAGCAGTTGATCTCGACAAGTCTCTTGATATTAAGAGCAACGTCACGGCGAAGGTCACCCTCGACATGATAAGATGTTTCAATCTCGTCACGAAGCAGTGCGATCTCAGCATCTGTGAGGTCCTTTGCACGTGTGTCGGGATTTATACCTGTCTTGGCAAGTATCTTGTTGGAGCTTGTGCGGCCTATACCGTAAATATAGGTCAAAGCTATCTCTATACGCTTGTTGTTGGGAATATCAACACCTGCTATACGAGCCATTCTGTTATTTCACCTCTCATTTCTGGTTAGGACTGAATCAGCCCTGTCTCTGCTTGTGCTTAGGATTTTCGCAAATAACCGTTACACGGCCTTTTCTCTTGATAATCTTGCACTTATCGCAGATCTTCTTTACGGATGGCTTAACTTTCATTTTGTAATACCATTCCTTTCTTCTTATTTGGCGCGCCAGGTTATGCGGCCTTTATCGAGGTCATATACCGAAACCTCAACCGTAACTTTATCACCCGGCAAAATTCTAATATAATTCATTCTGAGCTTTCCCGATATATGCGCGGTAACTATATGACCGTTGGGAAGCTTTACCTTGAAGACTGTGTTGGGAAGTGCCTCAACTACAGTACCTTCAAATTCAATTACGTCGTCCTTAGACAAGAATAATCCCTCCTCGATTCAAATCAAGCCTTTGTCAGAATAATCACTTCATCGTGTAATATCGCCACGGTATTTTCGTAATGTGCAGACAGCTTTCCGTCTGCTGTTTTTACTGTCCAACCGTCATCAAGCTCTATCACCGAATCAGTACCGACATTTATCATAGGTTCGATGGCTATAGTCATTCCGGCGCAGAGTCTCTGTCCGCGTCCCACAGTTCCGAAATTCGGTACGTCCGGACTCTCGTGCAAACTGTGCCCGATTCCGTGTCCGATATATTTCTTAACTGTACTGAAGCCATAAGTTTTTACATAAGTGTCTATCGCGTTTCCAAGATCTCCGAGTCTGTTTCCGGGTTTCAACTGTTTGATTCCCTCAAAGAAGCTCTCTTCGGTCACTTCTATAAGCTTTGCAGCCTCTGCACTTACCTTCCCTACAGGAAAGGTTCTTGCCGAGTCTCCGTGAAAGCCTTTATAAAATGCTCCGACATCGACCTTTACGATATCTCCCTCTTGCAAGATACGCTTATTACTCGGTATTCCGTGGATAACCTCGTCGTTTATCGAGATACAAGCGCTTGCGGGGAAACCATTATAATTTAAGAACGATGGCTTGGCACCAGACTTCTCGATATGCTCACGAATGAGCTTATCGAGATGTTTGGTCGTAACTCCCTCACGTACATTTTCCTGTGCAATGAGGAGTGCCTCTGCCGTGATGCGTCCTGCCTCTTTCATAATGGCTATCTGCTCATGGTTTTTGATTTGTATCATTATTTTTCGAAACGGCTGAGTGCCGCATTTACAAGTGCTGAGGTATCCTCAACCTTTTCCTGACCGTCAACTGTAACAAGGATTCCCTTCTTGGAATAGAATTCCTTAAGAGGCTCTGTTATGCTGTGGTAGGTTTCAAGTCTGGAAAGTACCGTTTCGGGAGCATCGTCCTTACGGATTTGAAGCTCTGCACCGCACTTGTCGCAAATTCCGTCTTTAGCCGGAGGATTGTAGAGAATATGATGTGTTGCACCGCAGGTAGGACATACACGACGTCCACTCATACGCTCAACTATCTTTTCATCCGCAACCTCGATACTCAGTACGACATCAAGCTCAACACCCATTGTGTCAAGTGCTTCTGCCTGAGGTATCGAACGGGGGAAACCGTCAAGGATAAACCCGTTTTTGCACTGTTCTGAGGAAAGATACTCTTTAATAATTCCGATAACCACTTCATCAGGAACGAGTGCGCCCGAATCCATAAAGGATTTTGCCTTAAGTCCAAGCTCAGTGCCGTCCTTAATTGCTGCACGGAGACGCTCTCCTGTCGAAATAGTGGGAATTCCAAATCTTTCAGCTATGCGCTCTGCCTGTGTGCCTTTTCCTGCACCGGGGGCGCCCAAGAGTATTAGCTTCATATTGCACCTACTCAGTCAAGGAAGCCCTTGCCCTTATAGTTACGCATTGTGAGCTGTGCTTCAAGGTCGCGTGTTGTTTCAAGAGCAACACCTACAACTATGAGAAGCGACGAGCCTCCGAATGCCAAAGCCGTAATACTTTGAGAAATCAATCCAAGGTTAGGATAGCTTTCAAAGCTGAAGAGATTCATTATAATCGGTGCAATCATCGGCAGACATGCAATAACTGCAAGGAATATAGCGCCGATAAGAGTTACACGATTGAGTATTTTTTTGATATAATCGACTGTAGGCTTTCCGGGACGAATACCGGGAACCGCACCGCCGTTATTTCTGATGTTGTTTGAAACTTCTACAGGATTGAACGAAATCATAATGTAGAAGTAGGAGAATGCTACAAGCATTATAAGATACAGAACGATATATGTCCATGTATTGGGCTGGAGGTAGGCATTAACAAACTTACCGAAGCCCTTGCTTGTGTTGATTCCAAACATGGTTACGATCGTTGCGGGGATAGAAACTATCGAGCTCGCAAAGATTATAGGCATAACACCTGCCATGTTCATCTTAAGGGGAAGATTTGTTCCCTGTCCGCCATACATTTTTCTTCCAACAACACGCTTTGCATACTGGATCGGAATTCTTCTCTCACTGTTTGTAAACCAAACAGATGCAACGAGAAGAGCTACGATAACCAGAACGATTACAACCGCCGCGATTGTTCCGGGAAGGTTAAATCCGGCTACAGTCGATGCTCCCGTAGCGTCACTCCAAGCCGTGGCCTTGTTTGATGCCAGAGTCCAAAGAGTGTTTGCCATGCTGGGAAGTCTTGAAATAATGTTTGCGAAAAGGATTATTGAGATACCGTTTCCGATACCGTGCTCGTTGATCTTCTCAGCAATCCACATAACCATAGAAGCACCTGCACAGAGGGCACCTATAATTACGAAATATTGGAACACCTTGCTATTAGATGAAACTAACCAACCGTTGCTGTCAAGCAGTCTTGTATAACCGAAACCGGTTACGATTGCAAGAGCAACTGTTACGTAACGTGTGATAGCATTGATCTTCTTTTTGCCGTCCTCGTCCTTTGACATTCTCTCAAGTGCGGGAATCGCAATAGAAAGGAGCTGCATAACGATCGATGCTGTGATGTACGGGTTAACTCCGAGTGCAAAGAGTGTTGCCTGAGAAAGAGCACCACCCGAAAGGATACTCATAAATCCAAGGACAGTTCCGCCGTAATAAGCGTCAAAACTGCCAAGAATGTCAGTGCTGACATAAGGTACTATGATATTTGCGCCTAAGCGGTAAACTATTATTATCATAAGAGTGAACAGAAGCTTATTTCTGAGCTCCGGAACTCTCCATGCGTTCTTAAGCGTGCGCAACATATTAAATTACCTCGGTCTTTCCACCTGCAGCTTCAATCTTTTCCTTTGCAGTTGCTGAAAAGACAGCAGCTTTAACGGTAAGCTTTTTGGTGATTTCTCCATTTCCGAGAACCTTAAGTCCGTCGAGCTCTTTTCTAACGATCTTCTTGGCGAGAAGTGCCTCGAGGTCAACAACTGCGCCATCCTCGAATACGTTAAGTGCGCTTACGTTAACAATAGCATAATTGGTTGCCCACTTGTTATTGAAGCCACGCTTGGGGAGCTGTCTGTATATCGGGAACTGTCCGCCCTCGAAACCGGGACGTACACCGCCGCCCGAACGGGCGTTCTGACCCTTGTGGCCTTTACCTGCGGTCTTTCCGTTACCCGAACCGGGTCCACGACCGACTCTGAAAGACTTTTTAGTCGAGCCTTCTGCGGGAGAGAGCTCATGAAGTTTCATTTCTTTCATTGCTTTGTCCTCCTTTATGCATTCTCGACCTTTACAAGGTGCGAAAGAACTTTGATTTTTCCGGCGAGAACCGCATCATCCTTAAGAACGATGCTATCGCCGATCTTGCGAAGACCAAGAGAAGCAGCAGTTGCTTTCTGATTAGGCTTGCAAGTAATGAGGCTCTTGATAAGTGTTACCTTCTTCATATTTGCCTCCTTATGCCTTTACCTGCTCAACAGCGATCTCACGAGCTGCTGCAACCTCTTGGGCTGTGCGGAGCTGCTTGAGACCCTCAACCGTGGCCTTTACGACGTTGGTCGGGTTGTTGGAACGCAGGCACTTAGCGCGAACGTTTTTGATTCCGGCGAGCTGAAGAACTTTTCTTACCTTATCGCCGGCGATGATACCGGTACCGGGTGCGGCAGGCTTAAGAAGAACCTTACCGGCTCCGAATACGCCGAGTACCTCGTGAGGAATTGTGCTTCCCTTAAGAGATACGGTGATCATATTTTTCTTTGCATCTTCGATTCCCTTGCGGATCGCTTCGGGAACTTCGGCAGCTTTTCCAAGTCCTACACCGATGTGTCCGTTTTCGTCACCTACTACCATGATAGCAGCAAATCTTGCGACACGTCCACCTTTAACGGTCTTGGAAACACGGTTCAGGGCAACCATATCCTCTTTGAGGTCAAGTGTTGCCGGATCAATTTTGTTAATTGCCATGTCTTACTCCTTATTTTGTTCAAGTGTGTTGAACAGCGTGTAAACCGGAAGTACTCAGAACTTCAGGCCGCCCTCGCGGGCTCCTGCAGCGAGTTCCGACACGCGTCCGTGATAAAGATAGCCGCCGCGGTCGAATACGACGTCGGTGATACCCTTTTCGTTAGCTCTTGCGGCGATGATCTCGCCGATTTTCTTGGCAGCCTCTTTGTTGCCGCCGTTTCCTTCGAATCCCTTTTCGAGCGTCGAAGCGGAAACCAGTGTAATACCCTTAACGTCATCAATGATCTGTGCGCTGATGTTCGCATTGGAACGGTAAACGCAAAGACGCGGACGCTCGGCAGTTCCCGAGATTTTTGCTCTGACTCTGGCGTGTCTCTTAAGACGAGCCTTGTTAGAATCTTTTCTTGATACCATCTGTCTCCACTCCTTTCATTATTTGCCCTTACCACCGGTTTTACCGGCTTTACGGCGAATATGCTCATCACTGTACTTAACGCCCTTACCGTGATAGGGTTCAGGGGGTCTCTTGGAACGGATGACTGCTGCCATCTGTCCAACTGCCTGCTTGTCGATACCCTTAACTACAACAGTATTGGGGTTGGGAACCTCGAAGGTGATACCGTTCTCTTCGGTAAAGCTGATTGTATGGCTGTAACCGAGGTTGAAGGTGATCGTTGTACCCTGCTTCACAACTCTGTAACCGACACCGACAATTTCAAGTGTCTTGGAGTAACCGGCAGAAACACCGACTACCATGTTATTGAGAAGTGCGCGGGTAAGACCGTGAAGGCTCTTATCTTCCTTTTCGTCGGAAGGACGCTCAACAGTAATGATGTTTCCATCCTGCTTGATGGTCATTCTGGAGCAGAGTGTGTTTGTAAGTGTTCCGAGGGGTCCCTTAACGGTAACTACGTTATTGTCTGCAACAGTAACTGTTACGCCTGCGGGAACGGTAATCGGCATTCTTCCTATTCTTGACATATACCGTACCTCCTTACCAGATGAAAGCGAGAACTTCGCCGCCGATCTTGCCGGCGCGTGCCTGCTTATCTGTCATAAGACCCTTAGATGTGGAAACGATTGCGATTCCGAGACCGTTCATGACCTTGGGCATATCCTCGTATCCGGCGTAGATACGGAGACCGGGCTTGGAAACTCTCTTAAGACCGCGAAGAACCTTCTGCTTGTTTGCGCCGTACTTAAGTGTTACGCGAATGGTTCCCTGCTTGCCGTCGTCGATAACCTGGTAGCTCTTTACGTAGCCTTCGTTAACCAGAATGTCGGCGATGGACTTCTTCATGTTGGATGCCGGAATATCAACCGTTGCGTGCTTCGCATCATTTGCGTTGCGGATACGGGTGAGCATATCGGCAATTACGTCTGACATTTGCATTTTAATGTCCTCCTTAATGCAAGTTAATTTTCTTGCCTGCCGTTTTTAACGGCGGCGTACCGGTGGTAAAATCCGACGAGCTTCCACTCGACTAATTTCCTTCCGGTAGGTTGAAGACTTATTTCAAGCCGGAAATTACCAGCTTGCCTTTCTTACTCCGGGGATCTGTCCCTTGTAAGCAAGTTCACGGAAGCAGATACGGCAGATTCCGTATTTGCGGAGATAAGCGTGAGGTCTGCCGCAGATCTTGCAACGGTTGTACTCTCTTGTAGAATACTTCTGCTTCTTCTGCTGCTTAAGAATCATAGATTTCTTTGCCATTTTTCTTTCCTCCTGCTTAGTCTCTTGCGAACGGAGCGCCCATAAGCTTGAGCAACTCGCGTGCTTCTTCGTCGGTGTTAGCGGTTGTTACGAATGCGATATCCATACCGCGGATCTTGTCAACCTTGTCGTACTCGATCTCGGGGAATATGAGCTGTTCCTTGAGTCCGAGAGAGTAGTTTCCTCTACCGTCGAATGCGTTGGGGTTGATACCCTTAAAGTCACGAACACGGGGAAGCGAGAAGTTGAAGAGTCTGTCTACAAACTCATACATTCTCTCACCGCGGAGTGTGACCTTTGCTCCGATCTTCATTCCGGCACGAAGCTTGAAGTTAGCAACCGACTTTCTTGCATAGGTCGGAACTGCCTTCTGACCGGTGATAAGAGTGAGATCTGCGATTACGCTGTCGATAACCTTTGCGTTATCCTTTGCATCGCTCGTTCCGACGTTGATAACTATCTTATCAAGCTTCGGGATCTGCATTGTGCTCTTATACTCAAATTTCTTCATAAGTGCGGGAGCGATTTCCGCAACGTACATATCTTTAATTCTCGACATTGCTCAAATCCTCCTTATATTTCCTTGCCGCACTTTGCGCAAACGCGAGTTACAACGCGAGTCTTTTTGCCGTCTTTTCCGTCTTTGTAGGAAATGACCTTCTTAACTCTTGTTGCCTTATCACACTTGCTGCAGTATACTGCGACCTTGGAAGCGTAGATTGCGCCCTCTGCATCAATGATGCCGCCGGCTTCGCCCTGCTTGCGGGGCTTTACATGCTTGTGAATGATGTTTACACCCTCAACAAGTACTTTTCCTTCTTCGGGAGAGGTTGCGATGACCTTTCCCTTTACACCCTTGTCGTCACCGGAAAGCACGATAACGGTGTCGTCTTTTTTTATGTTAAGCTTTGCCATTTCTTGCCTTCCTCCTTACAGTACTTCGGGAGCGAGCGAAAGGATCTTTGTGAAGTCCTTATCACGAAGCTCTCTTGCTACCGGGCCAAAGATACGTGTGCCGCGGGGTGTGTTGTCTTCTCTGATGATAACGGCAGCGTTCTCATCAAACTTGATGTAGGAACCGTCTGCACGTCTTACACCGTGAACACTTCTTACGATAACTGCTTTAACGACGTCGCCCTTCTTAACCATACCGCCGGGAGCTGCCTTCTTTACGCTGGCAACTACTACGTCACCGATATTTGCATATCTGCGAGCAGTACCGCCAAGAACGCGGATACAAAGAAGCTCTTTTGCGCCGGAAGTCGGATCGTAGCCATGTCGTTCTGTGAGCCAAGGAGTTGAATACAAATTTTGTCTTCCTAAGACCGCTTGGCCCTCCGACTTCTTCTTTACGCTGGCAACTACTACGTCACCGATATTTGCATATCTGCGAGCAGTACCGCCAAGAACGCGGATACAAAGAAGCTCTTTTGCGCCGG
>JAZNPQ010000138.1:0-3538 GCA_045589735.1 Eubacteriales bacterium | reverse complement strand
TGTCGCCTGCGTTGAGACAACGTGTAAGCGTCATATTGTAATGACCCGATCCAAGAATACCGCCTATCAAGAAAGCACTGTAGTTTTTGAACTCCGAAGCAGAAGAATAGTGAACCGAGATGTCTCCGAGATTTATACAGTCAGTAGGAAGAACGGCAAAATAGTGCCCTATAAGTCCGCCTATACGCGTATTCATGGGTGTGTCCTGCTCAGCCGTTATGCTTCCGGTATTCATTGAATTGTTAAGTATGTCCCAAGCTTCGTATGAACAGCCTGCAATACCGCCCGCATATAAGTCAGCAGTAACATTGCCCGCTTTTTTTGCCACAAGATTTCCGTTGTTTATACAGTTTTCCATAAGCGCCGAGCAAGCATCGTCCTTATATCCTATCATTCCGCCAACCGAAAGCATACCGCAGGACGCAGGAGTAGCTGTGATATTTCCGTTGTTTTTACAATTTGTTAATCTGTAAACACCGCCGTATCCGACTAAAGAACCGATGCTGACTCCTATAGTTCCAATGTTTCCGGTATATGTAATATCGACGTCCATAGTAACGTCTTCGAACGTTACGGGGTTATACGCAACAGCCGCAATAACGCCAAATGCTTTATTGGTGCCTTCTTTGTTACTATCGACAAAATCGCTGTTGGAGAGAGTGACATTTCCGTCAACCTTAAGATTCTTTACGGTACAGTTTCCTATTACGTCAAACAATCCGACCTCGGTGGTAATGGTATACCCCTGACCGTTAAGTGTCTTAAGCTCCGAATCGTAAGCCGTACCCTCAAAAACATCGAGAAGCGCCTGATAGGTAGCGTTGGTCGAAGCGTTGGATTTTGTAATGGTTACGTCTCCTGTGAGGATATACTCACCGTTATAGGCGAGAAGACTTCCCTCGCTGCCGACCGTTGTTGCCGAAACAAGGCTTTCAAGAGCTGCTTCGTCGTTTGCACCGTCTACCGGAACGTCGACGGCATCCAAAGTATCTGTTTTATCTGCTTTACGGTTTATTAAAGCACATACAGCAACGCTCGAAATGAGAAGAGCAAAGCAAATAACGAACGATATAATTTTTTTGTTCATCGTATTGTTTTCTCCTTAAAAAATTATTTTTCTGTCTTACACGCAGGTCGTTAACGCCCACTAACCTAAGATCAGTTCATTTTATCACAAAAATGTGAACATACAAACCGAATTTTATATATATATTCTGTTAATTTTTTATAAACGTGAAAAGCGTGACGTTTCTGCGTTCGTCTGCATATAATCGTAATGACAGCGAAAAATATCGAACGCTGTCTGATATTCTGTAAAAGGAGATACGAAATGTATAAAGACAAAACAGAACAGTTACTTAATAATAGATTAAGTAGCTCGCGTCAGGCTCAGCAACGCTCCCCGCGGCTTAATATTCCCGTTACCGACGGTAATACGGGCAACAATAACGGCGGTTGCGGCTGTGTGAGCTGCTGTGGCAGTACCTGGGGGCTTCGCGAATACCCGCTCGGTACTGTCTATTCACCCTGTCAGGAATGGCATAATCTCTATTCACCGACAAACGCTCTCTCAAGAGGAACCCTTTTCTCAGAGCTTGACCTGCCCTTTGAGGGTAAAAACTGCATGGGAGGTAAAGGCTGCCGTGGATAAAAATTATTATAATACACGCGGAATGAACGGACGTTCCGTAAACAACGGCGGCTGCTCCTTCTGCGGAAGCCGTAACGTAAGACAGTCCTCGGGCTGCGGATGTCAGAATAATAACGGCGATTCTCTGCTCCGCAAGATTCAGGAAATAGACTTCGCCATATACGAAACGGTACTCTACCTTGACGTATATCCCTGCTCTTCCGAAGCGCTTGCCTACTATCATACTCTGATATGCGAGAAGGAAGCGCTTACTAAGGAATACGAAAGCAAGATAGGTCCTATATCTGCTTTTGGAAACCGCGACAGGTCGTCGTGGAACTGGGTCAAAAAGCCTTGGCCGTGGGAATATTCGGCAAACTGATACGAGAGGAGAAAAATTATGTGGGTATATGAAAAGAAATTACAGTTTCCCGTAAAAATAAAAAATCCCGACGCGCACGCCGCATCGGTGATAATCAGTCAGCTCGGCGGACCTGACGGTGAGCTTGCCGCGTCGATGAGATATCTTAATCAAAGGTATTCAATGCCATACGGCGAGGTCATCGGAATTCTTACGGACATAGGAACGGAAGAGCTCGCACATCTTGAAATTGTGGGAGCGATACTTTATCAGCTTACAAAAGGACTGCCCGAGGACGAGATAGCGAAATCTCCCCTTGCACAGTATTTCGTTGACCACACGGCAGGAATATATCCCGCCTCGGCGGCAGGTGTACCCTTCGACATGAAATACGTGGGTATCAAGGGCGATACACTCGCCGACCTCAACGAGGACCTCGCTGCTGAGCAAAAAGCTCGCGTCACATATGACAATATTCTGCGTCTTGTCGACGACCCCGATATCAAAGAGCCTATAAAATATCTGCGCGAGCGCGAAATAGTACACTATCAGCGCTTCGGAGATGCCATACGCATTACGCAGGATAATCTTGACAGCAAAAACTTCTACGCCTTCAATCCGAGCTTCGACCTCGGTTGCAATGCGAACGTTTTTAAGCGTCAGGGCTAACCTCAAACCTTTAATGCCATACGTATTTTCGTATGGCATTATCTTTTTGCAAACATTTCTTTTGGGTGGATACCAAACACATCATAAATTTTAAACAGCAACGAAACATCAAGTTTTTTCGGAATTATTCCGCCTTCAAGCTCGCTCAATTCCTCTAAACTTATACCTAACATTTTTGCCATTTCGTCTTGCATCAATTCATTTTTGCTCCTTAATTTTTTTTACGTTTTCGCAAAATGCCGATATTTCTTGGTCGATGTTCATATTGTTTCTCCTATATTGTAAATTTTTTATAAAATCGCATTTTGACATTTAGTAAATGTCATTATTTGTATTGTAACATATTATAATAATACTGTCAAGCACTAAATGTCAATTTAGAGGTTTAAAATGTTTAAAAATAAAACAAAGGACGGAAAAAACAATATTTGCGGAACAAAAATAAAGCAGATCAGACTAACGCAAATTCCTAAAATGTCTCAAAGACGCCTTGCCGATCTATTACAAAATCAGGGCATTGACGTTGACAAAAATGCAATTCAAAGAATCGAAAGCGGACAACGTTTTATTACAGATATTGAACTTCAAGCTTTTTCAAAAATATTTAACGTAAGCTGTGATGACCTTTTAAAATAAATCACATTTAAAAAAAAAGACTACCCATTTCGCTTCCGTCGTTTAACAAAAGCCAATGACATACGCATTCTTCGTGTATGGCATTGGCTTTTCAAATTTTGATTTGTCGAACTGTTAGACGCGAAGCGTTTGAAGTTTCGGTCAAGCCTTTTTAAAGGCTTGTGGGAGCCGCCGCGACCGGCGGTCGCCCTCAGCAGAGGGCGAAATCCCCTGTGCAAAAAAGCTCCACGGAGGGGTTCGGG
>JAZNPQ010000137.1:0-3285 GCA_045589735.1 Eubacteriales bacterium | reverse complement strand
TACAAATTTTGTCTTCCTAAGACCGCTTGGCCTCCGACTTTTTCAACGGTTGCTCGGGCGCAACCGTTGAATTTTTATACGGTTATTTGCGCGGCAGGGCTGATGGCTTTACCAAAAGTGAAATTCACCACGGTGCCCTGCCTTCTCGCTCACGCAGTCGCTGTGCAAATGCTCGCATCACGCGGCATTCGCACGACGCGACATTACGGAATTTTTGCTTGTTTTGGTTCTTCGTATTTAAATGTTTGTTTATCTTTCAAATTTTGATTTATCGGTGGGTTAATTTATGGATTATTTTAATTTATACACTGTAGGGGCGAACATTGTTCGCCCGAAAATGAGCGGTTAAGACAAATAATATTTCTGTAATAAAACAAACAATTAAAATAAATCTGTAGGGACAGGCGTCCTCGACTGTCCGTGGCGATGCCTTTGGGTTGATTTTATTTCTATTAAAAAACAATTATTTTTAATTACAAAAAATATTATTTGCGGTATATCAGAGAGGCGGACAGTCGAGAACGCCTGTCCCTACAATTTTTAAGGTTTATTTGGTCTATAGAAATATTATTTGCGGTAGGTGTTTCTTTCGGGAGGAGCAAGCCCCTCCCCTACCGTGCGTTGTTGTTCGTCTCACCGTTAAATCCCAATTTATATTTTCTCAGGTCGCGTCGTGAGTGTGTCCGTATGGTAACACACGAGCCGCGACTGCGGGAGCAACGAGGAGTGCGCGTCGGTTGAAGATGTTGCTTTAAGGTGAATGCGCGCACTACGTGATAAGCTCCGTGCTATCCCTCACCGACCGCGTCCGAGCAGTCGGTGAAAGATACATAAACACATAGGATAAACCGTTTATTTTTGAAAGTTTTTGAAGATTCCAAAGGAACTTTTTTCAAAAAGTTCCTTTGGTGGGGTGTGGGGTGAAACCCCGCATAAAAAACGCAACGCACCGTTAAATCCCAATTTACATAATACATTATTATGTAAAAATCCACCCACAGATGCGGGTGGATTTTTACTATCTTTTATCTTAAATTATTTCAGCGCTATTGCCGCTTTTGCCTTTGCCGCTATGTTTGCGGGGGTCAGTCCGTACATTTCAAGCAGCGCGGGTACCTTGCCCGAGCGGCCGAAGCTGTCCTCAACTCCGACTCTTACTACCGGTACGGGCTTTGTCTCACATACGACCTCTGCAACCGCTGCGCCGAGACCGCCGAGAATATTATGCTCCTCTGCTGTCACTATCGCGCCTGTCTCTTCCGCAGCCTTGACTATAATGTCGCGGTCGATCGGCTTTATCGTATGTATGTTGATAACGCGTGCGTCTATACCGTCTGCCTTAAGCAGCTCTTTTGCCGCTATCGCCATATCAACGGTAATACCGGACGCGATAATTGTTACGTCCTTACCGTCGGCAACAGTAATTCCCTTGCCTGCCTCGAACTTATATTCGGGCTTGTCGTTGATTACCGGTACTGCAAGACGTCCGAAGCGGAGATATACGGGGCCCTTATAATTGATCGCCCACTCAACTGCCGCGCGTGCTTCTACTGCGTCCGAGGGGTTGATTACTACCATACCCGGAATCGTACGCATAAGCGCGATATCCTCAAGGCACTGGTGCGTTGCGCCGTCCTCACCGACTGTGATACCTGCGTGAGTTGCGCCTATCTTTACGTTAAGGTGAGGATAACCGATACTGTTTCTTATCTGCTCGAATGCGCGTCCTGCCGCGAACATTGCAAAAGACGAGGCGAAAACAGTCGTACCTGTGGCGGCGATACCTGCCGCTACGGTCATCATATTGCCCTCTGCGATTCCGCAGTCAAAAAATCTTTCGGGGAATTTCTTTTTGAAAACACCCGTCTTGGTTGCTGCCGCAAGGTCTGCGTCGAGAACCACAAAATCGTATTTATCGCCAAACTCGGCAAGCGCGTTGCCGTAGGCTTCTCTTGTTGCTATTTTATCTGCCATGACAGTGACCTCCCTCAAAGATTTGCCTTGAGCTCGGCTACCGCCTGCTCATACTGTTCGTCGGACGGAGCGTTTCCGTGCCAGCCGACCTGATTTTCCATAAAGGATACGCCCTTACCCTTGACCGTCTTTGCGATTATCGCTGTGGGCTTACCCTTGCAGGCTTCTGCCGCCGCAAAGGCTGCCTCAATCTCTTCAAAATTGTGACCGTCAATGGTTATTACGTTAAATCCGAACGCCTCAAGCTTTTTGTCGTGAGGTGTGGGGTTCATAACCTCGGCAACGGGACCGTCTATCTGAAGACCGTTCCAGTCGATAATTACGCAGAGGTTATCGAGCTTATAGTGAGCCGCGAACATACAAGCCTCCCAGACCTGTCCCTCCTGGCTCTCACCGTCGCCGACTGCCGTGTATACACGGTAGTTCTTATTGTTTATCTTACCCGAAAGTGCCATACCGCAGGCGGCAGAGATACCGAGACCGAGTGAGCCTGTGGTCATATCGACGCCGGGTGTGTGCTTCATATCGGGGTGACCCTGAAGGAAGCTGTCTGCCTGACGGAGCTTTGCTATCTCTTCCTTCGGGAAATATCCCTTGAGCGCAAGCGCTGCGTAAAGCGCGGGAGAGGTGTGACCCTTCGACAGCACGAAGCGATCTCTGTCGGGATCGTCGGGCTTCTTCGGGTCTACGTTCATTTTTTCAAAATAGAGATAGGTGAGTATGTCGGCAATCGACAGAGAGCCGCCGGGATGTCCGGACTTTGCCGCATGCACGCCCTCGAGTGCCAACATACGAAGATTCGCCGCGGCAGCTCTAAGTTCTGTGAGCTTTTCTTTGTTCATGTTTTTTACCGTACCTTTCAAAAGTATGTTAATAAAAATTACCCTATTATTATAATATAAATTCCTCTGCTTGTCAACAGTCTGACAGATTTTTCACAACCGATATTTTTTACCCGTTAATTATTTTATTTTCGTCCAAAGTATTATTTGCGATAAATTGGGATTTGTCGCACTGACAGCGCGAAGCGTTTGAAGTTTCGGTCAAGCCTTTTTAAAGGCTTGTCGGAGCCGCCGCGATCGGCGGTCGCCCTCAGCAGAGGGCGAAATTCCCTGTGCAAAAAAGCGCCACGGAGGGGTTCGGGGAACCACACAAGTGGGGGGTTCCCCGTCCTAAGCGATGCTTTTCCGCTGTTTTCACCCGCTTTTTTCTTTGTGGCAAAAGGCGCAAAGAAAAAAGCTTGGCAAAAAAGAACACGCCGTGGGGGAGATTTCGCCTCTGCGGAGGCGAGCACCGCACGCGCGCTGGAGC
>JAZNPQ010000136.1:0-3158 GCA_045589735.1 Eubacteriales bacterium | reverse complement strand
ATAGCTTATCTCATTAGGCACCTCGTTACCGTATGCTCTTATGTTGTGAGAAAGACGTGCGCGGACGTTCATTTTTCTGGGGGCTGTAACTTTTCCGGAAATATTCTGCGGAATTGTTTCAATAAATGCAATATATTCGGTGGCTGAATTCTCATCAAGCTCTGCCGACACCTCATAAGGCGATGAGAAATATGCTTCCGATAATGTTCCGTCGCCGCAAACGTAAAGAATATTCCAGCCTATATTACCTGAGAACTCCGCTACGGTTGCTCCTATGTACTGCGAGGGGATTGGAATATTCGGAGTAACTCTTAAAAGTCTTCTGATTTCGGGAAGATAGTCTGGAAGAATGAACTCTTCCGATATTTCTGTAGTTACGGACTTGTTACAGACAGGCATTTGAAAAGATTGTGAGATGGGAGCGAAGATGATTTCATCAGTGGATACAATATCGCCGATAGATTTTTCCATAGGTATTTTCTCCTTTTGTATAACTTTCGATAAATTATATGCGAGAAGAAAATATTATATAACCGCACGTACATGTTTAAAAGCAAAAAACGACCCATCGGGTCGTTTTTTGTTTAGCAAAAGGTATTTCTATAGCAATCTATAGCTTCCTTTATTATGTTTACTGCGGCTTCGTGACCGAACAGAGATTGGACGTCGGTGGTCTTGTTTTCGAGTTGCTTGTATACGGTGAAAAAATGCATGATTTCATCGAATACGTGCGTTGGAAGCTCGCTGACGTCGTTGATGTAGTTGTAATTCGGGTCGGAAAAGGGAACCGCTATAATTTTATCGTCAAGCTTTCCGCCGTCTATCATTCGCATGCTTCCTATCGGATATGCCTCAATAAGAGTCATAGGGTGGACCGGAACCGAACATATTACGAGAACGTCAAGCGGGTCGCCGTCATCGGCAAAGGTGCGAGGGATAAACCCATAGTTCTGGGGATAGTGTGTTGCTGTATAGAGAATACGGTCAAGCATAAGCATACCCGTATTCTTATCAAGCTCGTATTTGCAGTTGCTTCCTTTCGGAATTTCTATAAGCGCAGAAAATTTATTCGGGGATATGCGCTGTGGGGAAATATCATGCCAAATATTCATTGTTAACTCCTTGTTATTTTACAAAATCAAATTCAAAATCGTAAATGTTTACCGTGCAACCGTCGGTACAGCCTCTGTCCTCAAGCATTTGTATAACACCTGCTTTTTGGATTACGCGCTGGAAGAATGAAAGTGATTCATAATCCTCAAAATTGACCTGTCCCATAAGGTTGACGAGCCACTCTCCTTCAACGTAAAATGTGTCGTTTTCACGTCTGATGGTGGTTTTACGTTCACCGTCGTTTTTAGCGTATTCGTCTTCAGGCGATATCTCACTTTCATATACCGTAAGAGGCGGCAGAAGCGTGAGTCTCTCCGAAACAAGCTGAACCATACGGTTAAGACCCTCTCCGGTTGCCGCAGATACGTACAAAAGCTCCCATTCGTTGGAATCGACGTATGCTTCAAATTCCGAATAGTCGTGATCATCAGGGAGAAGATCTGTTTTGTTTGCAACGATTATCTGAGGTCTTGATGCAAGCTCCTCGCTGTGTTTTTTGAGTTCTTCATTTATTTTCTTTATATCGTCAACAGGGTCTCTTCCTTCGCTGCCCGCAACGTCAACGACGTGGAGAAGAAGTCTGCATCGCTCAACGTGTCGAAGAAACGCGTGACCAAGTCCCGCACCCTCAGCTGCACCTTCGATAAGTCCCGGAATGTCTGCGGCAACAAATCCGCTTTCGTCGCCGGTTTTAACAACGCCGAGATTAGGAGAAAGCGTTGTGAAGTGATAGTTTGCAATAGTCGGTTTTGCTGCCGAAATTCTTGAAAGAATAGATGATTTACCAACGTTAGGAAAGCCTATAAGACCTACGTCTGCAAGCATTTTAAGCTCAAGCTGAAGCTCACGCTCTTCACCTTTCGTGCCTTGCTTTGCAAACATGGGAACCTGACGCGTGGGTGTTGCAAAATGTCTGTTACCCCAACCGCCGCGACCGCCCTTGCAGCATATAAAAGGCTTAGCGTCCGACATATCCTTTATTATCTTACCTGTAGCGGCGTCTTTTATAAGAGTTCCTGCGGGGACTTTTATTATAAGGTCTTTTCCGTTTGCTCCATGGAATTTTCCACCTGACCCAGACTGACCCGGCTCGGCTATAAATTTACGCTTATAGCGGAAGGAAAGAAGTGTATTGCTTCCTTCGTCCACTTCAAAAATGATATTACCGCCGCGACCGCCGTCACCGCCGTCAGGGCCACCGTGATTGACGTATTTTTCACGTCTAAATGAAACGGCACCGTTACCGCCGTCACCCGCGCGAGTATATATTTTTACTATATCTATAAACATGTTTTGATCCTCCTTTTCAAAGGAAATTAAGCTTCGTCGCCTTTCATCCTTATGATGATCTTTATGGGAGTGCCGTTGAATCCGAATGTGGCTCTGAGGCAATTCTCAATATATCTCTGATAAGAAAAATGAAAAAGCTCTGCATTGTTACAGAAAATCACGAACGTGGGAGGAGCGATGCCGATCTGAGTCATATAATATATCTTCAGACGTTTGCCCTTATCTGTAGGTGGCTGTGTTCTCGTTGTAGCTTCGGAAAGCACATCGTTGAGCATACCCGTTGTAATTCTTGTGACAGACTGACCGTAAACGTAATTTATCTGTTCAAACAGCTTTACGATACGCTGACCTGTTTTTGCGGAAACGAACATTATGGGAGCATACGTCATATATGACAGCGCAACACGTATCTTGTCGGTAAATTCCTTGACGGTGCTGTTGTCCTTTTCAATCGTATCCCACTTGTTAACGACGATTATCGTAGGCTTTCCTGCTTCGTGAGCGATACCTGCTATTTTTTCGTCCTGGTCGGTAACTCCCTCGGTAGCATCAACAACAAGCAAGCAAACGTCTGCTCTTTCAACAGCCATATGGGCTCTTAAAACACTGAATTTTTCAATTCTGTCGTCAACCTTGCTCTGTCTGCGTATTCCCGCAGTATCAATAAAGTTGTATTTTCCGTACTCGTTTTCAAATCGAGTAACAATTGCATCTCTTGTTGTACCAGCCATTGATGAAACTATCAGCCTGTCAGT
>JAZNPQ010000135.1:0-16674 GCA_045589735.1 Eubacteriales bacterium | reverse complement strand
TGATGTGCGCTTCGCGCGTGAGGAGAGCGGAACGCATCACATCACATTGCGCCGAGGCGCAATACATCACTATGCCGATAGGCATAACTTCGCTGCGGCTTGCCGCAACTTCACTATTGAAACATTTGTTAATATATGTTATAATATAGGTGAAAGTGAGGTGCATATCATGCCCGAATCCAAACTCCGCTCACAATCCAGGGACTTTGCAGTTCAAATAATAAATCTTGTAAAATCACTTAGAGAAAAGCGAGAATCTATAATTTCCAACCAAATCGGCAGAAGCGGCACCTCAATTGGCGCGAATATTCGTGAAGCGTTTTATGCGCTCGGCAAGGCGGATTTTGTGGCAAAGTTGCATATCGCCATCAAGGAATGCTCCGAAACGGAATATTGGCTTGAGCTTTTGATTGAAAGTGGATATTATACCGATAAAACAATTTTGGATAGATGTGTTGAGGTGAAACGGATTTTGATTGCTTCTATCAATACAGCGAAAGAGAGTGCAAAATGAAAAAGAAACCAATATTGATAATTTCTATAATAGTTGCCTCTGTGATTGTTATATCTGTTGCTCTATATTGTGTTGCAAAATTTGTTTTCCTTTCTCTCTCTTGCTATTCGGACAATGATAATCTGACAGAACAAGAAAACTATTTCATTAAAAAGACAGTTCTTGAAGCGGTAGAAGATCGATTGTCTGTTTTTGTAAGTAATAAAGACAATATATATGATCCGTCTGCTACCGAAAATGAGATTATCCAGCTAGATGAAGAGCAAAACAACCGAAAGCATATTTTTATTTGGATAAATAACGATTTTATGCAATCTGTCACTAAGGAAAATGACGGGTATGTTATACGCGTACAAACACATTTTATGGAATCTTCTTCTGATGATTGTGTGTATGAAATTCATATGTCAGAAGATTTTGCCATAACATTCTTTGGTTTAGATACGTAATACATAGGGCTCGTTTGCAAGCATGGCGTTAAAAGTCCGGTAGATCGCGGAACCTTTTAACTCCCATCATCACCAAGAGATTAGTGTACCCTCTAAAAATCAGCGCACATCTAAATTGGTCACACACGGTTTTGCATCTAAATCGGACAAACGTTATGGCAAAAAGCACCTGCACGCAGGTGCTTTTTTTTAGTAATAATCAGTTTACGATACTCTTGAAAACTTCGCGGAGTCGTGTTATAATTCTTATATGTAATTTTAAGAGAGGATCTTCCTTATGACAGGCATATCAAAAATAGACAAAAATTTTGCCGTTAATACAAAAATACAAAAGGACGATATCAAATTTTATAATATTGACGAATCTCCATTTAAGATATACGGAATTTTCAGAGAAAACGAAAAATACCGCAGAATGCCTGAGGATGTCGCGAAAAACGTAAGCCGCGGAGTTTATTCTCTTCACTCAAATACTGCCGGCGGCAGAGTCAGATTCGTGACCGACAGTGCATACGTTGCGATATATGCCGAAATGGACGGGATGGGCAAGATGCCTCATTTCGCTTTTACGGGAGCTATCGGCTTTGATATGTACGTTGACAACGTATATACAAAGACCTTTGTTCCGCCTATTCAGATAGAGAGCGGTTTCGAAAGCTTACACGATTTTAAAACTAAAGAAAAAAGAAACATCACCATAAATTTTCCGCTTTATTCAAACGTAAAGACACTTTATATCGGTCTGCAGAATGATGCTTTAGTAAGTGAACACGCCGATTATAAAACCGAAAAGCCGATCGTATATTACGGCTCGTCCATAACACAGGGCGGATGTTCCTCAAGACCCGGAATGAGCTATCAGGCTATAGTTTCACGAAAATTCGACTGTAACTATATAAATCTTGGCTTTTCAGGCAATGCAAAGGCTGAGGACGTTATGATAGATTACGTGAGATCCCTCGATATGTCGGTATTTGTTTACGATTACGACCACAACGCGCCGAATGCCGAGCATCTTAAAAACACCCATGAAAAAATGTTCAAGGCAATAAGAGAGGCGCATCCGTCTCTCCCGATTATAATGATGCCGAGACCGAAATTCGAGCTGACAAATGCTGAAAAAGAACGCCGTGATATAATAAAAACTACTTATAATAATGCTATAGCCGCAGGTGATAAGAACGTATATTATATCAGCGAAAAAGAGCTTACGGCACTTTGCGAAAACGAAGGAACGGTTGACGGCACTCACCCCACCGATTTTGGCTTTGCGTCAATGGCGAACGCTGTTATCAAGGTGATAGAAAAGCTGGAGCTTTCACAATAAAGTACAAGGAGAGAATTGTTATGAAAAACCAAGACAGGTACAAAGCAAGACGGTTTTACACATCGGGAAGATGCGCGGAGATTTCAAGAGATTTCTCCGCGTTTTTTTTGTTTGAAATTATATTTACTTTCGAATCATAGACTCTAAATGCGGTTGACATATTTAATGATTTGTGATACAATAAAATTGAGCATTTATCTACAAAGGAATTTAAAATGGAACAGAAAACAAATCGAAAAAATATATTGATCATGAGCCTTATATGGATACTCGAAGGTGTGCTTGTCGGATTTGGCGCGATACTTCCGGGTATCAGCGGTGGAACGCTTTGCGTCGTCTTTGGAATGTATCGGCCCATCATTGAAATTTTATCCGACTTAAAAAACGGGCTTAAAAAGCATTGGTTTATGCTCGGCGTTTTTCTTTTGGGTGTAGCTATTGGCTTCGTAGGACTTTCGGGGCTTGCCGCATGGTTGCTCCACAAGAACACAACGCTTGTGACCTGCGCGTTTGTCGGTTTTATTATGGGAACGTTCCCTGAGCTTTGGCAGGACGCGGGAGAGCAAAAGCGAACAAAGGGTTCAATAATTTCTCTTATCGTATGCTTTATCGTTATGATCTGCGTCCTCACGCTGTTTAAAACGCAGATATCGGTGCAGGTTGCTCCCGGCTTTCTCGGATATATTCTTTGCGGAATATTTTGGGGCTTAAGCTTTATCGTTCCGGGTCTCAGCTCTTCGTCCTTACTATTGTTCTTCGGTCTGTACCAGCCTATGCTTGACGGTATAGCTACTATTGATTTCCGCGTGCTTATCCCTATGGCTATAGGAATGGGCGCTTGCGTATTGCTTCTGTCAAAAGCGGTCGGATTTGCGTACAAAAAGCAGTATTCTATCGTGTCACACTGCGTTCTCGGAATAGTTGCGGCAACCGCAATTATGATCCTTCCTTTTGAGAAGGCTTCTGTCGGAGCGTGGACTGTCAGAATTCTTTTTGTTCTCGGCGGTGGCGTGATTTCCTTCATTTTCACCCGTATTTGCGGTAAACTCAAAGCCAAGTATGCCGAAAAGAAAGATTGAAATAAGTATTACACATGGAAAGGAATATAATAAAAAAATATTTTTACTAAGGAGAAAACTAATGAAAAAGCTAAAACTCCTTATTGTTGCTAGTACTTGTTTGCGTATTTGCAATCTCGGCTTGCGGTAAAGACGGTGAGGAAACGTCAGGTAATACGGACAGTACAACAAATGCTCCTGTTAACGATTCCACTGTGGAAACAATTGACAGCTCGGTGCCGAGTGACAGCACGACAGATACGTCAACGCCGAGTGACGACACCTCAAAGGACAGCACAGAACCGAGTGACGACACCTCAAAGGACAGTTCACAACCGAGTGACGGCACGACTGTTGGCAACGGACTTATAGATGATGACCTCCCGGAAGATTCCGCTAATGACATATTTTAATTGGGGAGGATAAAGTATTTTGAGAAAATTATCTTTAATAATGGCTGTTATGATGGCAATAACTGCTGCCTTTTCTACGTTTTCATTTAATGTATTTGCGTCAGGCGATAATGAAGCACTTATAATTGAAACAAACACAGAATACGCAACGCTTGAAGCCGCGCTTGACGCTGTCGCGTCGGGACAGACAATAAAGCTTTTAGCGGATGTTAATGTTGAATCAACAAGCGGGATAATAATTAATTCAAACAAAAATATCACCGTGGACGGTGACGGACACACTATTACAAGCACGATAAGCAATGACAACCGCGCGACGTTTTACGTTCAATCGGGAAGCTTTACTTTCAAGAATCTTACAATGGAAGTTAATCTCACCCATAGCGGCGCGTGGGGTGCTGTTATATCAAGATACGACGGCACTGTGATAACCTTTGATAACTGTAATATCAGGGTTGACGGAACAGGCGGTGAAAGCGCCATCGGCATCAATAATAAGGGTAAGGTGGTTATAAAGAACTCAGAAATAAGATGTAAGTTTCCTGTTTTCCTCGATTATGCGGGTAACGCTGTGTTAGAAGCCGAAAATTCAAGCGCAAAAGCTACGTCTTTAGGAAAAAATGTTTCGAGCGTTAGCGGACTTACCTTCATACAGACCAACACTCCTATGGAGGACGACCCCTCACAGATCGAGACTGCCGCAATCGGTGAAACCATATATTACAGTCTCCCCGACGCGTTTGCTGCGGCTAAGGACGGAGACACAATAAAGCTTCTTACCGATATAGATGTCACGGCAACAGACTCTGCAGGCAGAATAAAATGCTGTGCCGGCGGTATAGATCTGACACTTGACGGTAACGGAAAGACTGTTACGGGCGTTGCCGACGTAACGCTTGCCATACACTATGAAGCAGGCGCTGACGAGGATAACGGCGGTGCGCTCAATCTTACAATAAAAAATCTTACTATTGATAACAAGGTAAATAATTCTTCAAGCACCGGAACGGCGCTTCAGGTGAACACTTCGACTAATGTTACCCTCGTTGATACCGTGGTGACCTCAGGAACGAGTCAGTATGCATCGGTCATTGTTCAGGCCTCGGGCAGGCTGATACTTGCGGATGGGTCAAAGATAGCTCCGAGAGGGGGCTGCGCGATTATGCTCAACGGAGCGTCGGCGAACGTAGATATATATAGCGGAACCGTTGAGGCTGACAGCGTAGTTTATACAAGAAACGCAGCGTCGCAGATGAATGTATGTCAGGGAGCCGAGATAGTTGCGAAAAATGAGTTCGTTTCTTCAAAATCGTCGAAAGGTATGATCCTCAATATCCTCGGCGGTCACATCATGAGTGAAAACACAGGAAGCGGAGCTATCACGATACCAAACGACACCGACTACAAGGTAAATATTCTCGGAGGACATATCGAGGGCGGCAAAGAGCTGCTTACGAATAAAGCGAACGCCACCGTGGGAATTGCTTATCCTTCGGGTAAAAATTACGTAGATTACAACATGACGGTAAGCAAGGAGCCTAACATACGCTTTGCGAAGAATTCCTGCGGTCTGCGCTTTGAGACCCTGATACCCACAGAGCTTATAAAGCTTATCGAGTCTGTCAAGGACAGCGGTACAGAGCTTGGCTTCGGAACGGTAATAACGCCCGCTGACAGTCTGAAGGTAACCAATGGAATATTTGACATATCGGTCCTTGGCTCAGCAGATATCAAGGGAACCAATTATATTCGTATAGCAGCTAAAAACGGAATAGAAAAGGCGGCTGACGGAAGCGTAACTATCCGCGCGTCTCTTGTAAATCTTAAAACCGAAAACTATAACAGAGATTTTGCCGCAGCAGGCTTTATATCGTTCATAATGGACGGAACGATGATGTACGTATATTCCGACGTGGGTATACAGAACGCCGTAGACTCGGCGAGAGCTATTGCAGATACGCAGGGAGTTGACGACGAGAGAATGAAGATACTCGAAAATTACGCAAACGGTGTACTTAATCACGACCCGAACGCTATAGACGGAGACACGGCGCCTCTTGAAGAAATAACGAAGGATGTTCTTGCAAACAAAGACAGTATATTCAGTCCTGTCGGAAGGACTTACAAAAGAAGTAACGGAATCGCCTGTGATTTCTCATGTACGGGTATAGAGTTCAACGCATACTGTGAGGGAGACATTTATCTTAACGTAAGAACGACCGCGCAAGCATACCTGACTGTGTATATCGACGGTGTTCGTTCTGATGAAAGAATAAGCGTAACAGCCTCAGAGCCTTGGGTAAGGGTTGCATACGACCTTGACCGAGGAGAGCATACGGTCATGATAGTAAAGCAGAGCCAATTCAACATGGCGACGCTGATACTCGATCAGGTCAAAATTTCGGGCGAATTCAAGGATAAGCCCGCAGACAGAGAGCTGTTCCTTGAGTTTTACGGTGACAGTATTCTCAACGGTTCAAACGTATACGGCGGAGGAACCAGCGTAAAGACCTCCGACGCGACCTACGGATTTGGTTGGATAGCCGCGCAAGCTCTCAGTGCCGATTGTAATATAATAGGTCACGGCGGTCTTGGCGTCGTAAAGTCAAAGAATGCGTACAATATGGTAGACCTTTACAAGCTTGCGGGAAGCGCGAGACTTACGGATGTTCCCGAATACGATTTTGCGCGTACACCGGATGCTGTGATTATCGAGCTTGGTATAAACGATTACGTAAACGGAGGTCTTAAAAACGACCCCGATACTTATGCCGAAGGTGTCAGAACGCTTATTGCAAATCTCCGCGCGAAATACGGAAAGGACGTCCCGATTGTATGGATGTACGGCTACCGTTCCGACGCAAAGGATTTCTGGACAACGACAAAGGCGACTCTTGACTCGATCATAGCGGCGGGAGACGGAAATATACATTATTGCAAGGTATCGACACACGCGGCGGTGACAGACGGATATCATCCCGACGTAAAGACATCCAAGGTTATCGGCAATGATGTTGCGGTATTCCTAAAGAAGCTGCTGAATATAAACTAACCGATGTGAATAAATTCTAATTTTATTTTTGTGCTGCCGATACGGCGGCGGATAGGAGATTGATATGAAAAAATACTTTGCTCGCAACTTGATAGTATGCGTGTTGCTTGCCTCAATGCTTTTGCCTGTTGTCGGCTGCACGGTCGAAGAGGGAGACTCTACTACAGGTACACCTGCAGACTCAACGTTTCCGACAGATACCGTGAACATTTCCGAATCGGAAGGCACCACGGAGATGGAAGACACCACTGAGCAGGAAGAAACCACTAAGCAGGAAGAAACCACAGAGCAGGAAGAAACCACAGAGATGCTTGCCGATCCGATTGACCCCGACACCTTCAACGAGCCTTCTCTTTCGTACGTCTGTGATGACGGCTCGGTTCTCAGTACGTACGTAAGAAAGGATAAAGATGATTTTGAGGGTGTATGCTCATACTATATCCATCAGGGATATGAGCGCTATATGTCTACAGATATGGGAGGAAACCTTGCCGCGACCTACGTAAAGGGCAGCGCAATGGCTCATATTTATTTTCATCCGAAAAAGAAAGAGCTTAATGTCGTTCTTTCGGATACTGCGGGCGCGACGCTGCCTGCCGCAGAGCCCGCGGTTACCGATGGGGATTAGAGTGCAGCGTAGTTCAGCTTCAGGATACCAAAAAGAATAACGGAATGGGATATATTATTCAGCTCAAGGATGGCTCGTATATCATTTACGACGGTTCGTATGAACATCAACTTGAGAAAATTACAGCCTATCTGAAATCAACCTATAAGGGTGAGGGGCTGCCCACGATTCGCGCTTGGGTTATTACTCACTCTCACATTGACCATTTTCCTGCTTTTTCGGCATTTTGCAAAAAGAATGCAGTGGAGCCTATAGCAAACGTGGAGACCGTTATTGCGTCCGGACTTAATGAAGACTATTTTAAAATAACAAGAGAACAGGATCTGTATCTTTCCTCAAAGAGCTTTACCGATGACGTTGCGTTGCTTAACGGAAGCACCGGCGCTAAGATCGTATTTGCTCATACGGGAATGAAATTCAAGTTCTGTAATCTTGAAATGGAGATACTGTACGCGCCCGAAAGCTTCTATAAGAAGAAAACCATTAACATCGGAATGAATGCAGCGAGTGTTGTCAGCCGTCTCTATGATGAAAATTACTCTGCGCTTTTCCTTGGAGACGTGACCTATGATGGCTCGGATGTTATGGAACAGCTTTACGGTAAATATCTGAAGAGCGATATGTGCCAGGCATCTCATCACGGTGTTGAGAACGTAAGACTTTCGTTCTATGAATTAGTGCAGGCGCAGATACTGTTCTATCCCTGTAACAAGGCGCTTTATGAAAGCACCCGACATATAGACGTAAGGAAGGCGCTTGAACAGAGAAGCTACACGAAGGAAATACTTATACAGAGTCTGAATCAGTACGTACGCAAATGGGGAACGGTATATGCGGCAAATGCTCCGCTTTCAAAGCCCGATTACAGCTAAAACAAATATTTATCAAAGCATATCCCGTGAGGGATATGCTTTGTCTTTTTTCACCAAAACAACATAAAACAACGATGAATTGAGAAGAAATCAAAGAAAATACCAAATTTTTTCGTGGTTTCTATTGACAAATGAGAAAAATAGTTGTATAATCACAATAGAAGCCGTATGTTTGTTTTTTAACATTGGTAAATAGATATTAAGGATGTGAAACTAATGCCTACGTACAATAGCGCAAAGTGTAAAAAGAGTCCTCGTATTGACAGACTTAAGGAAGAGCTTTACCGCGAGATGCCCAAAATTGAGGCTGACCGAGCGGTGCTTCTTACCGAGAGCTATATGCAGACCGAAGGCGAGCCTATCGTAACAAGACGAGCCAAGGCGTTCAAAAATATAATGGAAAATATACCTGTGACGATACGCCCCGATGAGCTTATCGTCGGCTCGGCTACTGTTGCTCCGAGAAGCTGTCAGGTATTTCCCGAGTTTTCTTTTGAATGGCTTGAGGCTGAGTTCGACACGGTGGAGACACGCTCAGCTGACCCCTTTTATATTGCAGATTCCACAAAGGAGACTCTCCGTACAGTATATAAATATTGGAAGGGAAAGACGACAAGCGAGTTGGCAACCTCTCTTATGGCACCCGAAACGCATCGCGCTATGGCTCATAACGTATTTACTCCAGGAAACTATTTCTATAACGGAGTAGGTCACGTTACGGTTCAGTATGACAAGGTGCTTGCTATCGGTTACCGCGGAATAATCGCCGAGGTCGAAGCCGAGAAAAAGAATATGGATTTCGGTGACAGCGACTACTGTACAAAGAGCGCGCTTCTCGATGCTATTATAATGAGCTGTGAGGCGGTTATTACATACGCAAAGCGTTACGCCGACCTTGCACGCGAAACTGCGGGTCGCGAGACCGACAGCGTACGCCGTGCGGAGCTGCTTAAAATTGCCGATAACTGCGAGCGTGTGCCCGAGCATGGAGCAAGGAGCTTCTATGAGGCTTGTCAGAGCTTCTGGTTCATTCAGATGATACTTCAGATAGAGTCGAGCGGACATTCGATATCGCCCGGACGATTTGACCAATATATGTATCCTTATTATAAGGCGGATATAGACAGCGGAAGGATCACACGCGATTTCGCGCAGGAGCTGATGGACTGTATCTGGATCAAGTTCAACGATCTCAACAAATGCCGTGACGCAGCCTCTGCTGAAGGCTTTGCGGGATACTCGCTTTTCCAGAATCTTATCGCAGGCGGTCAGGACAAAGAGGGACTTGACGCAACGAACGACCTGTCGTTTATGTGTATCGATGCAACTATGCACGTTATGCTTCCCGCACCGTCATTCTCGGTACGTGTTTGGAACAGAACTCCTCACGAATTCCTGATTCGCGCGGCAGAGCTTACAAGAACAGGTGTAGGACTCCCTGCATACTACAACGATGAGGTAATAATTCCGTCGCTTATGTCACGCGGACTTACTCTTGAGGATGCGCGTAATTATAATATAATAGGATGTGTTGAGCCTCAGTGCCCCGGTAAAACGTGGGGATGGCACGATGCGGCGTTCTTCAATATGTTAAAGCCTATGGAGCTTGTTTTCTCAAATGGTGTGTTTGACGGCGAACAGGTAGGACTTAAGACAGGTGATATTTCCTCGTTTAAGACCTTCGACGATTTCTTCGGCGCATATAAGGCTCAGATGGAGTATATGATATCGCTTCTCGTCAATGCAGATAACGCGATAGACGAGGCTCACGCGGTGCTGTGTCCGCTTCCGTATCTTTCCTCGATGGTCGAGGATTGCATAGGTCGCGGAAAGACTCCCGAGCAGGGCGGTGCAATATATAACTTTACGGGTCCTCAGGGCTTTGGAATCGCAAACGTTGCCGACGCGCTTTATGCGATACGTACTCTCGTATTTGAGCAGAGAAAGTTCACACTGACAGAGCTTCGCGACGCTATGGCAAACAATTTCGGAAAGTCGGACGTAAGCGACAGAGCAACGAAGATCACAGAACAGGTAGCTATAGAGCTTGCAAGGAACGGTATTGACGTAAACGAGGCTATTATTCGTGAGATATATTCCTCGCTTGACGGTCGCAAGACCGATCCGAGATACAAAGAGATACGCGATATGATAATGTCGCTTGACGCATACGGAAACGATATTGAAGCGGTTGACGCTATGGCAAGAGAAGCGGCGTATACATATACAAGACCGATGCTCAAGTACAAGAATCCCAGAGGCGGACAGTTCCAGGCGGGACTTTATCCGGTTTCGGCAAACGTTCCGCTCGGCGCGCAGACAGGCGCGACACCCGACGGACGTTACGCAAAAACACCGGTTGCCGACGGAGTTTCTCCGAGCGCGGGAAGGGATATAAACGGCCCGACATCGTCTGCAAACTCGGTATCGCGTCTTGACCACGGTATCGCATCGAACGGTACACTGTTTAATATGAAGTTCCATCCCAGCGCACTCGCGGGTGACACGGGACTTGAGAATTTCGTGGCTCTCGTTCAGACATATTTCGAAATGAAGGGAAGCCACATGCAGTTTAATGTCGTAAGCCGTGAAACACTTTACGACGCACAGAGAAATCCCGATAAATACAGAAGCCTTGTGGTTCGTGTTGCGGGCTACAGCGCACTCTTTACAACACTGTCAAAGTCGCTTCAGGACGACATAATCAACAGAACAGAGCAGATGTCATTCTGAGAGGGCATACAATATGGATAATAATTCGGTAGTAGGAAGAATTTTCGATATCCAGAAATTCTCCACTCACGACGGACCGGGAATACGCACGATAGTTTTTCTTAAAGGCTGCATATTAAGATGCCGTTGGTGCTGCAATCCCGAGTCTCAAAGCTACCGTATACAGAATATGAACACCGCTCGCGGAAATAAGGTCGTAGGCTACGACACAACAGTCGGCGAGGTAATGAAAAAGGTGATTCAGGATCAGGCGTATTACAGAAGAAGCCACGGTGGGCTAACACTTTCGGGAGGTGAAGCATTTGCTCAGCCCGAATTTGCCGCGGCACTTCTAAAAGCTGCAAAGGAGCAGGGAATAAACACAGCGGTCGAAACCACGGCGTGTCTGCCCTTCAACATGATCGCGCCGTCACTTCCGTATCTGGATACGGTGCTTATGGATATAAAGCATATGGATCCTCTGAAGCATGAGAAATATACGACACTTCGAAATGAGCTTATACTTGCAAACGCGAGAAAGATAGCGGAAAGTGACGTTGAGCTTATTATCAGAGTTCCTACAATACCAACCTTTAACGACAGCGAGGAGGACATACGCGCGATCGCAAGATTTGCGGCGTCGCTTCCCGGTGTTAAGGAAATACATCTTCTGCCGTATCACCGTCTCGGTTACGATAAGTATATCGGACTCGGCAGGGAATACGGAATGGGAGATATCGAGCCTCCCACGTCCGAAAAAATGGAAGCTCTCCGCAGAGTTGCCGAAAGCGAAGGTCTTAAGGCAATGATAGGCGGATAAGAGAGGGCAAAATGAACGATATTTACGAAACAAAACAAAGAATAATTCAGGAGACTGTTCCCGGCAAACAGATAACTCTGGCACATATTATCGCTAACCCGGACGATACACTCTACCGTAAGCTCGGACTTGATCCGACAGTTGATTATTCAAAAAAATCGGCAATCGGTATTGTGACGATGTCTCCGAGCGAATACGCGATAATCGCGGCTGACCTTTCGATGAAGGCGTCGGGCGCCGAGGTGGGATTCGTCGATCGCTTTTCGGGCACTCTCATAATGGTGGGTACTGTTTCCGAGGTTGAATCTGCACTTTATGCGGTTGTAGATTACGCAAAGCAGAAGCTTGGCTTCAACGTTTGTGAGATAACGAAAACCTAAAGTATGAAAAAAATCATCTTTATGGGTAGAAGCGGAAGCGGTAAAACAACACTGATCGAGGCGCTTCGCGGAGAAAAGCTTGAATACCGCAAGACCCAAATAATCGACTACTCGGAGGATTTTATGGATACTCCCGGTGAGTACGCGGAGGGAAACGATCTCGGCGGCGCGCTCGCGGTATATTCTTATGAAGCCGACGTTGTGGGACTCGTTATTTCTGCAAACGACGATTACAGTATTTTTCCGCCTGCCTGCGCTCCTGTGGCAAACAGACCGGTTATCGGTATCGTTACAAAATGTGATGAACCCGATGCAAGACCCGATCTTGCCGAAATGAGACTCAAGTTGTGCGGTTGTGAACCTATATTTTTTACATCTTCAAAGCGTCACGAGGGGCTTGAAGCAATAATTGATTACTTAAAGCAATAAAAACCACACAAAACCACAAAAAATCAAAGAAAAACCACAAAAAGTTTTAAAAAACCCTTGACAAAACCAAATATATGTGGTATTATGTAGACGTGGTACAAGGAAATTCAAACAAAAAACCACACACAAACCAATGCAAACAAAAAATGAAAATAAATCCTACAAAGGAGAACAGAAAAATGACAGAGTACGAAATCAAAAAACAAATTTGTGAGATCGGTAAGCGTATCTACGACAAGGGAATGGTTGCATCTAACGACGGTAACATCTCCGTTAAGATCAACGACAACGAGTTCCTCTGCACCCCCACAGGCGTATCCAAGGGCTTTATGACACCTGAGTATATCTGTAAGGTTGATGCAAAGGGTAACGTAATTCAGGCGAACGAAGGCTTCCGTCCTTCCTCTGAGATCAAGATGCACATGAGAGTCTACAGAGAAAGACCCGACGTAAAGAGCGTTGTTCACGCGCATCCTCTTTATGCAACGAGTTTTGCTATCGCAGGTATTCCGCTCACAGAGCCGATCATGCCCGAAGCGGTTATCGCTCTCGGTTGCGTTCCGATAGCAGAGTACGGCACACCTTCGACCGAGGAGATCCCGGACGCAGTTGCAAAGTATCTGCAGCACTTCGATGCAGTTCTTCTTGCAAACCACGGCGCACTTTCTTTCTCCGACAGCCTTCTCAATGCATATCACAAGATGGAATCTCTTGAATTCTATGCACAGCTTCTTTATCAGGCAAAGGTTCTCGGCGGACCGAAGCAGCTCTCCAACGCACAGGTACAGAGACTCTACGAGATCAGACGTCAGTTCGGTCTTAAGGGTAAACACCCCGCAGATATCTGCCCCAACGCAAAGGCAGGCAAGCCCAGCTGCCACACCTGCGGAATACATACAGGTAGCTTTGACGGCGGTTGCGCAGGAGGCTCTTGCGGCGACGACGGCGAGCTTATCGCAGAGATAACCAGAAAGGTTCTTGCCGCTCTCGGCAAATAAGTAAATAATGAGTACCGATATCGAACGTCTTGTACAGGCGGCTGTCCGTGAGATCGTCGCGAAGGACAAAGCCGCACCGGTTCGGGAAAAGAAGCGTATAGAAACGATAACACTTGCAGATGCAAAATTTCTTGCCGCAAAGGTTGAGGAAAAAGCACGTGAACTTGGCGTTAACGCTGTCGTTGCTATCGCTGACGAAGGCGGTAATCTCAAGCTTTGCGAGTGTATGGATAATTCATATCTTGCAAGCAGAGATATTGCTATAAACAAAGCGTACACAGTCGTTGCACTGAAAATGCCGACCTCAAAGCTTGCGACTCTCGCGGCTCCGGGCGGCTCGCTGTACGGTATCCAGCATACAAACGGCGGACGTATAGTGATCTTCGGCGGAGGAGACCCTCTTGAACTGAGAGGAAGGATCTTCGGCGGAATCGGTGTCAGCGGAGGCTCTGCCGAGCAGGACACAGAGCTTTCGGCGTACGGAAAGAAAATTTTCACGGAATATTTCGTATGTTAAATACGTGATTTTCGAAGAAAGGATCAAACAATGACAGAACAGGAAAGAATTGAAGCTATAGTCAAGCAGGTCGTTGCCAATATGAAGGGCGCAAACGTTCAGACTGCTTCGGCTCCCAAGGCTTCCGCAGGCGGTTCGATCCCCAAGACGTCCCGCGTTGCGTTGCTCACCGAAAAAGAGCATTTCGAAATTAAAGAATATCCTATTCCCGAGATCGGTGACGATGATATTCTCGTAAAGATGGAAGGATGCGGAGTGTGCGGAACAGATGCACATGAGTTTAAGCGCGATCCGTTCGGTCTTATTCCCGTAGTTCTCGGACACGAGGGAACAGGCGAGATCGTAAAGATAGGTAAGAACGTTACCAAAGACTCGGCAGGTAAGCCTCTCGGTCTTGGAGATAAGATTGTTACATGTATGATATTCAAGGATAATCCCGATATCACAATGTTCGATCTCAACAAGCAGAATGTCGGTGGAGCTGACGTATACGGACTTCTCCCCGATGATGACGTACATCTTAACGGATGGTACGCAGATTACATAGTTGTACGTAAGGGCTCTACAGTATTTAACGTAAGCCATCTCGACCTCGACTCGAGAATACTTATCGAGCCGGCGGCAGTACTTATTCACGCAGTAGAGCGTGCAAAAACAACAGATATCCTTCGCTTCAATTCAAGAGTTGCGGTTCAGGGCTGCGGACCTATAGGTCTGCTCTGCATTGCGGTTCTCCGTACTATGGGTATTGAGAACATCACCGCAATCGATGGAAACGCACAGAGACTTGAGTTTGCCAAGGAAATGGGTGCAACAAACACCGTAAACTTCAAGGACTACAAGGGTCAGGAAGAGCTTGCAAACGGTGTTAAGGATTCGTTCGGCGGATACCTTGCAGACTTTGCGTTCCAGTGCACAGGCTCGCCTATAGCACACGCAAATATTTATAAGTTCATTCGCAACGGCGGAGGACTTTGTGAGCTTGGATTCTTTATCAACGGCGGAGATGCGACGATCAATCCTCACTTCGACATCTGTTCGAAGGAGATAACGATCGTTGGTTCGTGGGTATATACTCTCCGCGATTACGCAACAACATTCGACTTCCTCAAGCGCGCAAAGGGAATAGGACTTCCGCTTGAGAAGCTCATAACTCATAAGTTCCATTTGGCAGACGCTAACGAAGCACTCCAGACCAATCTCCGTCAGGACGGTCTGAAGATCGCTATTATTCCGTAACCGAAAGGAAACGTGAGATATGGCACAGGCAGTCGGAATGATCGAGGTCTACGGACTTGTAGCGGCTTTTGCGGCATGCGATGCCGGATGCAAGGCTGCTGACGTAACCGTAGAGCCCTTCGACAAAAACAAACCCGCAGATCCGAGAGGACTTCAGGTACCGCTTCAGATACTTGTAAAGTTCAGAGGAAGTGTGGAGAGTGTCACAGCGGCAGTTGAAGCTGCCGAGGCTGCGGCAAATGCCGTTTCGGGTGTGGTTCAGAAACACATAATTCCCGCAATGGAAACAGGCGCTGAGGGAATGTTACACCTCAACGCATACGACAAAAAGTAAAAAATAAAAATTGTATTACATTATTTTGGAGGAAATGAAAAATGGCACAGGAATCTCTCGGACTTATTGAAACAAGAGGACTTACCGCAGCAATCGAAGCAGCTGACGCAATGGTAAAGGCAGCAGAGGTAACACTCGTAGGAACAGAAAAAATCGGATCGGGACTCGTATCTGTTATGGTACGCGGCGACGTCGGAGCAGTTAAAGCAGCTGTTGAGGCAGGTGCTGCAGCAGCAACCAGACTCGGCGAGGTTATTGCTACACACGTAATCCCGAGACCTCACGCAGACGTTGAAAAAATTCTTCCCAAGAACGTCTGATAGTAAAATAAAAGACTCAAACAGGACGTAACAGGCATGGTATCGATAAGATCACTCGGATTTATTGAAGTTTCGGGCGTTGTTGCGGCAGTAGATGCTCTTGACATTATGTGCAAGAGCGCAGACGTTGAATTCGTCACGTGGGAAAGAAAGCTCGGCGGCAGAATGGTAACTGTAGTTATCACCGGCAAGGTATCTGACGTAACCGAAGCTATCAACTGCGCTAAGAGTAACTGCCAAGCACCGATCGCGGCGTCCAATGTGATCGCAAATCCTCACGAGGAGACGGTCCGAATGGTACGACTCAGCGCGTCTCGCCTGGATAAGACGGCAAAAGCATAAAGCTTTTTCAAGCATCCTTTTCTGAAATACAGAAATTCAAGAAGGGAAAACAAAAATGGCAACCGGAGCAACAAAAAAAACCGGAAGTACAGCAAAAGCGGCTTCCGCAAACACAACAGAAAAAACAAATGAAATCATAAAGGAGAATGTAAGAATGGTACAGCAGGCACTTGGAATGGTTGAAACCCGCGGTCTTGTTGCAGCTATCGAAGCAGCAGACGCAATGCTTAAGGCAGCAAGTCGGAGGCCAAGCGGTCTTAGGAAGACAAA
>JAZNPQ010000134.1:0-14418 GCA_045589735.1 Eubacteriales bacterium | reverse complement strand
CCTGACCTGCGCCGAGAGCGTTGTGACCGACCTCGGAGTTACCCATATCGTCGTCGGAGGGAAGACCAACCGCCGTACCGTGAGCTTTAAGAGTTACTGTGGGATATTTCGCGAGAAGCATATCGAGATTCGGTGTGTACGCGCGCTTGACCGCGTTACCGTCACCGTCGGGAGCTATACCGACGCCGTCCATTACGATAGTGAGAAGCGGACCTTCAACACCGTTAAATCCATTAAGCTTTTTGAGTTCTGATACCATAATTCCTCCAAAAAAAGTAAAATATTACATACATAGTATAGTATACCTCGAAATCACGAAAATTTCAAGAGAAAAACGCGAGATTTTATGAAATAATTGAATATTCACTGAATTTTTCTAAATTACTTGCAAATTTTGCAATATAGGTGTATAATAATATAGTTAATTATATAAATCACGAAAGTGTTACTTTTGAAAGGAAATAAGAAAATGTCTGAATGTACACACAACTGTTCAACCTGCTCGGCTAACTGTCCGTCGAGAAATCAGCCCGAAAGCCTTATCGAGCCCGCACACGAGCTCAGTACCATAAAGCGTGTTATCGGTGTTGTCAGCGGTAAGGGTGGCGTCGGTAAATCCATCGTTACTTCGATGCTCGCCGTCATTATGCAGAGACGCGGACTTCACTCCGCAATTCTTGACGCTGACATCACAGGACCTTCTATCCCGAAGGCGTTTGGCGTAAACTCGGCAATCGACGGTGACGAGCGCGGAATCTTCCCCGCAAGAAGTAAAGGCGGAGTTGATATGATATCCGTAAATCTTCTTCTTGAGGACGCAACAAAGCCCGTTATCTGGCGAGGACCCGTTATTGCGGGAACCGTAAAGCAGTTCTGGCAGGAGGTCATATGGGACGGCGTTGAATATATGTTCGTTGACTGCCCTCCCGGAACAGGTGACGTTCCGCTGACTGTTTTTCAGTCTATTCCGCTTGACGGAATCATCATAGTAGCAAGCCCCCAGGAGCTTGTTTGGATGATAGTTGAAAAGGCGGCAAACATGGCTGATATGATGAACATTCCCGTTCTCGGACTTGTTGAGAATATGAGCTATATCAAGTGCCCCGACTGCGGCAAGGAGATAAAGCTCTTCGGCGAGAGCCATATTGAAGCTATTGCCGAAAAGTTCGGATACGACCTGCTTGCAAGAATTCCGATCGACCCGTCTCTTGCCGAGCTTGTTGACAGCGGACGCATTGAGGATATGGACAACACCTATCTTGACGCTGCTGCCGACAAGATCATCGAGAAAACCAAAAATAAGTAATGTCTTATACGAATAATAACAAAGTAATATCTGCTGTTAAAGCGTTTTTTGGGGAGTTTAAGGATCGCCTTACCGACTCCCCTAAACGTCTTTTATTAAGGCTTGCCGCACTCGTTCTTACGGCGGCAGTTCTTTTTGCTGTCGGCGTTTTCGCCGTCAGCGCGGCTGTCAAAAAAAGCGCGTGGGAATATATTTCGGAAAACGCAAAAGAAAAATACGACTGCATACTGATACTCGGAGCAAAGGTAGACGGTGAGACCCCGTCGCACATGCTTTCAGACCGACTTGAAAAGGGAATCGAGATGTACTCCCTCGGTGTCGCCGACAAGATACTTATGAGCGGAGATTCCGAAGATCCCGATGAATACGACGAGGTATCGGTCATGAAGGAGATCGCGCTCTCGCGCGGTGTTCCCGAGGAGGACATAATATGCGATAGGTACGGTCTTTCCACCTACGACAGCATAGTACGCGCAAAAGAGGTGCACGGAATGAAGACTATCGCTATCGTTACGCAGGACTATCATCTGTACCGTGCCGTTTATATTGCCGAAAAGCTTGGACTTGACGTATGCGGTGTGTCGGCAGGACCTAACGGGAAGTATGCGGGAGCATTCAAGCGCGAAACCCGTGAAATTTTTGCAAGATTTAAGGATATGATATACACACTTGCAGAGAAAGAGCCAAAATATATGACGGAGAGTCTGAATTGAATCTTAAGGTATACGAAATAAGCGATGCGGTGCGTCTTGTACATATTTGCACCGACAAATTTAAAAAAGCGCGTCTTACCGTGACCTTCACGGTCAATGCGGATAAAGACGAAACACCAAAGACCTCGATGCTTATGCCCGTGGCGTTTCTCGGAACGGAGAAATACGCCGATTTCAGAGAAATATGCTGTCGCGCGGAGGAGCTTTACGCGGCGGATATTTCGGATTTTAATATAATGCGAGGCGGTTATCAGATAACAGGTCTTGCGGCCTCGATACTCAATGACGAATATGTTTCGAGCGACGATCGTGAAAGAGGATTTTCGATACTTGACGGTTGTTTTGAGTTGCTTTCGGAGATACTTAAAAACCCGCTTTTCAGGGAAAGCGATACCGAGACTGAAAAGATTAACCGTATAAACAGGATAAAAGCGCGACAGAACGACGCTTTCGGTTACGCGAAGTACCGTTTTCTAAAAGCGATGCTTGAAAACGAGCCGGGCGGATTTACGCTCAGCGGAGAGGCAGAGCAGGTCGAAAAATACGACGCCGAAATACTGAAAAATCATCATAAGCATATCCTCGAAAACGCACCGTTTGAGATATTTTACTGCGGAACGGCAAGCGCAGAATGGGTTTCAGAGCTTATACGTAAATATTTTTCGGGTATTGGCGGAAGTAAGCTCGGATATTCCGACGAGCCGAAGAAAAAAGCCGAAATAACAAAAAATATAACCGAAGAGGGTGAATACAGACAGGGGAATCTGTTTGTAGGCTTCAGAACAGGCGTTGTTCTTTCGGATAAGGACTATTATGCCACCGAGCTTATGAATCAGATATACGGCGATAGCTCACAGTCAAAGCTGTTTCTCAACGCAAGAGAGAAAAAATCGCTCTGTTATTTTTGTGCGTCAAGCTATGACGAGGTAAAGGGTATAATTGTCGTTGGGTGCGGCATAGATAACGGTGACTTTGAGGAAGCCAAGAACGAGATACTTTATCAGCTCGAAGAGATGAAACGCGGAAATATTACCGATGACGAGCTGAACTTTGCAAAGGAAACTATAGAAAGCGACTGCCGTGCCGCAAAGGACCATTCCACAGATTATGAGGAATTCGAGCGCATGAGACACCTTTTCGGCGGCCCTTCTACGATAGAAGAATACAGACAGGGAATAATGTCTGTCAGCCGTGAGGATATTATTGCGGCGGCGAAAAAGATGACGCTTGATACGGTATATTTTCTCAAGGGAACACTTGGAGGTGAAGCCGACGATGAGTGACATCATTTGCAAAAGAAGCGAACGCCTCGGCGAGACCTATTATGAAACGGTACACAGAAGCGGACTTAAAATTACCGTGTGCCCAAAGAAATTTTCAACCTGTTATGCGGTACTCGGAACAAAATTCGGCTCTGCCGACGACAGATATACTGCCTACGGAAAAGAGTATAAATTACCTGCGGGTTGCGCACATTTTCTTGAGCATAAGCTGTTTGAAAACGCTGACGGTATAAGCGCCGACGAGCGCTTTGCCGCGCTTGGCGCAGAGGTAAACGCCTATACTACATACAATGCGACACGCTATCTTTTCGGCGCGACAAAAATGTACGGCGAGTGCATCGCGGAGCTGTTGCGCTTTGTGACAAATCCGTATTTTACAAAGGAAAACGTAAAAAAAGAGCAGGGCATAATCGAGCAGGAAATAATGATGTACGCCGACGACCCGTACGAGACCGCCATGGAGAACTGCCTGCGCGCTATGTACCGCAAAAACAGCGTGCGTAACAGTATTTGCGGAAGTGCTTCGTCAATAAAGCGCATAAATGAAAAGCTGCTTTATGATGTGTATAGTACCTTTTATAATCCGAATAATATGCTCCTGTCGGTCTGCGGAGATATAAGTATAGAAGAGGTTATCGAGATAGCCGACCGCGAACTGCCGACCGAAAACACACCCTACAGAGCAGTATTACATACAGATACAGAGACAGAATGTGCGGTTTATAAAGAATACACCGAAAAGCGTATGAGAGTTGCGCGGCCGATGTTTTTCCTCGGAATAAAGGACAGAAGCCCGATAGATAACGGATACTCCAGAATCAAGCGAAATCTCGGTATGACGGTGCTTAACAATATGCTCTTCTCGGGAACGGGAGAGTTTTACAACAAGCTGCTTAAGGAACGTATAATAACGCCGGGATTTTCCTTTGGATATACGTCGGGTGAGAGCTGCGCTATGAATTATTTTTCGGGAACGACAGACGACCCTCAAAAATTAAAGAATCTCATACTTGAAAAAGCAAGCTCAGCCGCAGACGGTGAGCTTGACAGATCGGATTTTCTGCGTTGTAAGCGAAGCCTTGTTGCAGGTCAGTTCAAGTCCTTTGATTCAAGCGCTGAGATTGCCGACGATATTTTGCAGACCGCTTTAACTACGGGCATAGACCCATTTGAAATGATAAATATTGCAGAAGGCATAACCTTTGACGAGGTCACAGAGCTTGCAAAAGGACTGTTCGGGAAAAATATTAGCTCAACTCTTTCGGTAATTCTGCCGCTTTAAGTGAGGTTATTTTATGAAACAAAATAAAACCAAAAGAATACTCGCGCTGCTTTTTATTCTTGCGATTTTAACGCTGTCACTTGTGTCGTGCGCGGATATCGGAAATCTTGAAAGAAGCGAATCCGACGACCTGACAGAAGCGCTTGATGAAATGAACGCGACAGATAACAGATATTTTATCGTAGCCTTCCCGGGACTTGGCATAGAACCGATTGTGCTTGACAGTACTCTTGGAAATCTCGGAAATCTGCCGCTCACTTTGTCAGGAGTAATAACCGTAGTGGCGGTCATTGCCGCGCTTATATACGCGTATTTTACGGTGACGAAAAGTGGCGTGTCGCTGTCAATTTTTTTCAAAATAGCCATTTTCGGACTTGTCGGAGGAATTATCGGAGGACGTATTTATTATCTTCTTGCGGAGTTTGAACGCTATAAAGATAGGCCGTTTATAGATATTTTCAATTTCTTGGACGGCGGAATGGCGATATACGGAGCGATCATCGGCGGTGCTTTGGCAATGTTTATTGTCTGCAAGATAAAAAAGATGAGCACTATGAAAATGTACGACGCCGCAATACCCGCGCTTCTGCTTGGTCAGGTCATCGGCCGTCTTGCCGATTTCTTTGGCGGCAGGTCATACGGTCTGCCGGTGGAAGAGGGAAGCATACTGTATTCGCTCAGAATGGCTATCTATCCAAATATCATAAGCGATTCGTTTGAGTACGTTCATCCGATATTCCTTTATGAATCGGTATGGAATCTCATAGGACTTATACTTATCAGTATCGCATTCTTTAAAAAGAAGAATTTTGACGGGCAGATATTCTTTATGTATCTTGCGTGGTACGGCTTTGGACGGATATTTACCGAAATACTCCGCGCTGACAGTCTGTATATAGGTTCGGTAAGAATATCGTTGCTCCTTGGATGTCTCAGCTTTTTTGCAGGTGTCGCGTTGCTTATTTACGGCGTTATCGAGGGCAAAAAAAGAAAGCTTGCAGGCGAGGAATACGAAAGCGCATACCCACTTTTCAAAACTAAATTTTCGTCGTCTGATAAAAAAGATGATTCAAATAAATAAAACGGAGGATATAAAAAATGAAACTTATTGACGGAAAGGCAATATCGGCGCAGATAAGAGCCGAGCTTCGCGAAAAGGCGGAGAATTTAAAGAAAGAAAGAGGCATTGTACCGGGACTTACCGTTATTATAGTCGTGAAGACCCCGCGTCACAGATATACGTAAGAAATAAGGCTCGCGCGTGCGAGGAGCTTGGATTTAATTCCGAGGTTATAAGACTCCCCGCCGAAACAAAGCAGACCGAGCTTGAAGAGCTGATAGATAAGCTCAACGCCGACAAAAGCGTGCACGGAATACTTGTTCAGCTTCCGCTTCCGAAGGGACTTGACGAAAAGCCGTTGCTTCTCAGAATCGCGCCCGAAAAAGACGTTGACGCATTCCATCCGTATAATGTCGGACGAATCTCCACTGGAGATTACGGATTTTTGCCTTGCACGCCCGCAGGAGTTATGGAGCTGATAAAGAGAAGCGGTATCGAGGTATCGGGCAAAAATTGCGTTGTCATCGGACGCTCAAATATAGTAGGTAAGCCTATGGCAATGCTGCTCATAAACGAAAGCGGAACGGTTACGGTATGCCACAGCAGAACGCAGAATCTGAAAGAGGTCTGTCGCTCGGCTGACATACTTGTAAGTGCGGTCGGTAAAGCAGAGTTTGTAACAGCCGATATGGTAAAAGAAGGCGCGGTAGTTATCGACGTCGGAATGAACAGAAACGCCGAGGGTAAGCTTTGCGGCGACGTCGCGTTCGACGAGGTTGCACCGAAAACGTCATATATTACCCCCGTTCCCGGCGGTGTCGGACCTATGACTATTACAATGCTTATGAGAAACACACTCTATTCTGCGGAGCATAATTCTTAAATAATATATAAGGAAGGAAAGACTATGAAAAACAGATTTACAGCATTACTCGCACTTTTGTTGTGTCTCGTTCTTTGTCTGTTCTCGTTCGTTTCGTGTGACGATGATAGAAAAGACAGAGACGACGATGATGATGACGACGATAGAAAAATTAAAACAGAAGAAAGCACGGAAGAAACTTCGGACGAAACAACAAATTCAGGACTTGAATTAGAAGGCACCGAGGGGCTTGAATACAGCTTGAACAGTGACAAAAAGTCATATTCGGTAAGCAAAGGGTCTTGCCGAGATAAATCTACTATAGTAATTCCGGAAATGTACAAGGGTCTTCCCGTAACAAGTATTGAAGAATACGGATTTTGGGCTTGCATAGAACTTACAAGTATAACGATACCAGACAGCGTAACGAGCATTGGAGATGCTGCGTTCGATGGTTGCACAGCACTTACGAGCGTAACTATACCCGACAGCGTCACGAGCATTGAACGTTCTGCATTCAAGAATTGCACAGGACTCACAAGTATAACGATAGGTGATGGCGTAACGAGCATTGGAATTTATGCGTTCCAAGGTTGTACCGGACTTACTAGCGTAAGGATACCCGATAGCGTAACAATCATAGAGAATTCTGCGTTCGAAGGTTGCACAGGTCTCACAAGTGTAACGATAGGCGACGGCGTCACGAGCATCGGTTATTCTGTATTCGAAGGTTGCACAGGGCTTATGAGTTTAACGATAGGCAACAGCGTAAATAGTGTTGGAATTTCTGCATTCGACGGTTGCACAAAACTTACAAACATATATATTACCAGCATTGAAGCGTGGTGCCAAATAGATTTTTTGTCTTCGAATGCTCCTTTTGATTGTTATTATAATCTCTATATAAACGGCAAGCTTTTAACCAATCTTGTGATACCCGACGGCGTAACGAGCATAAAAAGTGCTGTCTTCTGCGCTTGTTCAAGTATTACGAGAGTGAAGATACCCGACAGCGTGACGAGCATTGAAGAGGGTGCGTTCGCCAGTTGTACAGGACTTACCAGCGTAACGATACCCGACAGCGTAACGAGCATTGAAGATGATGCGTTCTTCGGTTGCACAGGACTTACTAGCATAACATTTGAGGGAACGAAAGCACAATGGGACTCTGCAGCAAAGTATTATATTTGGAGCTACGATAGATCAGCCGTCACTGTCATTCATTGTTCCGACGGTGATGTCGCGGTTGATTAATTCAAAAATCAAATAATAAACACGGCTCTGCGTCTTAACCGACGCAGAGCCGTTATTTTTGTTATTTTATACGTTTATATCCACCGCTTTGCCGAGGGGGAGCGAATAGATACAAATTCTGTCGGGGTTTTTTCCAAAAAGCTGTTTTACCGCGGCGGCGTAATATTTAAGCTGCTCGGAGTGTCTTTCTGTAAGCTTCTTTATTGCCAGAGACTCGTCCGAAATTTCATCGGGGGTCAGATAATCGGTCTTATAGTCACAAAGTATAAGATTTCCGTTTGCATCTTCTACAACAAGGTCTATAACTCCCTGAACCATAAGCGTTTCGTTTGCTATATCCTTCTTTAGCTCTTCCGATTTTGTGAATTCCGACGCAGGAAGGAAAAGATTGAAGCGTTGCTCGCGAAGCACTCTTTTTGCACCCTTTACCGTCTTATAAAACGCGGATTTAAAGAATTTTTCAAGCTGATAAATATTGACAAGCTCTGCGGTTCCTGCCGGTATAAAGCGTTCGGACACAAGACGTGAAAGCTCTTCTCGCACCGAGCGTTCCGCCTTCTCAAAATCGCAGAACTGCATAAATACGTGCGTTGCCGTGCCTTTTTCCGCCGCGGTGGCGTGAGATTTTTCGGCAGTCTCCATCATAAACAGCGGCTTTTCACGAAGCTCGGGCAGATTATCGCTGTCAAGACCCGATGCTCCGTCGTCGTCAAGAATATCGGGATAGAGTCTTGACACCGAGAGCTTTGCGGGGAGCTTCTTTGCCGATTCGTACGGATATTTATAATCGAATCTTTCGGCGAGAGTTCGTCTGATATTTTTTATCTTTTCTTCGGTGTCTGCCTCGTTCGTAACTTGTGATAAACCGTCTTTTTTCTCGTCTTCGGATGTCACAGACGGGTCAACACAAAGCTCAAAAAAGCTCATCGGTGTGCAAACGGCATTTTTCAGCCAATCGAGATAAGAGCTTGCAGACAGAACCGAGCTTCTGCATTCGTATCCGCTTAAATATCTGTGATTCAGAAGCTGTTTTTCAAATGCTTTGGAAGCATTTGCCGTAACGTATAGCTTTTCTCTTGCCCGTGTGAGGGCAACGTAGAGTATTCTCATTTCCTCTTCGTTTTGCTTGCGCATCATAGCGAGAGTCAGAACGGCGCGCTGCGGTGGCTCTATTCTAGCAAACCCCGTTTCGTCTCCCGGCTTTAACGCCACGCCAAGCTCGGAGTCAAAAATCAGGCTGTTGTTTCGGAAGGTCCTGTTAAAGAGCTTCCCGCAATTTGATACGAATACGACAGGGAACTCAAGCCCCTTGGATTTGTGTATATTCATAAGCACAACGGCGTTTTCCGCTGCTGCTGCGGTCGGTGCATCGACCTTGCTGCCGGCTTCAAGAAAATTATTGATGTACGAAACAAATCCGTTAAGTCCGCCGTACTGTGTTTTTGCGTAGCCTCTTGCATATTCATAGAATCTATTGATATTTGCCGTTATCTGAGACTGATTTCTTGAGTTATCCTTGGATATCAAGGACATTATTCGGAATCTCTTATAAAGCTGATTTATAAATTTGTCAATAGGAAGAGATACGGCGTCAATTCTTAAATTTTCAAGCTCTTGGGCAAATTTTTTGCATTTTTCGGAGAGCTCATCCCGAGACGAATACGCCTCAACAGCGTCGTACAGCGAATAAGAACGGTCGCTGCCTTTTCTTATTTTTACAAGCTCGTCAAGTGTGAATCCGAAAAACGGAGAGCACATTGCCGACGCGAGGGGTATATCCTTATGAGGATTGTCTATAGCTGTGATAAGAGATAAAATGAGGAGTATCTCGGGATTGTCAAAATAGTCCTGCGCCGCCGCATTCGACGAGTCGATTCCTTTTGCTGAAAGTGCGTCGGACACCAAACCGAGAAATTTATTATCACGTGACAGAACGGCAATATCCGAGGCTTTTATAGGCTTTCCGTTATTATTTTTACCTTCCTTCAAAAGCCGCGCTATCTCATTCGCGATATATTCTATTTCGGTTGTACCGTCGTCCTCTTTGCCCGTAAAGACGCAGAATTTTACGGGTGTATTACCGAAGTTTTCGCTTTTTCCGTAGCCGAGGTCGTCTTCCTTTCGGTATGCGACGTTACCGCCGACGGGCACGAGAGTATGAGCCGAAACAAGATTTACAAAATCTATTACGGGCTTGTCGCACCTGAAGTTTTCCGACATAAAGAGCGAGCAGGCAAGCTGTTCGTCGGAAGCTTTAGTGCCGAAATCTGGCATTGATTTTCGCATATTCCCGAAAATTGACGGCTCAGCACCCCTGAAGGAATAAATGCTTTGCTTGATATCTCCTACGGTGAAACGTGTGCCGGGAGCCGAAACAGCCTTAAATATTTCGTCCTGAACAGGGTCAACGTCCTGATATTCGTCTATGTACACAGCTTTATAGCGCATTCTCATTGACATTGCAATATCTGTCGGTGTGCCGTCGGGATTGACAAGGAGCGTATGAGCAAGTCTCTTTATATCGTAAAAGCTGCAAATTCTGCGGATTGACTTTTCTCTCGTGTAGGCTTTGTTGTAGTCGGAAATGATGGCGGCAAGTGTTTTAAGCTCACCGGATAGGCGCACCGAGATTTCGGGTATGCTTTCGGCAGGGAAGGAGAAATATTTATCTCGTAGATTTATAAGTTCCTTCTTTACTGTGTCTCGCATTGCCTTGCAGGCGTCGGTAAGCTCGCTCTTTGCTTTTCCGAGAGCCTTCATATCTATTGCAGAATAGTTTGCAAGTACCTTCTTTGCAGTATTATATGAAATATTTAACGATGAAAGAAGCTCTTCGCAGGTCTTTATGTCGTTTTCTATTGCAGGAAGGTAATTTGTGTCGAATTTATCGTTTCCTACGACTTGATTCGTAAGGTCATATAAGCTTGAAGTATAGTATTGCAGTGACTCTTTGGTAAATTCTTTGAGCATTTTTCCGAAGTAGGTAGAAAGGAAATCGTTATTTGCCTCGGCAAGTATAGTTTCGTGAAGATTTTTTAAGTACGCATCAGGGTCAGAAACGGATTCAAGCGCGGACACACATTTGAGAAGAGAATCAATAAGACTTCCTTCGCCGCGAGTGTTGGAGAAATTTTCGATAAACTTAGGAAAATTCAAGTCTCCGTCTTCTTTGTCGTACCACTTCTCTATGACCGAATTCATAACTTCAAGCGAAAGTGTTTTAAGCTCGGTCTCGTCAGCAAGTCTGAAATCGGGAGGAAGGGGAGAACCGTCTGCAAATCTGGCTTTTTCAAAATTTGATTCTACAGTATTAAGACAAAAGGAGTCTATCGTGCAGATGTCGGCGCTTGCTATCATAACTGTCTGACGGTTGAGAAATTCGTTTGACGGGTCGTCTGCGAGCGCGTCGTTCAGTGCCTTTGATATTCTTTCACGCATCTCTGACGCGGCGGCTCTCGTAAAGGTTACTATGAGCATATTTGATAGCTCGATAGGAGATACGGGGTCTGTAAGCGATGATATTATTCGTGCTGTCAGTGTGGCTGTTTTTCCCGAGCCTGCGGCGGCGGACAGAAGAATAGACCTGTCGCGCGTATTTATTGCAAGCTCCTGTGATTTTGTCGGTTTAAATGCCATATATCTTACCTCGGAATTACGAGAATTGTCTTGTCTTTTTTGCGTTACGGCAGAAGGACGCCATATCGCAATAGTTACAAGGGCTTTTTCCTGATTTTATAAGCGGTATCGCAGAGGCGTCTCCGCTTTTCATAGCCGTTCCTATTTCTTTGACGGTATCTTCAAAATCTTTTCTTAACAGCTCTATTTCTTCTGAACACATAACCTGATCGATATAATCGCCAACGGCGGAACGAACGTGGGGCTCGTCCAGAACAAAGCCGCTTCTGTTGATTGCTTTTTCTGCGTCGTCTATAGCTTTTTCTTTGCTCGGTAGATATGAATAGCTTGTCATATCTATTTTTGAGGACAGATAATTTGCACCTGCGGGAACCGGTTGCTCGTCGGGACTCAATCCGAGCTCCTTAGCGAATCTGTTTTTGGCGTCGGTAACGGTAAAGAGATAAATAATAAGCTGTAAGCCAAGCCCTTCCTTTATATCCGAAAGACTAAACTGTGCGCTGCCCGTTTTATAGTCAACTATTTTTATATATACTGTTCCGTCGTTTTTCCATACGTCAACTCGGTCTATCTTGCCTGTAAGTGAAACGACGGTACCGTCATTAAGCGTGACCGTGAGAGGTCTGACCCCGTTTTTGCCTATTTCAAGCTCAAAGAATTTTGGTCTGAAGCTTGTCTCTTCAAATTCCTTTGACAGAGACCTTATAAGAAGCATTGAAATTCTGCGAAGTCTTGTAAAAAGGTGCTTAAAACGGTTGGAATCCTTCTTGCTGTCGTGACATATTTCTTTTATAAGCTCGTTTATAAGGGTATCGACCGCAGACTCAACAGAATCTGTGTCTATACCGCTTTCGTTTACCGTCATCATCAAAAACTTTTCGAGTACCGAGTGTATAAGAGTACCAGAGACGCGCGAATCTATTTCGGCACGTTCTTCGGGTCTTAGCGCAAGCACGGTCGAACAATAATATCCAAGATGACACTTTATGAATTTTTCTATTTTGGTTTGTGAAAGCTGCATAGAGTCGCCGAAGATAAGGTCTGCCGAATCCTTTGAGATAGATAGCTCGGAATTTGTTATAACGGCATCGTTAGCTTCAATACCTCTTGACTGTAGCTCCTTTTTAAGCGCCGCTTTTGCGGTGGGGTCGTCTATATTTACGATATGTCTTTGACCCATTTCGGTACTCCATATCGAATCAAGCAGTCCGTCGCTGTTAAAGATTTCTTCTTTCATATAGCCGAGCAGGTTTTTGACACGGTTTATAGGCATTGAAGGACGCAGGGCTGCTCCATCTGCCGAGCGTGCGCAGTACATAAGATAAAGACGCTCTGACGGAAGAGTCATTGCTCTGTTTACAAAAAGCAATTCCTCAGAGGAACGGCTCCTTGTGTCAGAACTCATATTTATGCCGAGTTCTTTAAGGGACTGTCGGTCGGAATCGGTAAATATTCCTTTGTCAGTGACGTTACCCGGAAATTCGCCTTCGTTCATACCGATAAGTATGGCTGTACGTATGTTCTCGGTTCTGAGAAGCGAAGCCGAGCCGAGAGTGACCTCGTCAACACCTGTGGGAATTGAACCGACAGCGGCAGAGTCTATGCAAAGAAGAACGGCGTGATAAAATTCCTCTACGGATAATTTTTCATCACCGACAGAAACCGCAATATCGTCAAGCATATCAATAATAACGTTCCAGATACCGAGAATATCTCTTGCGGCTCGTTTGTTCCCGCTTTCAAGCTCTTTTTCGGAAAGCTTGCGAAGGGAATCCGAAAGACCTACAGAGCTTATATAGCCATATAGCGCGGAACACATATCTCTTGCGTTTTCCGCGGCGTCGAGCTTTGCATAAAACTCCTCGGTCTCGGATACAAGGGAGACTCTGACCTTGTTTGCCGATTCAAGTATCCTTTTGCCGCGTTCGGTGAGCTGGTCGGTGTAGCCGTCGGGATTCATGCTCCAGCCGTTGTCAAGGAAACGGTCTCCCGAGAGCTTCCAGGTATATATGTATTCTTCAAAACGGTCGATATCGCTGATTGAACAAACCGAGAGCCCGGTGCGAAGATGGGATATTACGTCCTCTGCACGATAACCGAGATATTTTATACGAAGTGCCGATAAAATAAATGTGACTGTCGGTGTGGATGTAAGGTCGGTCTTTTTTGACATATAGAAGGGAATACCTGCAGATTCGAGTGACGTGTCAAGTATGCCGTCATATTTTGAAATATCTCTGGCAATAACTGCGATGTCACGGTAACGAAGCCCTCTGTCAAGCTCGTGTCTTATAAGAGAGACAACGGCATCTGCTTCATCGTAAGGGTTCTTGCAGGAATATATTTTAACGTTTCCTCGTTCAGCTTCAGGAATATTATTCGATTTTTCACTTTTTGAAGGACGCCAAAGCTCCGAGGATATAAGACGAAGCTCTGGATTTTTCGCCCTGAAATTCTCGGTGAGGTATATTTTATCTGTCTTTTTGCCGAGAGCTTCGGCAAGGGATAAAAGCTTTTTTGCCGTATCACAGATGCTTTCACACGAAATAAGTCGCGAGTCGGGAGACTCACAGGCAAGAGTGACCGTCACGTCGTCTGCCTGCTTGAATATCTGTTCGATTACTGCGTATTCCGGGTATGTGAAGCTTGTAAAAGCATCTATATATACCTTGCGTCCCGCAAAGAAACGGTGCTTTTTTAAAAGCTCGGAGAGCTTTATAAGGTCGTCGGATTTATCGTCGTAATTTTCTGATACAAGATTATTGTAAGCTGCGGAAATCAATGCAATATCACGAAGCTTTGCCCGAAGGCTTGTGCTTGATAGCTTTTCGGCAGCACTTTCAAGCATTGTCGGTGTTATTCCCGACGAGCTTAGCTCACCTTCGGCTTGAAGCATTACAGACGTGAGCGCAAGCTCCTTTCCCGAAGCCGAATATTCTTCGAGCTCGGGCGCAAGCTCACGCAGAGTACGCCACATAAACAGTGAACGTACCGTCGGGTTTATATAATGATATGAAAGTCC
>JAZNPQ010000133.1:0-5892 GCA_045589735.1 Eubacteriales bacterium | reverse complement strand
GCAGACGCAATGCTTGCACAGGGTGTTGCATATTAATTTTAAATTAATAACAAAAGAAACGAACTCCGGGGAGGTCGGTTCTTTTTTTGTAAATTTATTTTTTTGCGATGTCGTTGATTATTGCTTGAATATGAGATATCTCTTCGTTGCTTAGATTAGTGATTTCAATATATTTTCTGTTATCAAGCCCAAGTAAATAATCGGTTGTGACGGAAAATATGCGAGAGATTTTTATTAACATTTCTATAGATGGCTGTATATTATCATTTTCCCAATTCGATACACTTTGCTTTGTAACATTGAGTTTTTTGGCAAGCTCTACCTGGTTCATATTTCTAGCCTGCCTTAATTGTTTTATCCTTTCGTTGAGCATCGTTTCCTCCAAACCTCATTGCAAAAAAAATACAATACAATTATAACAATTTGCTTGACATTTTATAAATACTATGGTATACTAATATTGGACTCAGCTCCGCGAATACAAATTAAGAAAGGATTTTGAGAAAATGGTAAAGAAAATCAGAAATGTCGTGATGGTCGTGTGCGTAATTGCTTTAGCGATTGTTTTTGTAGGTTGCTCAAAAGAAGAGGACTCGCACAAGCATGAGATGGGTGATTGGATCATCGACGTAGAGCCCACTTGCACTACCGAGGGCTCAAAGCATATTGCTTGCAAGGAGTGCGAGGAAGTGCTTTTAACAGAGGTTATTGCGAAAATGGCTCACGAATCAAGTGATTGGATCGTAACTGCAGAGGCAAATTGTGAATCTAACGGAGAGAGATTCAAAGAGTGTGTGAAATGTAAAGAAAAGCTACAAACTGAGACTGTTGAAAAAACCGGACATACTGAAGGTGAGTGGATAGTAGAGACCGAGGCTACGCAGAAGACCGAGGGCTCAAGGTATAAAAAATGTATGGTGTGCGGTAAAGAGATAAAAAGAGAAACGATTCCTTGTGAAGCGACGATGACCTCGGAAGAGCTTGCGGCTTACGTTCAGGAGAGAACCGTAAGCGTTGTCGTTAACGATAAAACAAACGGTACGGGATTCTTTATTGATGATAAGGGAACTCTCGTTACCTGCTTCCATGTCATTGATAATGTTTTTGATTCGTCAACCCCTTCAATAAAAATAAAAGTATTTGACGGAGCCGAATATTCTCTTGAGCATGTTGTAAAGTTTGACCCTGCGTATGACCTCGCGGTTTTAAAGATTGATACAAAGGGAAAGTCAACACCGTATCTTAAGATTGCGGAAAAAGAATCTGTAACGGGAGCTAAAGTATATGCCTGCGGAGCCGCTCTCGGCGAGGTTATCGGTAATTTTACGAACGGACAGATATCATCTCCCTCAAATAAATACGGCTTGTCCGATTCTTATATATCCACGGCGCCCATATCAAAAGGTAACAGTGGCGGTCCGTTGGTAAACGAGTACGGAGAAGTAATAGGCGTAAATGCTGCGGCTTTTGCCCAGGGCGATAATATGAATGTTGCTATTAAGATTAATAATATCGACGTTCTTCGCGTGACGGGTGAAAAAACTATGAGTGAGTTTGCTCAATGGCATAGCTTCGAGACACGTGACGCATATCATATATTTATTATGAAAATTGTAAACGAAGCTACAGAATTTACAACCTATTATTATGATTCTTATATTCACGCATATCACGATGAGATTGGTGCAAGTTGTAAATATTCTTCCGATACGTATTTAGCAACAAGCGGTATCAACGGATATGATTCTCAAAAATATTACTATACGTACTCTTATGATAAGGATCAGTATCTGAAATACGTTGAGTATCTTAAGGGCGAGGGATACGAATATGACGAGGAATTTGGCGGCGACCAGGGCGGCGGAGTTTTCATAGACTATTATTTCAATGAAATAGACTACACATACGTTGAATTTGTCACTTATACTAACCGTTCTACGGGCGAACGCTTGATTCAAGTAAATATGTTTGTCGTTGAATAAGATAAAAAGTAAAACAGAACCGAACTCCTTGAAGTTCGGTTCTGTTTTAGTATTCATTTAAAATATCGTGTATTCTTTCAGTGACTTCGTCGGTACGGAGACGGTCTGCGGCGTATTGGCGTCTTAACAGTGCGTCTGGAATAAACATATCGTATTTCTCAAAAAGCGGAATCGAGCCGCCGGCAACAAGCTCTTCTGTGTCAATACCTTCACGGTCTATGCGGTCGGCAAGTCCTTTTATGAATTCATAATCCGACGCATGCTCCATTTTGAAGGTCATATAACAGCAACCGTCAAATTCAAGTCCCGTTATTTTGTATATTCCTGCGTTTTGCGCGATATATTTGCGCAGTGTTCTGAACGAGCGTGTACCGAGCCACGGGAAGAGACACCAAGTATATCCTCCAAGGCATATCATCGAATGCTCGAGCATTCCGCTGTTTCGCGCCGCGACTCTTGCTGCGTCAAGTCTGTGCTGTGCGTTTGGCTTAAGATAAGGATAAACGGTATCCTCCGCGAGTATCTGTCTCATACGGACGAGTATTTTTGTATCTATCTCGCCGTAATCGCCGGGCCATGATATTTCCATTTTGCCCTCGACCGCCTTTACGTATATAAGACGGCGCTTTACGTCAAGCTCTTCGACCTCCCACACGCGTCCCGCAAGTGCAAATCTGTCACCTACAGGCGGCGGTGTGGTTATAGTTCCTATTTCGTCAGAGCCGCAACGTACCGTAAAGTCCTCGGTGTCCTTGAATACCGCGTAAAACTTAAAGCTACCGAGCAGACGTTCACCTGCAAGACCTACGATGAGTCCTTTTTCTTCGGTCATTTCAAGGAAATCGTTTTGTACCATTGAAACGATAAGCGTTCGCAGATCCTCTCGGCTGACCTCGGAAAAGGGAGGCATTGCGAGAATTCTGTCTGCAAGTCGCTTCGGTGTCAGCTCGCCCGATGATGCAAGAGTGCTGAGTATCTGGTGAAACAGGAGACTGAACGGCATTTTTTTGCGCCGTGGAGGCTCTATGAAGCGTTCTTCAATATAAAGTTGTATTATTGCGATGGCACGAAGAAGCTCCCACGGAATTATTTGGGGCAGAGGAGTGTTTGGAAGTGCCTCTTCTTCTCTGAATACCATCATCATTTCTGGTGGATCGTCGCGGCGTCCGGAGCGTCCGAGCCTTTGCAGAAAGCTTGAAACAGAGCAGGGCGCACCCATATGTCCGATACGTTCAAGCTTACCAAGGTCAATTCCAAGCTCCATTGTGACGGTGGCACAGGTGACAGCGTGTATCTCTTCATCCTTCATTTTTGCCTCGGCTTCCTCGCGCAGAGATGCCGAAAGATTTCCGTGATGGATGAGGAAAATGTCGGGGTCGTTTCGTTTTTTCGCAATCTGACGAAGCGTAGCTGTAAGGTATTCGGTTTCTTCTCTTGAATTTGAAAAAACCAAGGATTTTTTGTTTTTTACGCAGTCGTACATATATTCATAGCCTGCGTCTATCTCTGCGGCAGGCTGCTTAGGAAGCTTGAACTGTACGTTTTCGGAAGGCAACTGTACAGGATTCAGATTCTGAATATAAAAATGCTCAAGTCCGAGTCTCCAGCGTATTTTTGTCTCGGGGAAACGGGGAATATCAACGCCTGCTGCGTTTCCACCCGACATCCAATCCGCCGCTTTTTCGGGGTCTCCGAGTGTTGCTGAAAGACCTATTCGACGGGGTCTTCTACCTATCATACGCTCAATTCTTGCAAGCTGACAGATTATTTGATTTCCTCGGTCGGAGCCTGTGAGCGTGTGTATTTCGTCTATTACGACAAAGCGCAGGTCACAGAAAAGTCGTATAATATCTCCCGAACGGTTTATGAGGAGACTTTCAAGCGATTCGGGCGTTATCTGCAAAATTCCGCGAGGATTTTCAAGCAGCTTTTTCTTGTGAGATTGAGCGACGTCACCGTGCCAATGCGTTACGGGAATTCCCGATGCCGCAAGAAGCTCGTCGATTCGCGCAAATTGGTCGTTTATAAGTGATTTAAGCGGAGCGATGTAAAGAACTCCTACACTCATCGGCGGATCGTTTGAAAGCTCCGAGAGAATAGGAAAAAATGCCGCTTCTGTTTTGCCGCTTGCGGTTGACGAGGTGAGCAGTAGGTCATTTTGCGTATCAAACACAGTATGAGCCGCCGCAAGCTGAACATCACGCAGACTGTCCCACGAATGACTGTAAATATATTCTCTTATAAAATCGGGGAATTTAAGAAAAATTCTGTCGGCTTCTGTCATAATATTTTTCCTTATATTATTATAATTCAATATCGTCAGGATTAAAATAGGGCTTTTTTGTGTTTTGTGTCGGGGATTCTTCGCCATCGTTTGCGGTTTTAAGAGTTACCGCGGTGCCCGCAATATCTGCAAAAGATACGTTTTCGTTCTGCATTAAAATGTTCAGAACGGTCATATAATCGCGTAGCATCTCACGAGGAGTTATCATTGAATCGGCACCCGCGCGAGAGAGACAAATTTTAAGAAATTCCACCATTTCTTCCTGTGATATTCTCGGTGTCCAGCCGTAATTTTGACCGTGAAGCTTGGTTACGCGCACGACAAGAGCAAACAGTTCGTCATCTGTAAGACGGCGCAGACGGATAACGGGACCTATCAGATTTTTAAAGCCTTCGGTCGCAAAACGGCTGTCGCAAAGTCTTGAACGAAGTGCTTCGTAACCAAAGAGTCCGCGCCTTGTGTCCTCAAGGAACTGAGGTGTACCGCCGAGAATTATATCAAGCCCGGGAGCGCGCCCCTGAAGGGTATCGTTGAACATTGAAAGGATCTTTTCGTAATTGTTTTCACGGCTAACTCGATGGGTTATTTTATAAAGATTTACGCATTCGTCAATAAACACGACGAGACCGCGATAGCCCATACGGCGCACGAGAGCTGCCCAAAGCTTAAGGAAGTCGTACCAGTTATCGTCATCAATAATTACCGACACGCTGAAGCCAAGCTCGTTTCGAGCTTCGGTTTTGGTCGAAAACTCACCGCGAAGCCAACGGATACAGGCACTCTTTTTCTGTTCGTCATCGTTTTGATAAGCGGTATGGTATTCCGCAACGACACGCGCAAAATCAAAGCCTCCCACAAGGAACTCCACCTCACGAAGCTCTGCGTATATCTTTGAATTAAGCTCACGGGAAAAGCTGTCGCTGTCGGGGTCAAATCCTTTTTCGAGAAGAGAAGAACGAAGCTCGGTTATCCAACGGGCGATGATTTTCGGAAGCGCGCCGCCGTCGGGAGATGCCTTTGACGCGAGATTTTTCATAAGCTCTCGGTAGGTTGCGACACCGCTGCCACCCGTACCGTAAAGACGGCGTTCGGGAGAGAGGTCGGCGTCAGCTGTTATAAATCCGCGTTCGAGCGCGTAGCCTCGCATAAGCTGAATAAGAAAGCTTTTTCCGCTTCCGTAGCGTCCTATGAGAAAACGCATAGCGCCGCCTCCTTCGTTGACGGCTTCAAGGTCAGACAAAAGTGCCGCGATCTCGTCGCGTCGTCCCATAGCTATATACGGCGCACCTGCGCGCGGAACTACCCCCGCCGAGACCGACGCCAAAAGCGAGCTCAGTATTCTTTTCGGCACCTGAGGGGTGGTGTTATTTTCAATCATGGAAAATTTCCTTTCTGTAATCTTCTATAATTACATATCCTCCGTTGCCCTCTTCGAGTATCACATCTCCGAAGTTTTCCACGGATATTTCGTTGATTTTATCTATTATGAGATCTATCATTTGATCGTGAGCCGCTGCATATTTGCGCTGGCCCTCAAAATCGCAAGCGTCCGCAAGACGCAAAAATTCCATATATTCGGATAGCGCCTCGGCAAGCGAGCCGCCCGTACCAGCCGTAGCATCGGGC
>JAZNPQ010000132.1:0-11295 GCA_045589735.1 Eubacteriales bacterium | reverse complement strand
TCAAAGCGGCAGCCGCAAAATGAAAATACTAAAAAAAGCAGTCGGATACAGCCTCTCGGGGCTGTTCTGGCTTGCTTTGTGGCTACTTATCGCATCTGTCGTAAATAAAGAAGTCATACTTCCCGCCCCCGACGCTGTATTTAAGAGACTTTTCGTTCTTGCAACATCGCCCGATACAAAAAAAGAATTCTGGGACGCAATACTTACGTCACTTCTTCGTGTGGTAACGGGTGTGGCTATCGGTATAGTCTCGGCAACTCTTGCGGCTGTCGGAGCGTCGAAGATCAAGGCAATACACTATCTGTTTACACCGCTAAATGAAGTCGTAAAGGCTACTCCAATCGTATCGTTTATCTTTATCGCCTATATTATTTTTCAAAAAAATATATGGTGGCTCCCGGTTTTTATAGTAACGCTTCTGGTTTTTCCCGTCGTCTATGCGTCGATACTTGACGCAATAAAGAACGTTGATAATGAGCTTGTCGAGGTCTCTGCGGTGTTCGGTGCTACGTGGTTTGAGCGTCTCAGATACTTATGGATCCCCTGCGTTTCACGCGCGTTTATAACCTCGTCCTATACCTCACTCGGACTCGGCTGGAAGGCGGGAATCGCCGCAGAAGCACTTGCCGCGTCGCCGTCACTTATTTCCGTTGGAACAGAGCTGTCACAGGCAAAGACGTTTATCGAAACGGTCGATCAATTCGCCTGGACTGTTGCTATAGTGGTTATAAGTATCATCATAGGAACGGCCTTCAATGCGCTTGCCGAGATGTTTAAGAAGAAAATATTATAAACTACTTTCACAAAAACAATAAATCCCGACAGGTTTTAGGTCTGTCGGGATGTTTTTATCAATTAAAATTATTCTGTGTTTTGAGCTTATAATCGGATCTTGTTAAAGCATATATATATCTTTTTGTTTGCTTCCCTGTTTTTGAAAAAATATCATTTACGGTATCAGTCAATTTATATCCATAGTACTCAAGAGACTTCATCGAGTTTACGTTTCCCTCCCAAACGTCTGCATAGAGTATTTCAACCGATAATTCATCAAAAACATAGCGGTAAAACAGCTTCTTTGCTTCTTTCATATAACCTTTTCTCCAATATTTTGAAGAAAGTCTTTGTGATTCTCCTGCTACCAAAATTCCGTTTTCCGTTTGCGGTTTGCCAAGACGAATTATACCGATTACAGAGTTCGTCTCATTCGAAATTATCATCCAATTTATAAAATGTTTCTCATATTCCTTAAGCAAGCATATTACCTCATCAATGCTTTGAGGAACGGTATTTCCCACGTATTTATGAATATTTTCGTCTTTAGATACTTCAAAATAACCTTTTGCGTGTTTTTCAACGTTCAACGGCTCAAGCGTTATAAGGTTTCCTCTCATTGAAATCATTTATCATATTTCCTTTCAAAAATCTTGTTTATCATTCTTATTTATCGTAAGTTCTATTGAGTATTATCTAATTTTGTTCGCATAAATGTATGATCACAACAAAAGGCTCGCCCTTTGGGAGAGCTCCCGCGATAGCGGGTGAGAGGGCGTTTAAGACAGTTTTTCTATTCTTTCTATTATTGTTTTGTCAATCATATAGCAGACACCTTCAAACCTCTCGTCTATGTCTTTATTTGAAAATCTCAATACATATAAGCCATATTTTTCGAGAACTTCGGTTCTTGATTCGTCGTATGCTTTACCTTGTAATGTATAATGTTGTGAACCGTCAAGCTCTATAACAAGACGCGCTTGATGACAATAAAAATCTGCAATAAAATTGTCTATAATTCGTTGTTTATATATCTTTATAGGATAATGCTGCAAAAAATCATACCACAAATGTTTTTCTTGCCGCGTCATATTGCGTCGTAAAATTCTTGCAATATTCAACAAATTTTTGTTTTTCTTTATTGGTGTTTGTTCCATTTACCCTCTCCGTCGGCTACGCCGCCACCTCTCCCAAAGGGCGAGGCTTTTTGTTGATCTTATTATATCACAAAATCGGCAGAGAAACAATACCTCCGCCGATTTTCTCAAACATCCTTATAATCAAGAATATAAAAAAGTATTTTTTATGTTATTTTAATCCGAGCTCTTCTTTTCTCATTTGCTCCTGCAGTTCTCTTTTTTCAAGCTCGACTCTCTCTTGAATGGCTTTTCCCATTTTTATTTTAAATATTGACCCGCCTAAAATATAAGCAAAAATATACGGCAATAAGCACAATAATTTAGCATATGAAGTCAAAAAGAAGATAAAAGGAATTTCAAGAGGAAGCAATACCCAAAACGATATTTTCAAATACTCATACATTTTATCCTGTTCTTCGTTTGTCAGGCTTACAGATTCACCGATAGGATATGCTGTATTAGTTGCCGTCGGGTCTTGTTTTTTATCCGATTTAAAGAACACAGTTTGAAATGCCATCAAAAAGATAATAAACAACGGAAAAACAGACAATAGACCAATGGTGATACTATCGCGAAAAACAACTAACAAAACGATATTGACAATAATCTGTGTAATATAATATAGCGTTAACTTTTTCATCGTTTACTCCCCCTTTGATTTGTATTGCCAATTTGATTATACCATTAAGTAAGCTTTATTGTCAAGTAAATTGCAATAAACATAAAAAATTTCTCAAAAAGCTCTTGCTTTTTATTTTATAATGTGTTATAATATATCGCGTTGTGGTAATCGGATATTTGCTGGTGTGGCTCAGGGGTAGAGCAGCTGATTCGTAATCAGCAGGTCGAGGGTTCGAATCCCTCCACCAGCTCCAAAAGCACTTTTTAAGTGCTTTTTTTCATTTTTTATTGAATTTATCTTATTTTTGTGATAGAATAAGTCAAATGATTTTTTGTTTTGGAGCGTTTATGAATCTTTGCGACATCAGAACAGTTAAAAATATTATGCAGGTGTACGGTATCCGCACGCAAAAGGAGTACGGTCAGAACTTTCTAACCGACAGCTCTGTCGTTATGGGTATTGCCGATGAATGCTGTGACGGAAACACGAAAACAATACTTGAAATAGGTCCCGGTATGGGTGTTCTCACCTATGAGCTCGCGCAACGCTATGACAAGGTCATCGCCCTTGAAATTGACGAAAAGCTGATACCCGTTCTCGGCTATACTCTTGGTGAATTCGACAATGTTTCCGTGATAAACACCGACGTTATGAAGACCGATCTTGATGCTCTTCTCTCCCGCGATTTCGGGAGAGGCGGTGTCTCTGTCTGTGCCAATCTTCCCTATTATATTACGAGTCCTATACTGATGAAGCTGCTCGAATCGGGACTTCCCTTCGACTATATAACGGTTATGGTTCAAAAGGAGGTTGCCGACCGTCTCTGTGCAAAGCCCGGTGGACGCGATTGCGGCGCTATCACCCTCGCGGTTGCCTATCGCGGTGAGGCTGAACTGCTCTTTAACGTGCCAGCAGACCGTTTCCTGCCCGCTCCTAAGGTCGATTCGGCTGTCGTTCGCATAAAACTTTACAAAAACAAGCCCGTTGTTCCAAAGGATGAAGATTTGATGTTCAGCGTCATAAAAGCGGCGTTTGCACAGCGTAGAAAGACCCTTTCAAATGCTCTCTCGTCTGCGTATCCGAACATTTCAAAGGAAGCGTTTGCTTCGATGTTTGAATCTTTGGGTCTACGTCCCGACGTTCGAGGCGAAAAGCTCGGAATTGCAGAATTTGCCGCGCTTTCCGACCTGATGCTTGATATATTACACTAAAAAACTCGACTTCCTGTCAAAAGGAAGTCGAGTTTTTATTTGTCTTATTTGCAAATGACCTTCTTGAAGCTCTTTTTACCGCGCTTGAGAACGATTCCGTCTACAAGCTCGGCAGCCGTGTAGGTCTTCTTTATATCAATAACCTTTTCACCGTCAACCGTGACACCGCCCTGCTCTACTGCGCGTCTTGCCTCGGATTTCGAGGGTACGAGACCTGCCTTTAAGAGAAGTGTAAGAATATCTATAGCGCCGTCGATAAGGTCTGCGGAAGAAATTTCCTCGGTAGGAATGTCGGCGTTAGCACCTGCACCGAAAAGCGCGCGTGCGCTTGCCTGCGCCTTATCTGCCTCTTCCTTGCCGTGAACCATATTTGTAAGCTCGTAGGCAAGTATCTCCTTTGCCTCATTAAGACGCGAGCCTTCCCACGTATCCATTTCGTTTATCTGCTCTATAGGAAGGAATGTAAGCATTCTAATGCACTTGAGCACGTCTGCGTCTCCAACGTTTCTCCAATACTGATAGAAATCGTAGGGTGACGTCTTCTTGGGGTCGAGCCAGACAGCATTTCCCGCGGTCTTACCCATCTTCTTGCCCTGTGAGTCGGTGAGAAGCGTGATCGTCATTGCGTGCGCGTCCTTGCCGAGCTTGCGTCTTATAAGCTCGGTACCGCCGAGCATATTAGACCACTGATCGTCTCCACCGAACTGCATGTTACAGTTATAGTGCTTGAAGAGGTGATAGAAGTCATAGCTCTGCATTATCATATAGTTGAATTCAAGGAACGAAAGTCCCTTTTCCATTCTCTGCTTATAGCACTCTGCCGCAAGCATACGGTTGACCGAGAAGCAAGCACCGACCTCACGGAGAAGCTCAACGTAGTTAAGGTCGAGAAGCCATTCCGCGTTATTTACCATCTGCGCCTTGCCTTCACCGAATTCGATGAAATTCTCCATCTGACGCTTGAAGCATTCGGCGTTGTGGTCTATATCCTCTTTTGTAAGCATTTTTCTCATATCGGTACGACCCGACGGGTCACCTATCATGGTTGTTCCGCCGCCGATAAGCGCGATAGGCTTATTTCCCGCAAGCTGGAGACGCTTCATAAGTGTCAGCGCCATAAAATGTCCTGCGGTAAGGCTGTTCGCAGTACAGTCAAATCCGATATAGAAGGTTGCTTTACCTTCATTTATCATATTTTTGATTTCTTCTTCGTTTGTAACCTGTGCAATAAGTCCACGGGCAACGAGTTCTTCGTAAAGTGTCATTTTATTATTCCTTTCGGGGTGTTTTACACATATATCCTTTGAATTATAACACTACTTACTGATTTTGTCAACCTAAAAATCAACAAAAAGCCGACTTAATTCTTGACATTTTGTAACTTTAGAGTTATAATAAGATGTTTAATAGTACTATAATGCGAGGTCGGCATGAAACGTGATTTACTTAACATAATAGCAGAACATTCAAAAGGCTTCTCCAAGGGTCAGCGCCGTATCGCTGATTATATAACCGAAAACTACGACAAGGCAGCCTACATGACCGCATCGCGCCTCGGCTCTCTTGTTGACGTTTCCGAATCGACCGTCGTCAGATTTGCAATAGAGCTTGGCTTTGACGGATATCCCGATATGCAGCGCGCTATGCAGGAGTTCGTACGCACAAGACTGACATCTTTTCAGCGTATTGAGGTCACAAACAATCTGATAGGCGACAGCGACCTTCTTGAAAAGGTGCTTTCATCCGATATTGACAAGATAAAGCACACCTATGAGCGTATAGACCGCGACAGCTTTGACGGCGCGGTAAATGCAATAATCAACGCAAAGCGTATCTATATCGTCGGTGTTCGTTCGTCGTCAACGCTTGCGGGCTTTCTCGACTATAATTTTAAGATGATATTCGACGACGTAAGGCTCGTACAAAATCCTTCGGGAAGCGAGATATTCGAGCAGATAATGAATATAAACAGTGACGACGTCCTTATTGCAATAAGCTTTCCAAGGTACTCAAACCGTATTATAAACGCCGTTGAATTTGCAAAGAACGCAGGCGCAAATATTATCGCGCTGACCGACACCGAAAAATCACCGATCGCGCAGAACGCAGACCAGCTTTTGCTCGCGCAGAGCGATATGGTATCCTTCGTCGATTCTCTTGTCGCGCCGCTCAGCATTATAAATGCAATAATCGTTGCGGTCGCCAAGAAAAAACAAAACGAGGTTACAGACAGACTTCGCAGACTTGAAGAAATTTGGGACGAATACGATGTATACGACAAATCAAAAAACTAAGGTACTCATAATCGGCGGCGGCGCGGCAGGTCTTTTGGCGGCTATCGCGGCTGCGGAAAATTTTGCTGACGTAACGGTTTTTGAAAAAAACGAAAAGCTCGGCAGAAAGCTCCGCATCACGGGAAAAGGTCGCTGTAACGTTACAAACAACTGTGAAATAAATGAGTTTTTACAGAACGTGCCCACAAATCCGCGTTTTCTCTACTCTTCACTTCACCGTCTTGATCCGTCAGATACTATGGCTCTTTTTGAGCGTATCGGCGTACCGCTTAAGACCGAACGCGGCAGACGGGTTTTCCCTATTTCCGACAACGCAAACGATATTGCCGATGCACTGAGACGTGAATGTTTGCGACTTGGAGTTACTTTTAAACGTGAAAAAATTGTCGATATAAAAGCCGAAAACAATAAAATTGTAGGCGTTGTTTCCGCTAAAGAGGAGTATTCTGCCGACTCGGTGATAATCGCCACGGGTGGAATTTCGTATCCGCGCACAGGCTCTGACGGTGACGGACACAGATTTGCGCAAAGCCTCGGCCACAGTATAACCGAGCTTAAGCCGTCACTTGTTCCTCTCGTTGCGGGCGGTATTTGTGCGGAATGTCAAGGGCTTTCACTTAGGAATATCGGCTTTTCGGTTGAGGATACGAACGGAAAATGCGTTTACCGTGATTTCGGTGAGCTTATGTTCACGCATTTCGGACTCACGGGTCCCGTAGTTCTTTCGGCGTCGGCACACATTCCCGACCTTGCGCCGGGAAAATACACGGCTGTAATAGATTTAAAGCCCGCGCTTGATGAAAAGCAGCTCGATGCGCGCCTTCTTTCGGACTTTTCAAAATATATAAACAAAGATTTTTGTAACAGTCTGTCTGATCTCTTACCTCAAAAGCTCATAGCACCGATAGTCAGACTTTCGGGCATTGACGAGCGCACAAAGGTAAACGAAATAACAAAAGCACAGCGACAGGCTCTTGCGCGGCTCATAAAGGGTCTGCGTATTCCGCTTAAGTCTCACAGACCGATCGACGAAGCAATTATTACAAAGGGCGGCGTATCGATTAAAGAAATAAACCCAAAAACAATGGAATCAAAGCTCATTGACGGATTGTTTTTTGCGGGTGAGATCATAGACGTTGACGCCTACACAGGCGGATACAATCTTCAAATAGCCTTCTCGACAGGCGCTCTTGCAGGCGAGTCGGCGGCACAAAAAATTTATACGGAGAATTAAAATTATGGTTAAAATTGCAATCGACGGTCCCAGCGGCGGCGGAAAAAGCACACTTGCCAAGCGTCTTTCACGCGAGCTTGGTATCGTATACGTTGACACGGGCGCGCTTTACAGAACTATCGGATACTATGCGCATATAAACGGAGTCGAAAAAGATGACAGAGCTTCTGTCGTTTCCCTGCTCCCCAAAATTCATATAGAGCTTAAGTACGTTGACGGCGCGCAGCAGGTCTTTCTTAACGGAGAAAATCTTGGCGATAAAATACGTCAGCCAATAATCTCTATGTATGCCTCGGCTGTTTCGGCAATGCCCGAGGTTCGTGAGTTTCTTCTCGAAACGCAGCGAAAAATAGCGAGAGAAAACAGCGTTATTATGGACGGACGCGATATCGGTACCGTCATTCTACCCGACGCTGACGTAAAGATATTTCTCTTTGCTTCAAACGAGGACAGGGCGAGACGCAGATGCGACGAGCTTCACGAAAAAGGAATCAATGCAAAATACGAGGACGTTCTTGCAGAAATGAACGAACGCGACAAAAACGACAGCTCTCGTGAGATAGCTCCCGCGGTTCCCGCAAAGGATGCCGTAATGCTCGACAATTCGGGATTTACTCCCGACGAGACCTACAACGCCGCGCTTAACATAATTAAAAGCAAGGTCGGAGGCTTGTTTTAATCATGATGACGAAGTCTTATAAATTCTATTATACTGTATTTGCGGGGCTTTTCAAGTTTCTCTACAACATAAAGATAGAAGGTAAGGAAAATATACCCGACGAGGACGGCTTTCTCGTCTGCTCGAATCATTTTTCGGCAACAGACCCGATAAAAATTTCCTACGCATTCAAGGGTCATCAGGTTCATTATATGGCGAAAAAGGAGCTTTTTAAGATTCCCGTTTTAAAACAGCTCATAACGACTCTCGGCGCTTTTCCCGTTGACCGCGCGCGCGCCGATGTCGGAGCTATAAAGCATATGTTAAAGCTGCTTGAATCGGGCGAGAGCGCGGCAATGTTTCCTCAGGGTACACGCCACCCCGAAGAGGACCCTCGCGGCACTGCGGTCAAAACAGGCGCAGGTATGATATCGGCAAGGACAAATGCGACCGTTGTTCCTGTTTTTATTCATCAAAAGAACTTCAAGCACCGTATGTTCAGAAGATCCACCGTCGTTATCGGAAAGCCTATAAAATTTGAAGAATTCGGATACGACCACGAGGCGCAGGGCGAGTACGCAAGAATCTCAAATATGATCTTCGACCGTATCTGCAAGGTTGGAGAAGAAGCGGGATACCTAAAATGACAAGCGGCATAACAATCGCTCCCCGTTCGGGATTTTGTTTCGGCGTCAAGCGCGCGACAGATAGACTTGAGGAAAAGCTCAGCAGTAAGAAACCGGGAGAACGCATATTCACTCTCGGAAATCTTATACATAACGAAATATATATGGCTATGCTTGAGCGTCGCGGTGTTTCGGTTACAAGTCTTTCGGAGCTTGAAGCGCTTGCCGCTACAGCCACCGAGGAGTCTCCCGTCACTGTATTTATAAGAGCACACGGTATCACAAAAGAGACCGAGCGGCTTCTCTTCTCTCTTTCAAAAAATAATCGGCATTTTTCGTTTGAGGATTGCACCTGTCCGTTTGTATCACGCATACACGAAATTGCAAGAGACAACTCCGACGCCGATAAGTTTTTTATTCTCATAGGAGACCCCGAGCATCCCGAATGCATTGGAATTATGAGTTGGTTTGACGGAGATAAATTCGTATTTGAGAACGAAAATGAGCTTGACAAATTCCTTCAAAACGACGAATTTGTAAATTTGCACAAAAAAATCCCCGTTGTCGCGGCTCAAACAACAAAAAAACCGTCACAATGGCAAAATTGCAAAGAAAAAATCAAAAAGCTATATACAAAATCAAATTTTTTTGATACAATATGTAATGTTACGCAGGTTCGTCAGGACGAGGCAAGAAAACTTTCTCTCGTGTCTGATGCAATGCTTATAATCGGCGGCAAGCACAGCTCAAATACAGCCAAGCTGTACGAGATATGCCGCGAAAATTGCTCACGCAGCTATCTTATAGAAGATGCTTCTGAGCTTGGCACACTCGGTATCGAGGGGTGTCGCAATATCGGAATAGTTGCGGGCGCATCAACGCCCGGGCATATAATACAGGAGGTATTCAAAACCATGAGCGAAATCCAGAACAAAGTAGAAAACTTTGAAGAAATGCTCGAATCGTCACTCAAAACTTTAAATACAGGAGACACCGTTACCGGATACGTGACCAACGTTACCGACGCAGAGCTTCAGCTCGATGTCGGCGCTAAAGTCACCGGCATTATTAAAGCCGAACAGATAACCGACGACCCCTCGTTTAAGCTGAGTGAAAACTTCAAGGTCGGAGACGAGATCGAAGCATTCGTTATCCGCGTAAGCGACGTAGAAGGCGTTGCTGAGTTGTCCAAGAAGCGTGTTGACAGCGACAAGAACATCAAGAAGATCATTGCCGCAAAAGATTCCGGTGAGATCCTTGAGGGCAAGGTCATTGAGGTAGTCAAGGGCGGTGTCGTTGTTTCTGTTGGAGCTGTCAGCGTATTCGTACCTGCTTCCCAGACAGGAATTGCAAAGGACGGAGACCTTTCCGTTTTAGCAAAGCAGACCGTTAAATTTAAGATCATCGAGGTTCGCGAGAGCGGACGCGACGGACGCAAGGGCGGTCGTAAGATCATCGGCTCTATCCGCGCTGTTCTTAACGAAGAGCGCCGCGAAAAAGAGGCAGAATTCTGGGCAGGTCTTGCTGTCGGACAGTACTTCACAGGTGTTGTCAAGAGCATGACAAGCTACGGCGCATTCGTAAGCCTTGGAGCAGGAATTGACGGTATGGTACACACCACCGAGCTTTCCTGGAAGCATATCAAGTCCCCTGCCGAGGTCGTTTCTGTAGGCGATGAGATCACAGTATTCGTAAAGAGCTTTGACGCTGAAAAGAAGCGTATTTCTCTTGGATACAAGACTGAGGAGAGCAATCCTTGGTACATATTCACTCACAACTTTTCAGTTGGCGATATCGCAAACGTTAAGATAGTTAACATGATGCCCTTCGGCGCATTTGCAGAGATCGTTGACGGAGTTGACGGACTTATCCACATTTCACAAATTTCAAAGACCAGAATCGCGCAGCCCTCTGAGGTTCTTGAGATCGGTCAGACCGTTGACGTCAAGATTACAGAGATCGACAACGAAAAGCAGAAGGTAAGTCTTTCCATTCGCGCTCTTATTGAAGATGCAGAGCCGGAAGAAGAAGCTGCTGCTGAAGAAGCAGTGACTGAGGAAGTTGTTTCCGAAGAAACAGCAGCTGACGCTGAGTAATTTCCATAAAATTACGGAACTGTTCTGTACGGACAGTTCCGTTTTTTCAAAGCTTTAATAAAAATACATTTATTATCATAAACTATGACTATGAAAAAAGTATTAAAAGAAATTTTGAGATATCTTATTTTGACAGTGGGTGCCGTTATATACGCAGCAGCCATCGGTCTGTTTCTCAATCCCCTGTCACTTGCGCCCGGAGGTATTTCGGGTATATCAATTATTATAAATAAATTGATCGGTATTCCTACAGGTTCGATTATTATAGCTGCTAATATACCTCTTATGATAATTGCATTTATAAAATTCGGCAAACGTTTTTTCTTCTCAACTGCATACGTTACCCTCTTGTCGTCGATTCTGGTTGACGTAATATCGAAGCTTACAAACGGGCTGCCGATCGTCACTGAAAATCTATTTCTTGCAGGAATCGCCGGAGGCGCGCTTGTGGGTCTTGGTATCGGTACAATATTTCACGCAGGCGGCACGACCGGCGGCGCGGATATTATAATCAAGCTTCTGCGAAGAAAGCACAAGCATATTAACACAGGAACTCTGTTTTTTATGTTTGATATGCTCGTCATCGTGACCTCGGCGATTGCTTTTAAGAATATTGAGATTGCGCTTTATGCGCTTATTTC
>JAZNPQ010000131.1:0-12393 GCA_045589735.1 Eubacteriales bacterium | reverse complement strand
GTCTTCCTAAGACCGCTTGGCCTCCGACTTGGTTGTGGTGAGAGCACCTGCTGCAAGAGAGCCGTGAACTGCACCTGCCGCGCCTGCCTCAGACTGCATCTCTACGACCTGAACGCGCTCACCGGAAATGTTACGCGCGGGCTTGCCGAGAAGATTTTTGTCAACAGCAGACCATGCGTCTGTGGTTTCAGCCATAGGGCTCGAAGGGGTGATGGGGTAGATTGCGGCAACCTCTGTGAATGCGTACGAAACGTGCGCAGCAGCGGTATTACCGTCAACCGAGATCTTTTGACGTTTGATAGCCATTAGATATTGTCCTCCTGTATGTATAAAATATTTTTAGCATAAACACTGTGCCACATAGTATAATACCACTTTTCAATCAAAAAGTAAAGAGTTTTGCGCAAATTTATATCTATATATTTTTTGCTTTTTTGAAAAAAGTATCAAATAAATAAAATAAAATCCAAAAAAGGTGAAAAGCCGCATATATTTTCGTCAGTCCTGTTGACAAAAACGAAAACAGGTGCTATAATAGCAATAGCTCAAATTTTATTTTCTGGGAGGAAATTATAATGAGTATGAAGAAATTTTTTATTGCTCTTCTCGCAATGATTCTTTGCTTTTCCATGCTTCTGACCGCTTGCGGCGACACGGCAAAGAAAGACAAAGATGACGAAGAAGAAAGCGAAAACGAAAACGAAAACGAAGCAGGCTCTTCCGACGAAAAGCAGCTTATCATCGACAAGATAGCGGCATTCAATCTTAAAGAGATAGTTGATACCGCGCTGTCTGCTCTTGAATCCGGTGATATGGGTGATATGGACGAGATGATGAACACCGTATTTGAAGCGCTCGACGCAACAAATGCCGAAGCGGATATCGACCTCACCCTTAACGGTGAAACCGCTAATCTGTATGCAGGATTCAAGAATAATGTGTTCCAAGCTATTGTGACCAGTCCCTACGGCGAAACAGAAAGTGTATACGCCACAATCAAGGACGGCAACGCATTTTCCTTTATGCCTTATGAGGGCGGTTCCTTCGAAGTAGACGGAGTTACCGACATTATGGGACTTCTTGCCGGAGCTGAAATGCCCGACATCAAGGAGCAGATCGACGCTTATCTCACTGACGATATCATGAACGTTATCGGTGAATTCAAGCTTCCCGAGCTTACGAAGGATGATCTGACCAAGGACGGCGACTTCTATTACATCGCGCAGGAGTATTACGAAAAGCTCGCAGAGGATGTTCTCGACTTCGTTATTAACATTATGAAAGCAGCCGGTATGACCGAAGATGTTCCCTCCGGCGCTGAGCTTGACGGAATAAAAGGAATAATCAAGGGAGTTCTTGAAGCGCTTAACCTTAAGATCGGTCTTGCAGCAGGCAAAGACACAATCTGCGGATTTGCAATCTCTGTTGACGCTGATATAAACGCACTTGTAGAGTACTTCGAAGGCAGCGCAGAGGAGAACACACCCATGCCCGCAATGTCTGCCGAAGCAGCAGATCAGAAGGTAAAGGTAGAATTCAAGGCTCTTGCCGAAAAGGATCTCTCGGCTCCGAAGTACGTCACCTTCAATATGGATATGGCTATTGAGGATTTCGAAATCAAAGCAGATGCAAATCTTGACATTATCGTAAAAAATAACGAGCTCAAGGGAGCGACTTTTAGTGTAAACGCAGACCTAAATAATATTGAGCTCTCGTCAGACAGTGAATATGACGAATCTACAGGGGATTATATCGGCTACACAGATATCTACGGAGATATTGCTATAGACTTCACCGCGACCATTGACATTTCAAATATAGAAAAAGCGGGAAGTGAGATTTTCTCTTATGATCTTTCTGTAACAGGCACACCCAAGAGTGCTGAAACCTACGACAGTTATACAGGCGAGTCTTACTCAAAGAACGTTAACCTCAAAGACTATGAGGTAAGCATCGAATCCGACGGAAGCATCGTTGTAAACTCCAAGGGCAGCGCAACAGTTGCTGCAAACGTTTCTGCCCGTGTTGAGGGCGAGAACACAAGCGTGAACGTATCCGGTACTGTAAATTGGCTCTCTGCTCCGGGATTCAAGGCTCTTCCCTCTGAAATAGCAAATGCAGTAAATTCCGATTTTGCAAAGAAATACGAATCAGCACTTGAAAAAGCTGAGGATCTGCGCAAAACTGCATATAAGCCCAACAATTACGAGGATGACTATATATCGTATCTCTACTACGATAACGCCACGGGATTGTATATACTTCTTGTTAACGAATACGAAGGAGCAACAAGTATTTTCATCAACAAGCCTCCTCAGTATCACTACGATTACGAATTGAACTAATCTAATCAAAAAACAAATCAAGCACCGAGAATTCGGTGCTTGATTTGTTTTATCAAACTAAATTTTTTGCAACGAAAAAGCATCTTATTGCAAATTTTGAGTGATTTTTTCGTACAACTCAAAAAAATATACGACTTTTATGAAATTTTGGTTATAAAATATTTCATTTTTGTCCAAAAACCGCCTCATTTTCGCTTGACATTGCAATGCAAATATGATATAATTAAGAATCATTTACTTAATTATGGAGAAACCTTATGAAAGACTTGAAAAAGCCCATCAGCACTGAGGATTTTGAGTACCTTGCAGGTAAGTATAATCCCGATGGCGAATTTGAACCGAGCCTCTACACTCTGAGTAACGCAAAACGAGGTCTGCGTAACGCCGACGGAACAGGTGTAGTCGCGGGTCTTACACGTATAAGTAACGTTCACGGATATCTTATAGATGAATATGAAAGAGTTCCGATTGACGGCGGACTCTACTACAGAGGAATAAATGTCAGAGACATCATATCCGCCTGTCGAAACGAAGACAGGTTCGGCTATGAGGAAGCCTCCTGGCTGCTTCTTTTCGGCGATCTGCCCACAAAATCTGACCTCGACCTCTATAATAAGCTTATAGCTGAATGTCGCGAGCTTCCCGATGACTTTATAGACGATGTCATTATGAGAAACCCCAGCCCCGATATTATGAATATGCTTTCGAGAAGTATTCTCGCGCTCTATTCCTATGATAGCGCACCTGATGATACAAGCGAGGTAAATTCACTCCGTCAGTCCATGGAGCTTATTGCGAGACTGCCTGTTATTATGGTCGCGGCATATCAGGCAAAGCGCCGTTCTATTGACAGAAAGAGTATGTTTCTTCATATGCCCGCAGAGGGTCTTTCAACTGCGGAAAACATACTTTCCACGCTTCGTCCCGACAGAAAGTACACTCACGAGGAAGCACTTCTTCTCGACCGTTGTATGATACTCCACGCAGAACACGGCGGCGGTAACAACTCGGCGTTCGTTTGCCGCGCGGTAACGTCATCGGGAACAGATATCTACTCCGCAATGGCGGCGGCTGTCGGCGCGCTTAAGGGTCCGCGTCACGGCGGAGCGAACCTTAAGGTCTGCTCTATGCTTGAGGATATCAAGGCAAACATCAAGGACATACACGACGACGAAGAGATCACCGCATATCTCAAGAAGATACTTGCGAAGGAAGCAAACGACAGAAGCGGTCTTATCTACGGTATGGGACACGCCATCTACACAAAGAGCGACCCCCGCGCTATTGAGATAAAGGCGGAGGCAGAAAAGCTCGTTGACGAAAAGGGCTTCCGTGATGACTTTACCCTGCTTGATGCCGTCGAGCGTCTCACTCCCGCGCTTCTTAACTCAAAAATGATCGACAATACGGGAATATGCGCAAACGTAGATATGTATTCGGGTCTTGTATACCGTATGCTCGGTATTCCGCGTTCACTCTTCACTCCGCTTTTCGCGGTTGCCAGAATGTCGGGCTGGTGCGCGCACAGAATTGAGGAGATACAGACCTGCCGCCGCATAATGCGTCCGGCATACCGTCCTCTTTTCCACGAAACCGATTACATAGACCTTGCGAAGAGAAAATAAGCCAAAGGAGAAAAATTATGGGATACACAATAGCACAAAAAATAATTGCAGAGCATCTTGTGTCGGGCGATATGTCGGTCACAGGAAGCGAGATAGCGCTCCGAATCGACCAGACACTCACGCAGGACGCCACGGGAACACTTGCATACCTCGAATTCGAGGCTATGGGTATTCCGCGTGTAAAAACCGAGCTGTCTGTTGCATATATAGACCACAACACTCTTCAGTCGGGCTTTGAAAATGCCGACGACCACAGATTTATTCAGTCTGCGGCAAAGAAATACGGACTTTACTACTCAAGACCCGGTAACGGTATCTGTCACCAGGTACACCTTGAACGCTTCGGCGCTCCCGGTAAAACTCTGATAGGATCGGATAGCCACACCCCCACGGGCGGCGGTCTCGGTATGCTTGCCTTCGGTGCAGGCGGTCTTGACGTCGCGGTTGCTATGGGTGGCGGCGCATATCACATCATAATGCCTAAAATGACACGCATAAACCTTCACGGAAAGCTCTCTCCTTGGGTCTCCGCAAAGGATATAATCCTTGAAGTTCTTCGTATTATGAGCGTTAAGGGCGGTGTCGGTAAGATAATTGAGTACGGTGGCGACGGAGTAAAATCACTCACCGTTCCCGAGCGTGCAACCATAACGAACATGGGAGCCGAGCTTGGCGCGACTACGTCGGTATTCCCGTCGGACGAAATGACAAAGACCTTCCTTGCGGCTCAGGGTCGCGCAGACGTATGGCGTCCTCTTGAGGCTGACAGCGACGCAAAGTACGACGAGATAATAGACATAGACCTCGCATCGCTCGTTCCCGCAGCGGCTTGTCCTCACAGCCCCGATAACGTAAAATCCCTCTCTGAGATCGGTGAGATCAAGATAGACCAGGTATGTATCGGTTCTTGCACGAACTCTTCGTTTACAGATATGCTCAAAGCAGCGTACATTCTCAAGGGCAAAACGGTTGCAGAAAACGTTTCTCTGACCATCACGCCCGGATCAAAGCAGGTATACAATATGCTCGCAGAGTGCGGCGCGCTGTCCGACCTTATTGCAGCAGGCGCACGTGTACTCGAATGTACCTGCGGACCTTGCATCGGTATGGGTCAGTCTCCCGTTTCGGCAGGCGTATCGCTCAGAACGTTTAACCGTAACTTCCTCGGACGCTCGGGCACAAAGGACGCAGAGGTATATCTCGTCAGCCCCGAAACAGCCGCATACTCGGCTATCAAGGGAGTTCTCGCAGATCCCCGTGAGATCGGAGAAATGGCAGAATTCAAGCTCCCCGAAAAGTTCCTTATCAACGATAATATGATCTCCGCGCCAGCAAGCGAAGAGGATGCAAAGGCTCTTTCAACTGTAAAGGGACCCAATATCAAGGAATGTCCCGCAGGCACACCTCTCACCGAAAATATCGCTTGTGAGTGCGTACTTAAAGTCGGTGACAACATAACGACAGACCACATTATGCCCGCAGGCGCAAAGATACTTCCCTACCGTTCAAATATTCCCTACCTCTCAAAATTCTGCTTCGCCGTATGTGACGAAAAGTTTGCAGAGCGTGCAAAGGAAAAGGGTCAGGGCATCATCATAGGCGGTGAAAACTACGGTCAGGGCAGCTCGCGTGAGCATGCTGCGCTCGTTCCGCTTTATCTCGGAATCAAAGCTGTCATCGCGAAATCCTTTGCAAGAATACACGCAGATAACCTTGTAAACGCGGGTATCCTTCCCCTCGTATTCGAAAACGCAAACGACTATGACAAGATAAACGAAGGCTCAGCGCTCGTGCTTAACGATATAAGAAACGCGATAAAGAACGGAAGCGATATCGTTATGACCGTCGGCGGCGAAACTGTTAAGCTTACGGCAAAGCTTTCCGACCGTCAGAGAGACATAATTCTTGCAGGCGGTATGCTCAACTACACAAAGGAGAACGGAAATGGCTAAAATAAAAATGGTAACGCCGCTCGTCGAAATAGACGGCGACGAAATGACCCGAATCATATGGCAGATGATCAAGGATAAGCTTATTCTCCCCTTTGTTGACCTCAAAACAGAGTATTACGACTTGGGTCTTCCCAACCGCGAAAAGACACACGACCAGGTCACAATAGACTCGGCAAATGCTGCAAAGCGTCTCGGAGTCGCGGTAAAGTGCGCAACTATCACACCTAATGCCGCAAGAGTTAAAGAATATGACCTTACCGAAATGTATAAGTCTCCAAACGGCACTATAAGAGCAATAATGGACGGTACGGTGTTCCGCGCGCCCATTTTAGCTCCCGGTATCGAGCCTTATATAAAGAATTGGAAAAAGCCGATAACTATCGCGCGTCACGCGTACGGTGACATCTACAAGGCGGTTGACGCAAAGGTCGAGAAAGGCACGAAAGCCGAAATCGTTCTCACCTCGCCCGACGGCAAGGAAACACGCATCACAATAAACGATTTCAAGTGTGACGGTGTCGTTCTCGGAATGCACAATCTCGATAAGAGCATCGTGAGCTTCGCGCGCTCCTGCTTCAATTTCGCGCTTGACGCAAAGCAGGATCTCTGGTTCTCTACCAAGGATACAATAAGCAAGATATACGACGGACGCTTCAAGGAAATTTTCCAGACTATATACGACAGCGAATACAAGGAAAAATTTGAAGAATCAGGTATTTCGTATTTCTATACGCTTATCGACGACGCAGTAGCAAGAGTTGTGCGCTCCGAGGGAGGATTCGTATGGGCTTGCAAAAACTACGACGGCGACGTTATGAGCGATATGCTCGCAACCGCGTTTGGCTCACTCGCTATGATGACAAGCGTTCTCGTCTCTCCCGACGGCAAGTTTGAGTACGAAGCGGCACACGGAACGGTTCAGCGTCACTACTATAAGCACCTTAAGGGTGAGAGCACTTCCACAAACTCAGTAGCTACCATTTTTGCGTGGACAGGCGCGCTTCGCAAGAGAGGCGAGCTTGACGGAACTCCCGACCTTTGCGAGTTTGCAGACAAGCTTGAAGCCGCTTGCCTCAAAACTATAGGCGACGGCATTATGACAGGCGACCTCTGTACTATCTCCACACTTGAAAACAAAAAAACGGTATCGACAGAAGCGTTCATCGACGCTATCGCCGAGAGAATATGAAAATAAGACACGCAAAGCTCTGTGAGCTCCCTGCCCTACTCGAAATATACGATAACGCACGACTCTATATGAGAGAAAACGGAAATCCCACCCAATGGAACAACGGATACCCGAACGAAGAGGTTTTGCGCGACGATATTGAAAAGGACAGACTGTACGTGTGTGAAGAGAACGGAGAGCTTCTCGGTGTGTTTTGCTATTTTGAAGGCACTGACCCAACGTATATGAAAATATACGACGGAGAATGGCTCGACCCGCGACACGTGGGAGTTATGCACAGAGTTGCGGTAGCAGTACACAGAAAAGGCGTCGCGTCATTCTGCTATGAATATTGCTTTAATATAAGCAAAAATATCAGAATTGACACGCACCGCGACAATATACCGATGCAGCGTTCACTCACCAAAAACGGTTTCAAATACTGCGGTATCATACACCTGCTTAACGGCGACGAACGTCTTGCTTATCAAAAGGCAAAATAAGGACGAGAGATTCTCGTCCTTTTTTATTTGACAAATATGCAGTAATAAGCATATACTCAATAAAAATCCATTCAGGAGTACGCTATGAATCCTATTTCTGTAAACACACTCAAACGTTCAAACGAAGCCGCTATATTTAACGTATATCTGTATCTGTCACACATGTCCGACCCACAGCCGAACGAGACCTTAAAGAGCATTACCAAAGAACTTGAATCGGCAAGCAAAGAAGGTGATTGGTCAAATCTTGATATATACAGATTAAAAATACTCAAAAATGCCGTTTACAGTAACCGCACTCTCGCAGATTCAAAGCTTATCGAGCTGACCCGTTCAAAAGACGGACTTACAGCCTGCGCGTTTCAACCCCCGAGCGGTGAAATATTCGTCATATTCTGTGGGACAGGAAAAGGAGAATGGATAGATAACGGCGAGGGGCTTTCGGGTATACCTCAAAAAAACGTTTACATAACCTACGGCGAAAACGGAAATATCATTTCACGCACGACAGTACATAACGACTACGCAACAGATCAACAGGTCGAATCACTTAATTGGTTCAATATGATAGCCGCGCGTAACGGCTGGAATAAAAATACCGATATAACCGTCACGGGACACTCCAAGGGCGGCAATAAAGCGCAATTTATAACTCTTCACTCGGAACTTGTAAAAACCTGCCTGAGCTTCGACGGTCAGGGATTTTCGCCCGAAGCGGAGGCAGCCTTTGAAAAACGCTATCAAAATGAATTTAACGAACGCATACAAAAAATATACAGTCTTTCGGCAGACAACGACTACGTAAATGTCCTTGGAGAAAGCATAGCACCCGAAGAACAGAAATACTATTTCGAGTCCTTTGTGGGGTTTCATTTCCTTGAGGCGATACTTGACGAAAAAGGACAGCTGCGACCTATGTGTGAGCAAGGAGAGCTATCCTTATATGTAAAAAATATTTCAAATGAGCTTATGGGTATGAGACCTTATGTACGCAAATACGCAACGCTTGGAATAATGAATATACTACAGAAATATCTTGGCAAAGGCACACCTGTAAACGGCGACAACGTTTCTGTTAGTGAAACACTTATCGGTCTTGTAATCGCAGCAAAGGCTCTGCTAACTCAGTATATATGAAACGGGGCTGTCTCAAATGTTAATTTGAGACAGCCCATAATACTTATTCTTCCTTTCGCTTTCGGTAATGAACAACGCCGTTGCAGTCCATGATATAATGCTCTTCATCGTATATCGTTCCCTGCTCCATAATGTTTTTACGTTCCTCGAAAGCTTCACCGAAGGTTTTAATTTGTACGCCTTTCTCTGTTGCGTATTTGCATAATTCAATTATATTTTCCCGTATTTCTTCATCGAAATAGTAAGTTCCGTCATTTCTGAGATGGGTCATAATAATAATCCAACCGCCGTTAGTTATCGCGTCGTCGATGTAGCCCTTGAATGTATCTAATGATTTAAAGCTATGAACAGATACTGTTTCTCCGTTATATTCCTTTTCAACCGAAATGCTTGTATCAATTGCAGAATATCGGCGAATATGATATGTATAAAGCGGAAGACTGTTGTCACTCTCCGATCCAAGACCTATGCCCGCAGAAAAATACTTTTTGACCAATGGCATTAAATCGGCATTAATTGCGTTGTAGGGATATACCAGATATCGAGATTCGCAGCCATGCTCTCTGAGTGCCTTTATTGAGTCCTCAAATTCCTGTATCATGCGCTCCTCGGAGCTTTTCGTAAGATTAATGTGGTGATGAGTGTGGCTAACAAATTCAAAGCCCTTATTTTGCAACCGCATAACGTCTTCCCAAGAAGCCTTTTGCGGATTCTTGTCGCCCTCTCCCATGACACCGGTAACGAGGGCAGCGGTAATTTTAATGCCGATTTCGTCGCAGATCGATTCCCAGTTCATCAATGCTTCTAATGAGCCGTCATCGTCAATAAAAGTAAGAGTGGGAGTAGGATAAAATTCCTTTGCTTTTTCGGCGGTTACGAAATGTATATTTTCACTTTCTTCAAGGCTCACGTTGGTTGCGCCAAAGCGATAGAGCATGAGGCGAACCTTATAGCCCTGTAATCCATCTGTATTGAAATAATAAAGCTTTTTGGTTGAAGCATTGGAAATTTCTTTCCCGTCCCAAGCACCAACGAAGCTTCCATTTTCATCATAAATATGCGCGGTAAATGTGTAGTCTCCTTCCGCATATACAAGGGAAACCTCGTCTGCAAGGAAATCCTTCGTTACCAAAGTCTTTGAGCCCTTATATTCCACGCCGGAAATCGTAATTCCGCCATTTTTCCAAAGCTCCTTGCTATTCAGCTCTGCCCGGAGTAAAAAATTGTACGGCAGCCCGGTTGCGAGCTGTTTTGTGTTAACTCCGTCGATATACCAATAACCGTTTTGAATAGTGATAACAGGAGTGTGTCCGTCCTCACCCTTAACACCCTTGGGACCTTGAATCCCCTGTATTCCGTCCTCTCCGTTTGTTACGGTAAAGGTACTTGTGCTTGAGTCTGAGTAAACAATAGTATAGGTATCAACTAATCCTTTTGAACCGGTTTTTGAAATTGAAACTATGCCGTTTATGTATTTTTCCGCCTCATCTTCAAATCCTAACACTTCGGAGCAGGAAACGAATGTAACACACAAAACAGATAAGATCAATAGCACTGAAATTATCCTTAAAGCTTTTCTTTTCATAATATACCCCCGAAAAAAATTAAAGAAGATAATAAATCGAAGTTGGTGCTATAAAAAGTGCAAACTCCGATTACCGCCACGCAAAACCGAGCAAAAGCATAATGCTTTGACTTTTTGTAGCATACTTATTATATCACAGCTTTTGAAGAAAGTAAATACAAATTTTCAAAAAAGCAAAAACGAGTATAAAGCATCAACAAATTCGGTCATAACATTCTTCTTATTTTCATCTTGACACAGAAAAAATAATGTGGTAGAATTAATTATATCAATTTTTTGGAGGACAGTATGAAATTCACAAAAATTCTTTCATTTGATTCTCGCTGTCATTATGGTGATGGCAATGTTTGTTGCCTGCGATTCAGGCAGCCGTAGTAACGATGATGATGACGATGACGATGAAGAGACGAAAAAGAAAAAGACAGATAAAGTCGAAACAACGGCAGAGCCGAACGACACAACCGAAGATCCGTTTTATACCACAGAATCTTTCGATCATAGCGTAAATATTCCCGATTTGGATGATCCAACTGACTTTACAACGGATATAACGGGTAACGTTCCGTCAGGACCCGACAATAATCAATATGAGATAACATATCTTCAGAACATGTCCGAAGGTCTTGTACTATTCCAAACAAACGAAAGAAAATACGGATTTATGGATCTTCAGGGAAATGTTGTCATAGAGCCGGAATTTGAGTGGGCGGATGTCTTCTCGAACGGACGCGCCAATATCGCAGAAGAAGTAGACGGTAAATTCCGTTACGGCTATATAGACAGAACCGGAAAGGTTGTTATAGACTGTATATATGATTACAACGAAAGCTTTGAAAGCAATATCGTTCGTCTTGAAAAGGATCGCGTAAGCATGTTCGTTGACCTTAACGGTAACGTTATCTACACGGTAACAGGCAACGAGGAAGAGGTAAGCAAAATATATAACGGTTGGTTCTGGGTCGAAACAGTAAAATCCACACTTGCCGGCAACACTCATTATATGACCTACTATAACCAGAACGGAAAAGCATTCACTATTGAAAACGCCAGCCATTATAACTACTTCGGATCAAGCCAAAGCTATATGAACGAATGGGGTTATGCGGTAATATCTCTTCTTAACGGTGAAGACGAGCCCCAGAACGTGATTATCGACAGCACCGGAAATCAGCCCGAGTGGATATACGGCTTGGTTGAGGAGAACACTTACATCTCTGTCGTTGATATGGACGGAAACTATGCAAGGATCAAAACTCCCGATCCTGAAAGCGGCAATGATACTTTATCTTACACCGCATATCTTGATTTTGAGACACAAACAGCCAAAATCGCAACCTATTCAAACATTATCCACCACGAGCTTGGCAACGGATATTGGTATATGAACTCCGCCGATTCCATCAGTATCATGAAGAAGGAAGAAATATTCCTTGATCTCGGAGCTATCGAAGCCTTCAAGCCCGCAGAAATAAACGATGTGGAATATGCGTACATCGACGGCAAAGATTACTTTATAGTCCACCTTACAAACTCCGGTGGAACGGGATTCCAAGCAGTTATAGACGGTGAAGGCAACGTTGTAATAGAGCCTACAAATGAATACACCTTTGAAGTTCCGTATCATGGTGCAAACTTCCTTTTGATATGTACTTATAAAAACTATGAAAGATTGTATGGCTTTATAGATATTGAAGGAAATATTTTGACCGCACCCACATATAAAGATACATCTATCAACGATATTTGTACATACAACGGTGTTACAAGCATTATCATAAACTACGGAACGACGTTGGTTGACCTTAACGGAAATGTTATATTTGAGGTAGAAACCGCATCGTAAGTACTTAATATGTGAAAAAATCAAAGAGGATGCCGTTTGGCATCCTCTTTGATTTTGGTGGAGCAGGTGTCGTCATAGACGAACACCCCTCCTTTCCTTCAGTTTCGCCTTCAAAGGCTTCTTCAATCTCGTCAAGCGGGATATTGTCGATGCTCAAAGGCTTCTTGCTTGCGTTGATAATTATAGTGAAATGGTCATCGTACAGATAGACCGAGTGTACGAAAATGTTTATAAG
>JAZNPQ010000130.1:0-10806 GCA_045589735.1 Eubacteriales bacterium | reverse complement strand
TAATCAATGGTATAATAGTAGAATTATTAGAAAAGCAAAAAATTTCACAGTTTTCAAGACAAAAATGGAAAACCGATGATGAGTTTATTGAATTTTTAAAAAATAATGAATATAAAATTTTAATGGGGTCAGAATATGTTTTTGGGTATTATGATTATAAAAATCATGATAAATTTTCCGAATTGTTCAAAAATAATGATTGCATATTTTATGGTTTTTATCAATCAGGTGGCGTTGCTTTGAAAAAAAATCATTTGAAAATTAATATAAAAAAGGTAGATGTATCTATAAAATCACCGTCTTTAAATGATATTGAATATAAAAATAATGGTGAAACTGGTCTTTTATCTTATAGAGTTAATAATGAAATTGAATTACCTTTTGAAAGGGAGGAGTTAATTAAATATGTTAATAATAAACGTAAGATAATTACAATTTCAGCGAAATTAGAGTTTATTGTAGAAGATGGAAAAATTGGTTCACACATATTACGTTAAACCATCGACGTTTGCAGGTGGCGATGGTGGGCTGATTTGCGATATTGAAATATTTGATCCTACTGAAAAAGACCATGTTCATCAGAGTACTTGCAACCACACGTACAGTTTTGAGAAAGGCGCTATGAATTCATCTTATCTTATCAATACAAAAAACGAAGAAAAAATCCCGATTACATTTTCCATTGATAAGAACTTGGAGTTTTATTTCAGCTGGGTTCCTCAAACCTATATTGATTTTTTTAATACGAATAATAATATTTACAAAGAAGAAATTCAAAATTTTTGGTATGATTTTGAATTACAAAAGGGCGAGTGGGTATCAAACGGAACTGTAATTCCCATAAAAATGGAGTTCGCGGGAGTAACGCCTATCGGTATAATGCTACGCATTTACGACATTTTGGGAGAACACGAGAAAGAGATCCTTTTTGCACGGGGCGAACTTATAGATGCAAACACATTTGTTTCACAAGAGCTATCGGGAACTATGTTCTATGAGGGAACAGTAACCGAAATTAAAATTGTAAAAACAAACAAGTAAAATAATTATTAGTTTGGCATCTATTTTGGATGTACATGAAAACGCCTCAAAAGGTGAAAAAAGCCTTGATTTTATTGACTTTTTAAGGGTGGCATCTAAATTCGCGGTACAACACAAAAATGAAAGCAGTCCATTGGACTGCTTTTTCGTTTTTGGAAGAATGTGTTTCTCGCGCGAAACGTGATGCGCCCGTCACACGTGGAAATAAACACAACAAATTAATGCTCAAAATTATGGAAAAACGTATTGACCGACATATAAAAATGTGCTATAATCACAGCGTACGTACTTATTTAAATACGCAAAACAGCATGTAAATTAAGGAGAATAAAATTATGTACGTTGAAGTAGCTGCTCACAGAGGAAACATTGCAACCTATCCTGAAAATACTATGGTTGCCTATAAGTCGGCTTATGAAATCGGCGCGGATATGATCGAGCTCGATCTCCATATGACCAAGGACGGAGAGATAGTTCTTATTCACGACGGAGACCTTGCCCGTACTGCAGACGTTTCGGGATGCATACGCGAGCTGACGTTGGACGAGATACGTCGCGCAGACGTCGGTATCAAGAAGGGAGAAGAGTTTAAGGGAACAAGAGTTCCGACTCTCCGTGAATTCTGTGAATTTGTTGCAAAAGAGAACGACACCATGCAGTTTAATTTTGAGTTCAAGGATTATTTCCGCGACGGTGAAGAATGGGCGAAGGAGTCTGCTGACAAGACCATCAAGATGATTGACGATTACGGCCTTTGGGACCGTAGCTTTGTTAACAGCTTTGACGGTAAGCTGCTGAAATACATAGAAGAAAAATACGACGGACGCTTTAGGCTTCACGGCTTTTATCCCTACAGCATCCTCGGCGACGTCCGTCCTGAAAAGCTGTACTGCGCTTGCCTTTGGAAGCCGAAGAATCCCGACGGAACTCCGACGTTTGAAGGCGCGGTCAACCCAAAGGAGCATTTCGACGCTCTCAGGGCAGAGGGCGTTCGCGTGTGGGTCGGCGCAGGTATCCGTAAGATAGAGGATATGGTTAAGGCCGTCTCCTTCGGAGCTGAGCTTATAACGTCAAACAATCCCGTATATATGATAGCGGAGCTTGAAAAAGCGGGACTTCGCGTAAAAGAGTAATTAAAAAACACAAAAGTTACCCCGAACACAGCAATAATTGTGTTCGGGAATTTTAAGTTGAATCTGTTTCTTATGCTAAAATGAAACGAAATAAATATTGAGAGGTGCTTATGAAGATCTGTATTATTCAGCCTGCGTATTCGACCGATTATTCACTGTCTGACCGCTATTTTGAGGATCAAATAAAGCTCATTGACAAGTGCGACGACAGTATGGATATTATTGTTTTGCCCGAATCCGCAGACATTCCGTGCCTTGCGAAGAGTCGTGAGGAAGCAGAGATATCTGCCGCAAAATTCAATAAGCGTTTGCTTGAAAAGGTAGCGGAAACGGCGAGACGCTGTAATTCGATAGTTTTTGTAAATGCACGTTCGTATGACGAAAGCGACGCGGGAAGAAACACGACATACGCCTTTGACAGAGAGGGAAATATCGTTGGAAAGTATTTCAAGCAGCACTTGACTCCCGGTGAAGTGACCAAAATGCGACTTGACAGCGACTACTCCTTCGAGCATTCGGAGCCTACCGTTATAGAGATAGAGGGCATACGCTTTGCTTTTCTCACCTGTTACGATTTCTATTTTTACGAGGCCTTTGCGAATATTGCAAGACAAAATATTGACATTGTTATAGGTTGCTCGCATCAAAGGAGCGATACGCATCGCGCGCTTGAGATAATGTCGCAGAATCTTGCCTACAATACAAATGCGTACGTGCTTCGTTCGTCGGTGTCTATGGATGAGAATTCGAATATAGGCGGTGCGTCAATGGTGGTTGCTCCCGACGGTGAGCTGCTTTTAAATCTATACAGTAAGGTTGGGCTTGCGACGGTGGAGATAGACCCACACAAGAAATACTACAAGCCCGCAGGCTTTGGCAATCCTCCATCTGCTCATTATGAGTATATAGAAAAAGGACGCAGACCGTGGAAATACCGCCCCGGCGGCTCGGCTATCGTGCGTCACGACGATATTATGCCGTATCCGAGGACCTGCGCTCATAGGGGCTTTAATACGGTTGCGCCCGAAAACAGCCTTCCTGCATTCGGCGCGGCTGTGGCAATGGGAGCAGAGGAGATAGAATTTGACCTTTGGTTCACCAAAGACGGCGAGGTGGTATCAATGCACGATTCGAAGCTCGACAGAGTTTCGAACGGTACGGGCAAGATATACGACTACACTCTCGAAGAGCTTAGAGAGCTTGATTTCGGTATCAAGCACGGAGAGTATTTCGCGAGAATGAGTATTCCGACGTTTGAGGATATACTCAAAAAATTCGCGTGCCACTGTATAATGAACATACATCTTAAAACCGCGGGCGAAAAGCCGGAGTATCTCGGCAAGGTGGTAGATTTAATAAAAAAATACGACTGCGAAAAATACGTTTATTTTATGAGCGGTGACGACACGCTTCTTGAGCGTCTTCAGAGGGAATATCCCGAAATACCGCGCTGCTGCGGAGCGGGACAAGGGAAGTGGGAGATAGTTGACCGCGCCATAAAATACGGTTGTAAAAAGGTACAGCTCCTCAAGCCGTATTTCAATCAGGAAATGATAGACAAGGCCCACGAAAACGGAATTATCTGCAATGTATTCTGGTCAGACGATCCCGAAGAAGCTCAGACTTTTCTCGATATGGGTATCGACGTAATACTGACGAATGACTACCACAGAATTGCGGAGATCGTTAATAAGAAAGAAAAATATATAACATATTAAAACAAGGAGCATTTCGGAAATATCATTTCCGAAACGGTCCTTGTTTTTTAGTTATCTTAAAAAGAGATATACAGCGTAACCGACGTAAAGCACAAGATAGGACGCGCCCTCAATACGAGAAAGCTTTTTGCCTGTGATGGCGGTAACGGCGAGGTATGCCGATACGGCAAGCATAACAAGCTGGTCGATAAGTGACGTGAAATTTACCGATATAGGAGAGATAAGAAGCGTCGTTCCGAGAATGAAGAGCAGATTGAAGATGTTTGAACCGACGATATTTCCGAGAGCAATGTCGCTGTTCCCCTTCTTTGCTGCGACGACCGATGTGATAAGCTCGGGAAGAGAGGTTCCGAGAGCAACTACGGTAAGACCTATAACGTCCTCTCCGACGCCCCAGGATTTTGCTATTATAGTTGCGCTTTCAACCGAGAAATTAGCGCCGACAATTATTATTAAAGCGCCGCCAACCGTTAAAAGTATACTCTTCCACCAAGGGAAGGATTTAATAGACTCATCGGGTTCTTCGTCGGCGTGCTCTTTTTTGTATTTAAGAGCCGAACGTATAGTGAGGTATATATAAAAAATGAAGAAGGCTACAAAAATCAGACCCGAAATCAAATTCAGCCTATATTTTCCGACAAGAGTCAGAATAGGTAGCAGGGCAGCGCTTGCGAGCATTACGGGGATGTCACGCTTAAACATATCTTTATCGACGCAAAGCGGCTTTATAATTGCGCTGAGTCCCAGAATTGTGAGAATATTAAGAATATTCGAGCCGACTACGTTTCCAACCGCAATATCACTTGAGCCGCCGATAGCAGCCGAGATGCTTGTTGCAAGCTCGGGTGCGCTCGTGCCCATAGCGACGATAGTAAGGCCGACGATAAGGTCGGGAATTCCGAGCTTTTTTGCTATAGAGCTTGCGCCGTCAACAAAGAAATCAGCGCCCTTGATAAGCGCGGCAAAGCCGATAATAAGAAAAAGATACGGTAGAATAAACATAGGGGACTCCTTGTACATAATAAATAGGAAGATATTTGAAATACCCGACTATTATATCATAAAACAGCGGCTTTTGCAAGACGGTTTTGTTATCTTATGAAGATATATGCCGCGTAACCGACGTAAAGCACAAGATAGGACGCGCCCTCAATACGAGAAAGCTTTTTGCCTGTGAATGCGGTGAGTGCAAGATAACAGGTGACCGCAAGCAATATAATCTCGTCGATAAGCGTAACAAAATTTACTGCTATAGGGGATATGACGAGCGTTGAACCGAGAATGAGCAGAATATTGAAAATATTTGAGCCGACGATATTTCCGAGAGCTATATCGCTGTTGCCCTTCCTTGCCGCAACCACAGACGTGATAAGCTCGGGAAGTGACGTGCCGAGCGCAACAACGGTGAGCGCAATGACGTCCTCTCCGATTTTAAGCTGCTTTGCGATAGATATCGCCGAGTCAACAGCAAAATCTGCGCCTACTATTATCATCGCAGCGCCGCCGACGGTGAATAAAATACTTTTCCACCACGGAAATGACTTTACCGATTCGTCAGGCTCCTCGTCTGCGTGTTCTTTTTTGTACGCAAGCGCGGAGCGAACAGTAATGAAGAGATAGAAGGCAAAGAATAAGAGCAAGATAAGACCCACGATGCGTGTCAGCCTGTACTCTCCCGGCAGATACCTTCCGAGAAGCGTGGAGATTGGAAGAATAGCGGTGCTGATAAGCAATACGGGAATGTCGCGCCTGAACATTGATGAGTCCACGGAAAGCGGCTTTATGACGGCGCTGAGACCGAGTATTATAAGTATATTCATAAGATTAGAGCCGATAACGTTACCGACCGCGATATCGTTTGAACCGGCAAAGGCGGCAGATACGCTCGTTGCAAGCTCGGGCGCACTCGTTCCCATAGCGACGACAGTGAGCCCGACTATGATATCCGGTATTCCGAATTTTTTTGCTATAGAGCTTGCGCCGTCAACAAAGAAATCGGCGCCCTTGATAAGCGCGGCAAAGCCGACAATAAGAAAAATATACGGTAATATGAACATAATAATCTCCATGGTTCAAATCAGTAATAATATATCAGGTAATATTATAACACATAAAGGGGAAATTTGCAACTCGATAAATATATGTTTTTAAATATTAAAAATACGAGAGCCGAAGCTCCCGTATTTTTTCTTTATCTTAATTAGAATCCAATAGACTTAAGGAACGTGACCGAATCGCCGTGCCATTTGGAGAAGTCTGCATACTGTGTACCGAGACCTACTCCGTGAGCTCCGTCGGAATACGACTTAACGGTTATATTCTTGCCTGCGTCTCTCATCGCCTTGGCAAGCGCGTCGGTATTTTTTGAGGGAATAACCGAAGTGTCTTTAACGCTGTAGAACGCGAAGGTGTCGGGCATCGCCTCGATATTGTGTCCGTAAGAGTATTTTGCTATTTCTTTAGAATTTGTTGCGTTGCTTCCGAGGAAGTTCGGAGGCATTGTGCGGTAGGTTCCGTCTCCGAGAGTTGTAACGGCGTAAGCAAGTATGCAAGCGTTAGGCTTTGACGATTCCGCACCGATAACGTCTCCGACAAGATTCTCTTCTGGCTCGTGCTGACAGGTGAGCATAGCAAGATGTCCGCCTGCTGAGAAGCCGCAGACCGCTATTTTATCCTTGTCGATACCGAAGGTATCCGCATAGTAACGAACAAACTGAACGGCGCGCTGACCGTCGGCAAGCGTGGCTCTTCCGTCGTACGCCGATACGGGATCTGCCTGTGATTTATAGCGGTAGGAAACAACGAAAGCAGAAATTCCGGCCTTATTATAAGCCTGCGCGGTACCTGCGCCCTCTTCGCCCTGCGGAGCGAGCTTGAAATATCCGCCGCCGGGGAAGATTATGACAGCTTCATCCGACCCGTCAACGAGGTATGCGGATATGGTGGCTGTAACCGAGGCTCCCTTGATGTCGTAAGGTATATTTCCCTCGGGCCAGAGCGACATAGGGAAGTGAGATTTTATCTTTGATGCCTTGAGATCTTCTGCCGGCATCAGCACGGGCTCGGGCGGAGTAGTAGTTTCGGGCTCTGTTGTGGCTTCCGGCGTTTCTGTAGTATCGGCTTTTTCTGTCGTTTCAGTGGGAACATCCGACGTATCTGTAACCTCGGACGTATCGGGAACATCCGACGTATCTGTAATCTCAGACGTATCGGGAACATCCGACGTACCGGGTTTTTCTGTGCTTTCGGGCACTTTCGCCGAGTTCTCGGATTCGTCTGCGTTACAAGCGGTTAACGGAACGAATAAAAGTACAGATGCCAAAGCAAGACAGATTATTTTTAGAATTTTCATAGAAAACCGTACTTTCAAGCTAAAAGTATTACAAGAATTATATATTATAACCGAAGCAAAGTCAAGGTGTTTTTGGAAAATTAGCTTGTTTTGGAGAAAATGACTATAAACGGAACCGTGGCCGTTTAATTAAAAAATATTCGATATGACTTTACACCGACGAAAGAATGTGCTATAATATTAAAGTAAATATATATTTTACGGAGCGTGAAATGTCTGGTTTTTTTAAAAAGCAATCGCCCGTTCGCATTATTGCGCTTGGGTTTGCTTCTCTGATCTTTATCGGATCGCTTATTCTGATGCTTCCGATAAGCGTTCGTAACGGGGTTCAGCTTTCTTATATGGATTCGCTTTATACCTCGACAAGCGCGGTCTGTGTGACGGGTCTTGTTACCGTAGATGCTTATGATACATTTACGCCGTTCGGTCAAATTGTTCTCGGACTTCTTATGCAGATAGGAGGTCTTGGCGTTACTTCTATAGGTGCGGGCGTCATCCTGCTTGTCGGCAAAAAAATGAATCTTAAGGGACGTAATGTGGTCAGGGAGGCTATGAATCTCGATTCCGGGAAAGGTGTCGTTAGGTTTATTCGCAATGTATTTTTTACAACGCTTATAATTGAGCTTATCGGCGCGTTGCTTAGCTTTTTTGTGTTTGTAAAGAAATACCCCGTGCCGCGCGCAATCGGAATAAGTCTTTTTCATTCGGTTGCCGCGTTCAACAATTCGGGATTTGACATTCTCGGCGGTATGCAGAGCCTGTCATCATATAAAGATCATATTTTCTTGAATATCGTCACAAGCGCCTTGATATTTCTCGGCGGAATAGGCTTTCTTGTCATAAGAGAGGTCATCGCAAAAAGATTCAGATGGAAAAAGCTCTCAATGCACGCGAGAGTGGTTTTGTCGATGAGCGCGGTGCTGCTTGTATCTGGTACATTGCTTCTAAAGCTTTCCGAGGGCGATAATATCACATGGCTCGGCGCATTCTTTTCGAGCTGTTCGGCAAGAACCGCGGGATTTTCCACTTTTTCGTTCGGTGAATTTTCAAACGCGGGTCTTGTAGTTATGATAATTCTGATGTTTATAGGAGCTTCTCCCGGTTCGACCGGCGGAGGTATTAAGACATCAACCTTTTTCGTAATTCTGCAGGGTATAAAATCGGCGGCAACTAATAGGAGCGAAAAGGCGTTTCACTATTCTATACCTCGTGATGCTTTCAAAAAGGCGGCAGTCATTTTTCTGCTTGCATTGTCAATAATATTTTGCTCGTGCTTTTTTATAGCAATGTTTGAGCCCGAGCTTTCGCTTCGCGATATATTTTTTGAAATGACGAGTGCGTTTGCGACCGTCGGGCTATCAACAGGTATTACACCGACTCTTTCGCTTGGTGCGAAGATAGTTTCGTGTATCGTAATGTATGTTGGCCGTCTCGGTCCGCTTACCATTGCATCGTTATGGTATTTCTCGCGAGGAGAGCGTGTCAGCTTCCCCGAAGGAAATATCGCAATAGGATAATTTTTAATTAGGAGAGATTTATAATGCGTAAAAAACAAAAGGCTGAAAAGCAGATATACGGTATAGTGGGTATGGGACGCTTCGGCACGGCTCTTGCGGAAGAGCTTTACGGAGCCGGCGCAGAGCTTATAATTCTCGATAAAGAAGAAGAAAAGGTCGGTATGGCGCGTGAGATGACAGAAAATGCCTACATAGTCAAAAATCTTGACAAAAAAACTCTGATAGATACGGGTCTAAAGAGTTGTGACGTCGTAATTCTTTGTATCGGAGAGCATATAGACACGTCGATACTTACCGTTCTTAATCTTGTTTCGATAGGAGTTCCCAAGGTTATAGCCAAGGCGACAAGCGCGGAGCACGGTGAGATACTTGAGAAGCTGGGCGCAGAGGTGGTATATCCCGAGCGTGATATGGCTATACGTCTTGCTCACAGACTTGAGACCGCAAAGATGCTCGACTTTATCCAGCTCAGTGAGAAGATAAATATTTCAAAGGTAATTTTGCCGTCTCATGCGGTCGGTATGACGGTTCTTGAGCTTAACCTGCGTTCGCGCTTCGGACTTAACATAATAGCAATAGAAAACGGCGGTACTCTTATTGAATCGGTACGTCCCGACTACGTATTCAGAGAAAAGGATATACTTTTCCTGTCAGGCGGCAAGGAAGGCTTTATAAAGCTTACAGATTGGACTAACAAATAATAAATTATATAAGGAGATCAATATGTTTCCAAATCCAATATTTAATACCGATATTCCTTTTATAAGTAACATACATTGGTACGGCGTGATGATAGCCGTCGGTGTGCTTTTCTGCTTTCTGACACTTTTCTATTACGGCAAAAAGCTCGGTATCAGCACAAAATTTGTCGATTTCGTTTTTTATAACGGCATAGTATCTATCGCTCTCGGATTTTTCTCGGCTGCGGTATTTCAGGCCTTTTATAATTATCTCGAAAACCCCGACAGAGGATTCAAACTTGGCTCGGGTATAACCTTTATCGGCGGTCTTATAGGCGGTGCCGGTTGCTTCTTAATAATTTATTTTATTCTGAAAAAGAAGCTTGACGGAAAGCTTACCGATATTCTTTCAATGGTGCCTTGCTGCATAACGGTCGCGCACGCCTTTGGACGTGTCGGATGTCTCTTTGCGGGATGCTGTCACGGTACGTATCTTGGCGAGCAGCCCGTAATCGGCGGAATCCGTATGCTTGGAAGCGAGGGCTGGGGCTACTATGTACCGACACAGCTTTACGAGGCTGCTTTTCTCTTCATTTTGTTCGGACTTTTCACTTTCCTGCTGCTTAAATTCGGCTTCAGACGCAATCTTGAGCTGTATCTGATACTTTACGGAATATTCCGATTTGTTATAGAATATTTCAGAGCCGATGAAAGAGGACAGTTCGTTGGCAAAATTTCGCCGTCGCAGTTCTGGTCGATACTTATGGTAGTTCTTGGCGTCGGTCTGTGGGTTATTATGACGCTTTGGGAAAAGAAGCGTAAGGATACCGTTCCGACAGAGGAAAAAAGCGAAGAAATAGCGGAATAAACCACAAAAGGGGCTGAGTCATTAACGAAGCCCCCGCACAAAAAAGTCGACGTTAGACTTTTTTGTCGCTCGGAATTTGCGTTTTTTGCCTTTATAAAGGCAAAAATGACGGTGTTTAACCGTCAAGCAAAAACGTTGAGGGTGAGTCAAATGCAAAAAATGCATTTGACTCCCCCTCTTTTGTTTCAGAAAAACGAAAAAATATATGCTTTTGTTTCTTTTTGAAGGCTTTTTCTTGACTTTTTTTGCGGTCGGTGCTAAAATATACGCAACAGAAGAATAACACAGTTCATCGAACTTTTTTCGTTGTCGGGTATGCTGCGTGACGGCATATTCGGGGATAAGGAAATCGCGGTGCAAATCCGCGGCAACAGCCATTACCGTAACTGAAGCTTGCTTCTCAAGTCGGAATGCTTATCGCCCTGCGGCCAATAAGAGCCTCCCGGGCAAAGTGGGGAAGCGTGGCAAAAGGACGGGATACGGCAGGGGTATCCCGT
>JAZNPQ010000129.1:0-7575 GCA_045589735.1 Eubacteriales bacterium | reverse complement strand
TACGTCAAACCACGTCTCACCGTCTACGCTATAAACGTATTTAGCAACTCCACCGTCAACGGCGCACCAGCCTCTAAGATATATTCTGTAATCACTATCTACGGTCACACAACCACAGCTCTGATTGCCGCCGTTTTGAGTATGAGAAATAAAGTTTTTCTGTGAAACTCCGTTAATAGAGCCTAAATTGGCGCCGAACGCGATATCCTCGTCGGAATCTGCGGTTTCCTCTTCGGAGTTGTCGGGATCGTCTAGCTTACAAGAAACATTCTCCAAACGGTACAGAAGCACCAAGGTAGAGGTATCTGCAGCAGGCACTGCTGCAAACGTTATGTCCACAGTCTTGTCCTTATACTCGGAGAGGTCGATAGAAACTCCCTCATTAACCTGGAACTGAGCGTTTACAGAAGAATCTGTAAGACTTCCGAAGGTCTTGCCCGAATATGCCTGACCTGTGGTCGCTATATCCATAGCTGTCGGGGTCTTAATGTTTTCCGTGTTGCCAACATCATACCAATTAAGACCGTCCACGCTCCAAACGTACTTCTCTACACCGCCGTCAACAGTGCACCAGCCCGTGAGGTATATCTTATATTCATTGTCAACCGTAGCACCGGAGTGGACCTGCTTACCGCCGTTCTTAGTATGTGAAATAAAGTTGTTTTGTCTTTCACCGTTGACATATCCAAGATTGGCGCCGAACGCGGCATCAGACTTGGTATATCCAGATTCGGGATCAATATCAACCACTATACGAATTTCCCCCGTCGCGGTATCTATCGATTCGGCAGAATCCTTGTAATAAAGAGGTATTTCTTCAAATTCGTCTTTGCAAAGAGCGCCTATCTCCGAAAGATCTGTATCAATACCCATATATGCTATATCAATATGAGTGTCAGCATCGGTAAACGCCTTGTTAAAGATATCAATTCTTAAGTATTTAGCATAATACTTACCGTCCTGATCGGTAAAGTTGGAAATAAACGAGCTAAGATCAAACACCTCAACGTGCCATTCTCCGTCCGCCTTGGGATTAAAGCTGAAATTAGCGCTTGAGGAATTTTCATTGTTTATTGTATACGACCAGACCTGCATATGCCCTACACTCTCGGTATTTGTCTTGGGCACTCTGTATTTGATAACGAAATACTGTCCGGATTCAAGCTCCTCAAGAGAAGTGGTATCCGCATTAACGTTATAGAATCCCGCATAGGATTCATTTTTATAAAGATCGTTGTCAAGCTTTACGTATACGCTTATGTATCCTTCATCGCTATATTTTGCTTCTCCGAACATATAATCGGAAATATCGATCTCGGATTTAATCTCCTCGGCGTCAATGTAAACGTCAAGTAGGTCCTCGTTACCCTTGGGAGGAAGCTCAATGGGCCAACCTTCAAATTCGGTATCTGCCGACATTCTGAATCTTCTGGGCGCTCCGTCAGTCATCGTCGTGACGAATGAATAGGAGAAGGTGCCGTCGCCATCATACTGAACACCGTAGCCGTCGTAATAGTGATAGTAACCCAATCTGTCAGGTGTCTTTGACGAGCTCACCACGTATTCAACCCATTCTCCGTCAATATATTCCTCGATCTTTGGAGCGGTAAGCATAGTAAAGCCGTAAACGCGCACGGTCACATTATTTTCGCCGCCCGAGAGCGTAAACTCTGCACTCTTTCCGTCACTTGACTTGACCTTCGGCAGATATACGCTTTCAATAACCTCGTCGGTATCGGAGGTAACGGTTAAAGGATTTAACAAAGTATTTTCTCTGACGTCACGAACGTTTTTGTCCATATACTGAACCGTCTGCGCTTCGTCGAGATACATTGTGTACTCATAGTTGCCGTTTTCAACGTCGATCTTTCCGTCGTTAAGCTCTTGAGAGCCCCAAGGCAAAAGTATGGCGTTAATAGTGATAGTATCCCCCGCCTTGAACGTTACGTCGTCAAGATTCAAGGAAAGTCTCAGCTTGTTTTTGGCATTTACGATCGCAAATTGTGGAGTAATCTTCTCGCCACCGATAACCGCCTTGGAATTATAGATAAGGAAAGCAAGATTTCCGTATCCGCCACTAGATGAATAGCCCTCGGGGTTATTCTCCTCATCGTACGCACCGGGCATTTCAAAGAACGTGAAATAAGGGCAATTATCACCCAGCAAATAATCAAGCTCAACCGTACTGTCTTTGTTGGCGGCTACTACTCTGCTCTGATTATTCTCGTCAAGATAACCTATCTTCTGATAAACACCCGTGTTATCGTTATCGGTCATCTCATAGAAGGAGAAATTATGCCTGAAGTCATTTATTGTGATATCCTCGAGAACGGTATACTCCATCGTGTAATAGGTTCTGTTCTCATCGTTCTGCGGCATTTCCATATGGGTATATGAGACCGCTATCTTGCCGTCGTCGGAAATATAATCCATAACTACCTCGGCATAGGTAGGTCCGTAAGAGGTAATGGTATTATTGACATTCTCCGAAGTATACGTATTACCCTCGGCATCCGTGTACTTTAACCAAGAATGCGAACCGCTGTTGTGGTGCTGAGGCTGTCCCGCATAATAGGGTGCGGACATAGGTCTGAAGTCGGGAAGCGTATTAAGATCCGACTTACCTAACTGCCTCGTCAAATACCAGGGAGTTATACAGTTAGTCTCGGTAACACCCGTGGATAAGTGGTAATAAGGACAGTAGAACGGTATCGAAGAGAGCTGCTTGAGAGGATAATTACCCCAATTCTGATATAGATTCAGAATATTATAGGTATATCTTTTATCCTCTTTCAGAGTAAGACGGAATATTGCCTCACTAAACCCGGGATCGTCTTTATTATAAAGATTTCTCTCTCCGTTTTGCTCGCTGAAGTTCTTGATGACCTGGATCGGAACAGGTAGCATAAGCATATTCTCGTCCATAAGAGCTGCACATTCGAGATATCCGTATTTATCTACGGAGGTCATCACGTATATATCTCTGTCTATATCAGCTCTGACAGTGAATTCAACCTTATATTGTCTGTTAGGGTTGTTATAAGGAGTATAAAATCCTCCCATAGGAGTACCGATATTGAAAACGTAAATGCCGCGCATAGCGTCATATCCCAGATATGAGCCCGAGTCGGAGGTCGTCTCCGAAACTCTTATACGAGCACTCGAAATAGGATTTCTTTCACAATAGGTCTCGTAAAGTAATTCGTCAAAATCGTGATTTTCGTCGGTATATACTCGTGAACCGATATAAAAATCGTTACTGTTCTCGGTTCCCTTTTCGGAAGGGATAAGAGTGTTGTTCTCGGGAACTCTTATCTGGACTATCTTATATTCACCCTTCTCCAAAGTAACGGTTATCGATCCCGCTATCTCGTCAGCAGGCATAATATATCCGAATATACCTGCGTCGATAATATCAAATCCAACACACTCGACGCTTGCCCAATCAACACTGTCAAGACTGTCATGCTCGCCGTTGGCGTCCTTAATGAGAATTCGGGAAACGTTTTTGGCATCTATCCTTGTTTCAAAACCAACCTCTGCAACGTTTTTGGTCTCCTTTGTGGTAGCGAACTGAACAGAGTGATGCATTTTGTCGGGATAAACGTGGAAGCCTCGCGATATGCTGACGTATCTGGGCATTGCGTCAAGCTTTGCCGCTCCCACCTGCATCTCCTTGATGATAAGTCCTCCGCCTTCACCTGCCATAGGGTCGAATCTGATGCCTGTAAGGGTTCCCCTATAATCTTGAATATCATCCAGGATTATATAATAAGTATGAAATTCTCCGTCGTTTATTAGATTGTACTTAAAAGACTGCTCTTGATTAAAGCTCTCATTATTGAGCGAAAGAAAAAACTGAATTCCCGAGCAATCTCCGGTTGCCTTTGCCGTTAAAATAAGAACGTTATACTTGTTTGCCGAATAACTCAAATTTTTATATGCAAAATAGGGGTCATTCGCTAACGTGACCGTGAAATCAATTCCGTCGCCCACAGCCGTGACTGCAACGTTGTTCAGTCCTTTTTCGTTATAGCTTGCAACGTCTAACGTTTCTTTGATGGGGATCTCATAGTCCTCGGGCAAAAAGCCCTGACCCTCTAAAAGCGCTTGATAATAATAATATCCGAACCTGTAAAGATTAACTTGGGCATTTTCTCCCGAGTCAGAGGCATAATAGACGTCTCCGTTCTTCATTTTAACAAAAACGTCCATCGTATCGGATATATAGCTTGCACCGTCAGCACTGACCAAAGACGATACCAGCTGGTCACCCGATGCCGCACGTGAATAAGTCATAGACATTTCGGTGTTTTTAACAGTAAACTGCGTTCTGTTACCATCTTCAAAAAACGCCTGCACACCGCCCGCATACTTATTTGAAGACTCAATCAGCTCACCGTTTTCTACGTCAAGCTTCACTTCGTTCTCACGGTCGGTATCAACTTCAGTATTAACTTCAGTATCGACTTCGCTTTCGGTTTCTTCGGTTTCATCACCGCTTTCCTCATTGCTGTCATTTACTTCCACGCTTTGGCTACCTGTTTCAGCTTCATCGGTACTTTCATAGTCCGTATTCCCGATGTTTCTGCAAGCAGGTAAAACGGTTATAAATAACGCAAGCAATAGAACAAAAGAAATAATTGTGCTAACTTTTCTTTTCATATCTCCCTCATCCTGCCGCACAAGCGGCTGTTTTGTTTATATATTTTTATTTTTATCATCATAAACATTGGAAACAATGGCGAAAGCCCAACGCAGATTATTATGTCCGAGTTGGGGTTTCTTTGCATATCAATCGTTAAAACTTAAATCCGGGAATATCCACCAGATCTTTGACCTCAACAGGCATACCCGTAGCCATCGACTTGTTAGCCGCGATACCGGTCAAAATACTCATACAGCCGTCGATATAGCCCGCCGCTCTCTTGAAGGGGTCTGCGGGAGGATTCGGGTTGAAAATATCGTTAAGCATAACGGGGTCTCCGCCGCCGTGACCGCCCGAGCAATCGGGAATCTCTACGTCATAGGGCGCCTTGAACATGGGGAACACTGTGATTTTCTTATCCTTGTAAGAGGAGTTTTTACCGTGCTCAATGCCAAGTTCCTTTACAACCGATTCCACTACCTCAAGCTCAAGACGTCCCTTGGTTCCGGTAAACATTACACGGTAACCCTCCCAAGGTGAGTAAGCATTCAGCGAATAGGACATCTGCGCGCCGTTGGCGTACTTAACGAGAACGTTCATAGTGTCCTCAATGCTGATTCCGTCACCGAAAACACTCTGGTCGCGAAGGTATCCGTCATTATTTTCGCAACTATAGTATAGATCATAGCTACCGCCCGCAGAAATGTTTATCGCAAAGGGATCTCCCTTGGCATTCTCGGCACCTGTGGAGCGATAGTAGAACTTAGTAACCCCTCTCTCTTCGGCATTCTCTCTGCCGTAAAACTTCAGATCTCCAAACGCAAAAACCTTTGTCGGATAAGAATCTATCCAGAAGTTGATAAGGTCGAAATGGTGAGTAGCCTTATGTACCATAAGACCTCCGCTGTTTCTCTTGTCTCTGTGCCAACGGCGGAAATAGTCCGCTCCGTGAGAGGTGTCAAGCAACCACTCAAAGTGGATCTGCTTTACGTCGCCGATGACACCGCTCATAAGAAGCTCCTTGACCTTGGTTCTGTCGGGCGAATATCTGTAGTTAAATGTAACACGAAGGTCCTTGCCAGTGCGCTGAATACAATCGATGATCTCCTGGCACTTTTCAGGGTCTACGGTCATAGGCTTCTCGGAAATAACGTCACAGCCCATTTCCATAGCCTTAATGATGTAACGGTGATGGGTTCTGTCAACACTTGTCACGATGACAACGTCGGGTTTTGTTTCCTCGATCATTTTCTCAAATTCGTCCGCACCGTATGTGGGCACCTCATGATATGCGCACTGATTTACCAAGCGGCGGTTGGCATAGTCCATTCTGCCTTGGTTGATGTCACAAAAACCAACAAGCTCTGCATATTCGTTAAAATCCTTTGCGATCGCCTGGTAGTACATAATCGCTCTGCCGCCAACACCAACCTGGGCGTATCTTTTCTTTTCCATAATTAATTCCTTTCCGCGGCTGTCAAAATATAAGACCCGCTGTTAATCTGTATTGCTACTATAATAATTTTACTGCAAAGTACTCCTCATGTAAATGATATACAAAGCCATGATGTTGATGTTTTGCGACATTCTGTTGACAATTCTGCAAGAATATGTTATAATAACACAAATCGGAGGTATAGAGATGTATAATCAAATAGCCGAAAAACTAAAAATGGTCTCCCAGACCAACCTGGTTCCAACCATCACTATAAGGCGTTTCTGCCACATACCCAATCAGGTAGCTTTCGTATGCAAACACTTTCCATGTGAAATAGGCGGATATCACGATCACGATTTTTTTGAGATAAACTACATCCAAAAGGGCGAATGCGTCAACTTTGTCGAGGGCGAAGCCATCCATATGCGAGAGGGCTCGTTCATTTTGCTTAATACCGCAACATTCCATACCCTGTATGCGCCTAATGAAGACAGCATAGTGTATAACATTCTTCTCGACAAGGAATGGTTTTTGAAGGTTATCGAAAGATATCCCCTTCCCGACACAGCTATGGGCAAATTCTTCTCTATGCTTGGCGGCGAGACGTTTCCGATATACGTTTTATCCGAACACTCCGCCGAAAACCTTAAAGAAATACTTGCCTATCAATGTCAGCACAGAAATGAAGCATCAATGCTGACCGAAGCCAACATACTGTATTGCGTGAACAGTATGATGAACGAAAAAGGCTCGATCCTCTCTCCCACTCAAAAAAGCTACAATAAAACTATGCATAAAATGCAGTCCTACGTTAACCAAAATTTCAACACCGTAACATTGGAGTCCCTATCAGCTCACATCGGGTATTCCACAACACATACGGGACGGTTATTTAAGCAATACATGGGAAAAAGCTTCACCTCATTTGTAAAAGAGCTGAGAATCGAGCATGCAAAATACCTGCTGCGCTTCTCAACAAAGCCCATATCGGAAATATCCGATATGATCGGATATGAAAACCCTGAGCATTTTAGCAGGACGTTTAAAGTGGATACAGGCTTCACCCCTAAAGAATACCGTCAGAAATCAACCACCACAGACAATTCGTGAAACACCCTCACTTATATTCGGTAAGCTTACCATCATCTTTTTGCGGGAATATCGCCTTTTTCCTTTCCCCACAAGGGAAATCCCACATCTGTTTGAAAGAGTAAGAACGGCGACGCCCTGCGTCTCGCTCAGGACTCAATGGATTCAAAGAACTTCTACGCAATCAATCCGAGCTTTGACAGATAGAGCCTCATACAAAATCCTCTTGCTTGAGCTTTGTTCAAGCAAGAGGATTTTTATTCGCGGTGTGCCAAACGGCTCAGTGAACAAAGTTTATTGATTTATAAACAAGTTGTATTGATATGATTTGATATTTAAAAAAGCAAATTTCCGATAAATTCACCTGATTTGATCAGTTTTTCGCAAAGAGCAATTTTGT
>JAZNPQ010000128.1:0-23105 GCA_045589735.1 Eubacteriales bacterium | reverse complement strand
GCCTCCGACTTGGGAACATTGCAAGATATTTTTCAGTTACATTTTTTTCTATGCTTTTTTTATAGCTTGGGTCAATAAGCGCCATACAACAACCTTTAAACCCTGCTCCGCTGAAACGTCCGCCGTATATTCCGTCGGTATGAGTCATGATTTCATACAGCGTTTTTAGCTCGGGAGAGCCTGTCTCCCAATTATATATTGAAGAATGACCGCTTTCAAATGAAAGCTTACCGAATTCTTCGATATCTCCTTTTCTGAAAGCCTCCGCTCCACGTTCTACACGCATAAACTCCGTGAACCAATGCTCAGCTCGGCGTCGCCAATTTTCCGGAAGCTTGTCCTTGTGTTTGAGATATTCTTCATACGGTACGTCACGGAGATTGGTCTCTTCGAATTTGCCGTAAGGGATATCAGCGTAGGCTTTGAGCGCATACGCTGCACTTCTGCATTCGTCAACTCGCATATTAAAGGCAGAGCCTGCAAGACTGCGCTCAAGTCCCGAGAAAAATATTGCTATTTTAAAGGGCTTCATATTCTGCGGCTTTGGAATAAGCTCATAGCTGTCGTCGAGCAGATCCATATAGAGCAAGCTGTCTCGACGGCAGTACACCTCACAGGACTGATCCAGCTTACCGCAGGAAACACCGACATATTTATTTTCTGCCTCTTTTGCTATGGTGATAAGCTCATTTGGCTCAAGCGTAATGCTGTTGAGCCTACAAAGTGCTGTCAAAAATGTAATGATGACTGCCGCAGACGAAGAAAGACCGCCTATAGGAAGCTCGCCGTTGATAACGGCAGACAGACCTTTACGAAGAGGATAACGCTTATGAAGCGCAATAGTCGCGCCGCGCAGGTGGTCAGCCCAATCGTTTTCCTTTATGTTAGGCGTTGCTTCAATATGCCATTGCGCACGCTTTTCAAACTGCATCGACTGAATCTCAACGACACCGTTTTCTTTGGGTGCGTATGCGATATGTATTCCTTTGTCGATGGCAAATCCCGTGATCTTTCCTAACTGATGGTCTGAATGCGCACCGATGGGGCACACTCTGTAGGGAGTAAACGCTGTATATAATGGCGGTTTTTTATAGATATGTTCAAATCTTTCGCTTGCGGTCATAAAATCTCCTTGTTTAATCCCTAAAATACAGGTCTCTTGTGTAGACCTTATCGAGTACGTCGGCAATATCGTCGTTGTAACGGTTTGCGATAATCACGTCGGATATCTGCTTGAATTCGTTAAGATCGGTTATAACACGGCTGTTGAAGAACGTACTTTCCTTCAAGGTGGGCTCGTATACAACGACCTCAATACCTTTTGCTTTTATGCGTTTCATAACGCCTTGGATCGAGGACTGACGGAAATTATCACTGCCCGACTTCATCGTAAGGCGGTAAACGCCGACAATTTTCGGGTGCTTTGCGATTATCTGATCGGCAATAAAGTCCTTACGCGTACTGTTTGCAGAAACTATAGCCGATATAATATTCTGCGGAACGTCGTTGTAATTTGCGAGAAGCTGCTTTGTATCTTTTGGTAGACAGTAACCGCCGTAACCGAAGGACGGATTATTATAGTGAGATCCGATTCTCGGGTCAAGACCGACGCCTTCTATAATTGATTTTGTGTCGAGCCCGCGCACGGCGGCGTATGTATCAAGCTCATTGAAGAAGGAAACACGAAGCGCAAGATATGTGTTGGCAAAAAGCTTGACCGCTTCGGCTTCAGTCGGATTCATAAAACGAACCTCTATGTCTTCCTTTATAGCGCCCTCCTTCAGCATATTCGCAAAGGTCTCTGCCGCCTTGTAAAGTCGCGCGTTTTCAAGCGGAACACCGACGATTATACGGCTTGGATAAAGATTGTCGTACAGTGCGCGTCCTTCTCGCAAAAATTCAGGGCTGAACAGGATATTGTCGGAAGAGTATTTTTCGCGAACGTCAGCGGTATAGCCAACGGGTACTGTAGACTTTACTATCATTATTGCATTTGGATTTACAGCCATTACCTGTTCAATAACCGCTTCAACAGAGCTTGTATCAAAATAATTCTTTGACGGGTCGTAGTTTGTAGGCGTAGAAATTATGACAAATTCGGCATTTTTATATGCGGCTTCTCCGTCGGTCGTCGCCGTGAGGTTAAGATTTTTCGTTGCAAGGTATTCTTCTATCTCCTTGTCAATAATAGGAGATCTTTTCGCATTGAGCATTTCGACCTTTTCGGGAATGATGTCAACTGCCGTAACCTCATTGTGCTGTGCCAAAAGCACAGCCATGGAAAGACCAACGTATCCTGTACCTGCGACTGCTATTTTCATGTGCGTATACTCCTCTTATTTTTTATATAGAAATTATAGTACCATTCAGAGAAACTGCGAATTCCTTCTCTGAGAGTTGTTGACGGCTTAAAGCCGAAATCACGCTCAAGAGCTGAGGTGTCGGCGTAGGTAATCGGAACGTCTCCCGGTTGCATCGGTACGAGCTTTTTGTGAGCTTCGAAATCGTAATCCGACGGAAGAACGCCCGCGCGAACCAGCTCTTCTTCAAGAATAGTTACAAAGTCAAGCAGGTTTTCGGGACTGTTGTTTCCTATATTATATACACGGTAGGGCGGAATCGGCAGACCGTCCTCACCGTTTTCTTTTTCGGGTGCATTTTGCATAACGTGCTTGACACCTGTGACAATATCGTCAACGTAAGTGAAGTCGCGTTTGCAGTTTCCGTAGTTGAATATTTGTATGGTTTCACCCTTTATCAGCTTGTTGGTAAAGCCGAAATACGCCATATCGGGTCTGCCTGCCGGACCGTAAACGGTAAAGAATCGAAGACCTGTCGAGGGGATATTGTAAAGCTTGCTGTAGGCGTGCGCCATAAGCTCGTTGCTTTTCTTTGTGGCGGCGTAGAGGCTGACGGGATTGTCTACCTTGTCGTCGGTGGAGTAGGGAATCTTTTTGTTCGTGCCGTAAACCGACGAGGACGACGCATAGACGAGATGCTCGACGGGATATGCGCGGCAGGCTTCAAGAATATTGTAGAATCCGATAATATTGGATTCAATGTAAACATCGGGGTTAGTTATGGAATAACGCACACCTGCTTGCGCTGCGAGGTTGACGACAACCGAAAAGCGATGCTTTTCAAAAAGACTGTCGATAAGTGCGCGGTCGGCAAGATTGCCTTTAACGAATTCCCAGCTGCACGAGGGGCGCTCTGTAGCGAGCTTTTCGATTTCGGAAAGACGGTATTCCTTTATGGATACGTCGTAATAGTCGTTGAGATTATCAAGACCGACGATTTTTACACCGTCAACCGAGCGAAGCAGTTCAAGGACAAGATTAGAACCGATAAAGCCGGCAGCACCGGTGACGAGGATAGAGCCTGAGGATAGGTTTATATTGTTTGTAAGCATGGTATTGCTCCTTGAATAATTAAATAAATTTTACGATATGATCGGTTGGAAACGCTTGGACAGTAGCTCCAACTATTCATCGCTACACCGAAAGCTTGCGAAATTAAGCTCATCGTATGTTTATATGTCACATCCAACCGCATTTGCAGCAAACAGGTACAGCATATTTTTGAAATTATTTGTTATTAATTTTTTCCTTATTTTTGTTTTAGCCTTTCTCGTAACTGCGTACTACTTGTTTCTTTTGTATATGGGAAGTACACTATCTCCACGCCTTTATCTTTTAAAATTTGCTCATATCTAATAAATCTTTCTGAGCCCTTATAATCGCTTCCTACAAACAGCTTGTTATATTTTATAACATCATGAGCATCACTATCTTCAGAGAAAGATTTTATGACTTCATCTACATATTTAATGTTTCTGACAATTTCCGCTCTTTCTTCAAATGGGATAAATGTTTCCTTTCCTTTCCAAGCACCACTCTCATGGACACCAACTACCAAATAATCGCATTGTTCTTTTGCTCTTTTAAGCAAGTTCAAATGACCAATATGAAAAAGGTCAAAAGTGCCGCTCAAATACCCCACAACTACCTGTGGCTTGGTTGATATACATGAGTTATTCATCTTATATTCATAGCTCTCTGCAGCATACTTCTCCGGGTCTTCTTTATACCTTTTTACAACGTTTTTAAATACTTCTTCATATTTTGGTATATATAGTGTTTCCTTATTTTTCATCTTTTTTACTATTTTTCCTGCAAGCTCTATGACCTGTTCTATATTGTTTTTGTCACCATGGAATTTCGTTCCGCCAATAGAGCCGGGAGATACATCAAGGATTCTGTTTTTGCATCCTGACGCCTTAAGTTCAGCATTTATATTTTCGATAAAACCACACAACCCCATTTTAGATGCTCCATAGACAGAGAACAAAGGAGATGCAACGTGTCCTGCTATGCTTCCCATTATTGCACAGTAAAAATCATCTTGTGCTTTTATTTTTTCATAGTACGCCTTTACAATCCGTATAGCTCCTAATTCATTACATTTAATCAGATTCGTTATTTCAGTTCCTGTCAAGTCTTCAAATGGTGCCACACGGCCAAATCCCGCTGTTATAACAAGCGTATCTATGTCATTTATATCATCAAATATGTGGTACTGTTCAGAAATTAAATTGATACGAGAAAAAGAAATACTTTCATTATACCTTTGTATATATGCCATCGGTATATCAGAAAGGATCGGCTCATCCTTACCGACAATATATACGTGCTCATATTTTTCGTCGAGCAACTTAAGTACAATTGCCAGACCTATTCCACTATTTCCTCCCACTACCAATGCTCTCTTCATAGATTTATCCTCCACTATATTTTCAACTTCTCTTTTATAATTTTAGCTACAGTTTCTGATGCTTTTCCCGTTTCATTTGTTTCATAAAAATCAAGAATTGCTTTGCAGTTTTCCGTGACATCCTCTTCGTTTAATTTGTAAATAATGTTTTCCAGTTCTTGTTGATTTTCTGCTATATAATATGGGCTATCTTCCATATTAAAGTAAAAATTACGATCTCTTTCTATGTACTGTTTTATATCTGACTGGAACAAAATTATTGGTCGGTTAAGAAGCGCAAAATCTCCGGCACTGGACGAGTAATCAGTTATAAGCATATCGGATATAAGTAGCAAATCCGCCATATCTTCTATGTCTGTTACATTTATAATTTTATCGCTGTACTTAACCCCACTTATTCCTGAAACTGCAATATGCGCTCTTACAAAGCATACCCATTTGCAACCAAATTTTTCTTCCAGGGCATTAAGGGTTTTTTCTATGTCTATATTTTGAATTTCCTGCTCCGTCTTTTCACTTACAGCTTTCCTTCGTAGAGTAGGTGCATATAATAAAACGCGTGTATTTTCACCAATACCAAGCTTTTTCTTTATGTTTTTTATTTCTTCTATCGATGGATTGACCAATCTGTCATCTCTTGGAGTTCCTACCTCTAACACTTCACCATTATACAAAAACGCAGATCGATACTGGCGCACACCATACTTTGACCCGGCAATAGCCAGATCACATACCCCTTCCTTGGATTCATTGGGTTTATTTATTTGATAATCAGAATCCCATAACACTTTTTTAAATGCACGGTCTCCGTGCCAAGTCTGTATGTAGTACTGATTTTTTTTCTTTGGTAAATCCATAAATTCCATATTTGTTACATACACATCTGCATTGGCATATTCTTTATAGTAGCTAAATATATCAGTTCTGCTAATTTTTCTTATATATTCTGGCGCTGTACTTTTTTTAGGGTTTTTAAGGGCCCACACTATATCTACTTCTGGTGCCACCTTATGAAGAGCTTCAGATATAGCTCTTGGATTGTCCGAATATGATGCCCCCGAAAAACTTTCAAATAAAACTGTCTTTATTCGGTTATTTTTAAAAACTTTACTTACCCGTATAAAGGCCTTTATAAGCTTTTTTTTAAAATCCATAACTATCCCTTCTTCTTCCCCTTAAACATTTTTATGAATCCTATTATTTGTTTCTTGTGCCTACAAACTAAAATTATGGCATATACTAAAACAAATAATATCTTATAAGCTAGATTCCAAATATTGAAGCTATTCCCATACATTGTATAGGATAAAATATGTCCTCCAAATATAAAGAACATAACTGTAAAAAAGTTCTTTATAAAATTACTGATTTTAAGACCAATGTCCTCGTACCTTTTGCTTATTATTATTACTATTGCCGCTCGGACAAACATAGATATACCATCCGCAAAAATCGAACCATAAGCCCCATATTTCGGGATTATGAATGTTGATAAAATTACATTCAACATACTACTTGACACCGTTGCTACAAAAAGCAATCTTGATGCCTCTTTGTAATAAAACAAAATATTTACATAAAAATAATAAACAGTCTTAATCGAAAACACTATGACTATAAGAGGTATAAATTTCCACGCATCAATATATGACTTGTCAATAAACAATACTATATAATCATGTGCAAATAAGGCTATACAAATAAACGCAAGACCGATTACACCACATAGCATTTCAACAATATTTGATATGCTTTTTTTGTATCCGTCCTCCTTTTGGTGTAATCTTTCATAAAGCCACGGACCATAAGCGTTATTTATATACACTTGTACAGTTTCCGCCACGTTGGCAAATTGCGAAGCCACAGAATATAATCCCAAGTCCGCAAGCGACCCATTTCCGCTTATCAAAGCTTTTGAAACAAGCTGAGCAATCTGAGTAGATAAATCGTGAGGCATTATTGGTATGGAATATTTCAGTGACTCTTTTAACAATGGTACATCAATACATAATGTGATTGACTTGCTTAATACCATATCTACAATAAAAAACACAGTATAAAGCAAATTTCCTATCATTGTAGTAAGTACAACGCCGGTTGCCCCCATTTTGAAAACTACTACAAACAATATATTAAGTATCAAAACTATAAAAAAGTACGCGATTACAATCACTGCATATTTAATAGCTTTTTGTTGGCTTCTTAATATATTCTCGTAAATATGATGCTGACAACTAAAAATCAGTGATATTATGCTTACAAAAACAATCGGAAAAAAGTCCACTCCTGAAAAAACATATTTACAAAGCGGTTCCTTAAGCAAACATAACAAGCCACAAAATATAATTCCGGATATAAAAACAAAGATGGTTATTGTACCGTAAAACCTTTTCAGTTTTTCCGAATCTTGCTTTAAGTCAACATAGAATCGCAATACTGCTGAAAAAAGTGAAAAAGCCACTATATATCCCATTGTCGTTATAAATGATGCTGATATGCTTGTCACACCATAATCGGCGGTAGTTAAATGCGCTGTATAAAGTGGCAATAAGAAAAATTGAAAACATTTCAAGAGTAATCCGCTGACGGAATATATCAACGAATTAAATATAACATTATCTTTCGACAAAATTCCTTTCTTTGCCATTTTCCTTCTCCTTATTGATTTGTATAACTACGAATACCCTCTAAAAGCAGTTCCCTGTGCGCTTCACATTCAATATAATTCTCCAATGCCAACAACAGCTCCTCTTTATACTTTTTCCTGTTGTAATAATTAACAAATCTCCTTCCTGTTAACTTATTAATAATTCTAAACATCAACTTATTTTCTTTTCCAGCAATTACTCTCAAATAGTAATCAATGTTTTCTCTCGCAAATTGTTTGTACTCTTGTTCTATGAATCCCTGCTTACATACATTTGCACTTCTTTCGTAAAACTGGTTCATAATTTCAACGGCATCTTCAGCTTCCGCCAACCTGACACAGTTTTTAACTTTTCTTACAGGAATATATGAAATGTCAAAATTATCATTAAGAGATATTAGCATACCTGTCTGCCAAAATTCCGAGTTTGATCTGTCGAATAAAAAATTACCCTGTCCATAGATAATGGTAGAGCCTTTGTATTCTTCTTTGCAACCAATACAATGACTGTGCTGACATATGACTAAATCCGAGCCTTTCTTCGACATTGCCTGACACACTCTACGTAAATATGGCGACGGATATCTATAATGTTCTTTGCCACCATGATACAGAGTGATAACAAAATCGCACTTCTTTTTTAACTCTGCTATATGATCCAAAGAGTCTAACGCTTCAAACGGATTGGCTCCGCATTTTTGTGGAGTAACTACTGTGAATTCATGTTCAGTACAAGCGTATACGCCTACTTTTTTATCTCCAAATTCAAATATGTATGGTTTTGCCGCCTCTTCCATGGTTTTGCCGCTTCCCACATATGATATGTCAGCTGTTTTCAACACATCGCATGTAGCTAAATATGCTTCTTCTCCATGATCCATAATATGGTTGTTTGCAAGAGTAAATAAATTAATTCCTAACACCTTTAAACCAGCTATAGTTTTTTCTGGTGCAATAAGATTAGGTCCTCTTTTTTTTATTGGGTTTGCAACATCCGAAAGAGGAACCTCTAGATTGAAGATTCGAAAATCTGCTTCACGCATAATGTTATAAAGCTTTTCACCAACTAATTCTATTGCATTTCCATCACTAAATAGATGAAAATTGGATTCTGTAGGAACCACATCCGCTCCTATTATTATCTTCATTTCATTTCTCCTAAATATGTTTTTATAACTTTATCCATTCGCCCATTTTTTTATCCCATTCATAAGGATTGAATTCTTCCCATCCACAACCTGGGAAAAATGTAAGTTCACCGAAATATATCCGTCCTTCAACTTCATAAAAGTCCACTCTTACAAATGGAATATTTTTTGACAAAATTTCTGCAAGCTCTACCATTCGATTATAGTTTTTCGGAGGTTGAACACCCTCCTTTACAGACGGATAGTGTCTTTCAAAAGGCATAACATTCCAATCTTTATCAAAAAATGTAACATGCAGACCTTCTTTCGAAAATCTATGTGAACAAACAAAGCTACACTTAACCTCTCCATTGAAACACAAAAATTTATAGTCACGAAGCTCACCTATTTCGGTGTCCTCCATATACTGCTCTGCAATGATTCTCTTTTTTACATTCTTATATGGCCACTCACGTCCCATAAAATAAAAGTTTGCATTAAGCGCCTTACGCACAGTTTCTTTTGCTTCTTCAAGGTTAAGCTTTGTTTTATCCCCGCAAATTACAATACCTCCGCTGTCGTGAGTACACTTTAAAACAAATTGATTGGGGAGAGAGTCGAAATCAATGTCCTCTACGCGTTCCCAAACACCGAGAGTGGGTATAATATATTCATCTCCGAGAATGTTTGCAACATATTCCTTCGCTTCGTATTTATCGACCATTCTTGTGTATTCGGACTTCCTGTTATAAAGTTTAAGCCAATTGAGTTTTTCGTTAAAGGTTTGCGGATTTTTTAGGTCTAGCTTTTTACCCATATGCGCTCTAAATTTTATTTTAAGATAGGGCTTGTCCGGAATTAATTTGCTTATTTTCAATTTATCCAAGATAAATATGAATTTATATGGGTTCTTTAAAAGTTTTTTTACCGATGACATAGTTATTCTCTTTTCTGCTACATTAATCGTTTAAAATTTTTATATTGTCAACTTGAACAACAAATCTTTTGCAGGTGTGGCATTTTCATCCTTCTTCTTGACGGATACTAACAGCGTACAACCCAATATTATAGCAACAACATAGGTATCAATCCGTTCATAGTACGAAACGTACGCGAATTCGAAAGCCAATTTTGCAATAAAGAAAGTTAACAAATACGGAATACATATGTTGCTTTTTGTGTTGGAGAAGAGCTTTATCAACAGATAAGCTATAGGGATATAGTATAAAACAAATCCTATAATTCCGCCTCCAAACAGTAATTCGGCATAGTTATTGTGCGAATAATATCCAACGCTGTGCGCGTCAAGCTTACCTCCGCCGTTCATTCCGGAAACCATCTTGAAGCAATCAAATCCATATCCTGTCCACGGCTTTTTCTTGAAGTAAGACATGGCCGTTTCCGTCATAGACATACGGTCATTTATGGAGCTCTCTTCCGTGGATCCTTCCGTAAGAAGCTTCAGAAAAGCTTCCATTCGAACACCGATGATATTATAAAGAACTTGAACCCTCATTATGATCATATAGACAATTACCACGGCCACTACACTGATAAGAACATTTCTGAAGAGCTTTCGCGTTCCGCCGCCTATAAATTTGATGAGCATAAACGCAAGAAGGAGCATGAGCAATCCTTTTCGTGAGCCGGACAATAAAATAGCAAGAGAATAAAAAGCTAAACGGAACCAAAAAGACTTTTTCTTGAGCTTATCAACCTTACGCAGATACATACACAGAACAAATCCGAACGTGCATAATATCGCCAGCATATTGGAATTCATAACCGTATTTCTGCCAAGTCTGCCGGATGTGATGGTATCCAGTGAAAGCAGAACTACAACAAGAGCGGTTGTAAATATTCCAAGCTCGGTAATACGGAGTACCTTTGGTATATCATTCTGCATATGAATATACTGAACGATGGAATAGATCATCAGAAGATTAAGCGTAAGCGATAAGACCATTGTTCTGGCGACCTGCGCGTTTATAACGTTTTCGAGAAAAATGTTTGTCGCACCGTATAAAATGAATCCGGCAAACCCGACAAAGAAAAATGAAAACGAAATTTTTCGGGTAATCAACTGTCTTAGAAGTGTATATCCGAAAAATACGAGCATCATTATTCTACACAAATTATTTCGTGTGAAATAAAAAGAGAAAAATAGCAATAAGAAAAACAACAGATCGTGTATTTGAAAATGTGTTTTCGATTTATGCATATAACTTACCCACTTACTTAAAGAATCTCGAAATCAGTGCGATTTTCATACTGTGAAGAATATGAGGACGGAAGTATTTTGATCTGAACAATACACCGAAAAAGTCAGAAGCTCCTTTTACAATATGCCCCTTTTTGATTTTCTGCTTTGCACCCGCATATCGCTCGGAATTGAGGATATAATCTTCATTTGCCGAATGATCATTAACGTTGCGCTTTTCAAGATATGAAAGATACCCTTCATACGAATATCCCGACATTCTCTTCCTCTGATGGTAGAGTGAACGGATATATTCTCCCGTACAGGACTGCTTATATCGCTTTCGAATAGTTGTGCTTGCCTGCCTTACCCGATATTTGATCAGCTTTTCGGGCATCATGTGCATTTTGCAGCCCGCGCATTTCATACGGAGCCAGAGGTCATAGTCCTGTGCACAGGGATAATCTCGGTATCCGCCAACCTCACGGAATTTGTCCGCACGCATAATAACAGTCGGGTGATGAATTATGTTTCGAAGCGGAAGAAGCTTGCTTAACTGTTTGTCGGAATATACCGTGGCTTTCTGAGGAAGAAACGTTCCGTCCTCGTCAATGAAGTCATAATTTCCGCAAACCAAGTCGTAGTCGCTGTTCTTTATAAAATCGTACTGCTTCTTGAATCTTTCGGGATAGCAGACGTCATCGGAATCCATTCTTAGGAAATATTCGCCTGATGCCGCTTCTGCCGCCACGTTCATAGACATAGCAAGACCGATGTTTTTTTCGTTTATGATGATTTTAACTCTGTCATCCTTTTTTGCGTATTGATTAAGCAAAGCAATTGCTTCTTCGTTGTCAGGCTTATCCACAACTACAATCAGCTCAAAGTCAGAATAGCTCTGGCTCAGGATAGAATCAAAAGATTCTATAATTTCATTCCGATTTTCGTTGTATACGCTTATCAAAACACTAATCATTTTTTATTTCCTTTTTGTACTTCCCACCGCATAATAGAACAGCATCGGGTTAATCAGGTAGAGTATCGATGCAATTTTAACAAGCTTGTTGCTGTCTTTAGCGGTACGCTTCATATATTTTTTTAGCTCATACTCTGTTTTTAATCGAATGAACAAATCCTTTTTGTGACTTATTGAGTACGCCTTCGCGAGTCCCCAGATCGCTCTTGCAAAAAGGTATGATTCAACTTCCGACGTAAACGGACAGTCCTTTTCCTTAAGATACGCTTCTACTCTGCGGATTGCATCAAGTCCGTCTGTATGCCAGGTTGCGGGTCTTTGCGTTACCGACTGTGTGTTTACTCTGTATCCGTAAAGAGGCGCATCAAGCCACAAAATGCTATTGCAATTAGCAAGATACTTCCAATTAAATTCTCTGTCCTCAAAATGACGTGTGTTTTCGTCAAAGCGAAGACAGATTTTATTTAGAATCTCCTTTTTATAGAGATAGCAGTAGAATCCGTAATTGCCCATCTCGTAAAGAAGCTTGTGCATTGCTTCCTTCTGCGTCTGTTCCTTATGTTCAACGTCTTGAGGATTAAACGCATACACCATTTTAAGGTCACGGTTTAATTTGCAATACACGGTATCGTACTTGTCTGCATTATATGTAAGCTTTTCGACAAAGTTTTCGTTGTAAACATCATCTGCATCCAAAAACAGAAGATATTCACCACAAGCTACCTCGATGCCGGCGTTTCTTGCGCTGCTGACACCGCCGTTTTCCTTGTCTATGATCTTGATATCAAGGTCACGGATTTTTGCCTGCTCGTTAAGGTATTCCAAGGTTTCATCCTTTGAGCCGTCATTAACGCAAATTACTTCAAAATTCTTAAAGGTCTGCTTTTCAAGACTGTCAAGTGTCTCACCGATTAAGTCTTTACAGTTATAGCAGGGTATTATTACGCTTACTTTTTTTAGATCAGACATTTTATACCTCTTCTTTGCTCAAATACCAAGATTTATGTAATCTCCCATTTCTCTTTCAAATTCGACCGGAAGAATTTTATCAAACCCGGCACCCTTTGAGAAGGTCATTTCTCCAAAATACACTTTATTGTTTACACTGTACAGATCCACCCTTACATGAGGAAAATCTGAAGCAAGCTTTGTTGCTACTTTCTTTAAATCTTCATAATTTTCAGGTGGGGTTATGTTTGAAAAATCTCGTGGGTAGCCTAAAGATACTTCCTTTAAGAGATTAAAGCCCATATCATACATATTGATATGATGCGCACCGTCTTTCCAAGTATCAACATACAAATATTTCGGTTCACCGTTAAAGCAGAAGAATTTGTAGTCATAAAGCGGAGTCCCGTCTGTATTTTCAAGAAAACTTTCTACGACTATTCTTGGCTTTTCTACCCCGTACCAATGTTCACCATAGCATTTTAAGTATTTTACTTTAAGCCATTTTTTTAGTTTTTTTACAGTGGCTTTGCGGTCAAGTGAATTTTTATCTTTGCAGATTATATTGAATCCGGAACCGTGGGTTGTTTTAATAACAAACTTTTCAGGAAGGTTATCAAACGGTATATCTGCGGGATCAAAGCCTGACCATAAAAGCGTGTTTAACGTGTCCTCGCATCCCATACTTTCAACATACGAGCGAACAAGATATTTGTCACCACACTTACTCATTCTGTCATCTTTATAGTAAAGCTTTATCCATTGCAGCTTCTCGTTGTATGTCTTGGGATTTTTTAAATCAAGGTTTCGTCCCTGCTTTAATCTGAACATAAGCTCAAGACACTTTTTAGGACTGATCGTGTAAAGAATGTTCATAGGAAACAAGATCATACTTTTTAAACGATAATTCATATTACACCTCTCAATTTTAAGTCCTATCAAATCGCCGTCAGCTTTTCAAATTCACCGCCGCCGCATTTCTCATACTCATATATCTTTGCGTCAACCAAAAGTCTGTACCAATAACACTCAAGGAAGCAGAATATAAGACCTTCTTTTCCGTCCAAAAATCCGCCGCGGAAAATATAGTTATAGATAAACCACATCCACGCACGAACGTATCTCGGCATTTTGTAGTAGAATCCAAACTTTTTCTTTCTTTGGGCGGCTATTGCTTTGTCTGTGTTAATATCGGTACCCGCCCCGCGTGTGTAATCAATATAATCCTGCATTTCACGGGTTGCGTACCAGTTATATCTCTTTATGTAGTTGTCAATGTCCTTGAAATCATAGTGCAGGAATCTGTGCTTTGTACTGTACGAAAAGCCTTCCGAGATAATGCTGTGAGCATCGCGGCGTCTGTCTTCAATGCAGCCGTACGCCTTTTTGAACATCATCATCTTTCTCTTGTTGCGTACCCCGTGCTTCATGCATCTGTCAAGGAAGAAGAAGTCAGCCTCAATAGTAATTCCGTTCATCGGCCGGTCTGCATTCTTTCCTATAACGTCTTCTATTTCCTCGCAAAGCTCTTTCGGAAAGCGCTCGTCTGCGTCAAGACGTATTATCCATTCCGTGTCGATGTCGCAATTTTCAATACCCCAGTTGAATTGCTTTGCGTAATATTCAAACTCGTGGAAATATACGTCTGCTCCGTTTTCCTTTGCAAGCTCAACGGTTTTGTCGGTGCTACCGCAGTCAATAACTACGCATCTCTTGGCAAAACCGTCCATGGATTTAAGACAGTCCACGATATTTTTTTCTTCGTTTTTGGTCATTATAATTGCGGTTGCGTCTATCATTTTTCGGTCTCCTCAACGGAATCTTTCAGGTTTTTTAATCTATATTCGACTTTGTAGTTACTCATTTCTTTTTCATAGCTGAGATTTCCAAACGCTTTATTCACAAGTCCTGTTATGTGACTCATGATTTTTAGCGCCCAGCCAAAGCCTTTTACAAGGGCAATCCTTTTGCCGTGAGCTTCTGCTATCATCTTTACAAGCTCACTCGTATTGCTGTATTCTTCGTTTTGAGGATGGAAAATTCCACTCTCTTCGTTTTCTACCATAAGCCTTACAAATTCACACAGATTTTCAACGTACAGCATCGAGCGTTCATTTTTTACGTAAGGGAATATCGGAGTTTTTATGGCAATTTTGGCGAGCAACGGATAGTTTCCTTTGCTGTCTTTACCGTAAACCATAGGTGGACGAAGAATAACGACCTTGAAACTGTCGTCATTCAAAGGTCGGATTCTGTTTTCTGCCTGCACTTTACTGTCACCGTAGCAATTTGCGGGATTTACAGGTGTATCTTTTGTAATGATTTTAGATTTGCCGATCGGCGCACTGTCACCGTAAACAATGGCACTGCTCATGAAGATAAACTGCTTTGCGCCGTCCTCTTTGGCTTTCTTTGCCGTTTCCACAGTCAGATCGGTATTTACAGCGTAATACAGCTTGGCTTTTTCTTCACTGATCCTGCCACCGTCCGAATGCGCGATACCCGCTACGTGGAACACACTGTCATAACTCGAAAAGTCCGAATCGCGCCAATGCTCATCGGTCATATCAACCGTATCGACCGAGTATTCGTTCGGATAATTTTTTCGTATGTAATGCTCAAACGAGGTTCCGATATAACTGTTCGCGCCGGTGATCAATATTTTTTTCATTTCGTTACCGTTTCTTCTTCCTTTTGTTGTTCTTCTTGCCGTTTCATTTCACCGGTACCACCTTCGACAACACCGTCGGATTTAAGCACACTTACAATCGTACCAAAGAAACACTTGACATCCATAGCAAAGCCCTTAAATTTACCTGCATTCAAAGTTGCGGCATATTCGCCGTCGAATCTTGCTTTAACGTCAATCTCAAGCTCATCACGTCCGTTGATCTGCGCCCATCCCGTAATACCGGGTTTAACATCATTAGCTCCGTACTTTTCGCGCTCGGCGATAAGATCGTCCTGATTCCAGAGAGCCGGTCTTGGACCGATCATGGAAATCTTCGAGGTGAATATCTGATATATCTGAGGAAGCTCATCAAGGCTCGTTTTGCGAATAAATCTACCCACGCGAGTTATGTACTGCTCCGGATTTTCCAGAAGATGCGTTGGAATATCGTGTGGAGTTGACATCTTCATGCTGCGGAACTTCCACATCATAAAGTATGTAATTTCGCCGTTTTTCTTTTGACCCACGCGCCTTTGCTTGAACAAAACGGGACCTGGATCGTCGATTTTTATCGCGATGGCAATAATCAACATCGGAAGCGCCAACACGATAATGGCAATTCCGGATAAGATGATGTCCATGAGTCTTTTTATAACATGCTTATACATGATCTTTGTACACCTTTCCACTGCAAATCTTTGTTTTTGCCGGTACACGGCAGTATCCCTCAACGGTCGCATTACAATTTACATGAACGCCGTCACCGCATGTTGCCGCGTGATTTACGACAGCCCCGGCAGAAATAATACAGCCGGTACGTAAAACACATTGCGAATGCACGACTGCCATAGGTTCAATGATGCAGCCGCTCATAATTTCGGCGGAAGGAGAAATATACGCTTTTGGAGATATCAACGAAACAATACGGTATGGGGTTTTTTCTTTAATGCTTTCAAGTAAGGAAAGCCTGACATCCGAATTGCCGATAGCTACGATTATATTGCTGTATTGGTCGGTCAGCTTGTCTATATCCTGTGTCGTGCCAATAACCATAGCACCTGTGGGGCTTGTTTTTCTTTTATCGTCAATGAAATCTATTTTTTTAAAGCAGCCCATATCCGCGGCAATCTCAGAAGCAACAACGCCATATATACCTGCGCCTATTATCAGCAAATTCTCGTTCATTTTTCTTGTTAACTCCTCTTGGCTCGTATTAATTCTCTTTGGTTAGGTTGAGTTCATCGAGCATTTCTTTTATAAACTCGGCTCTCTCTTCCGAGACGTTTGTGTTGTTTTTTATTTCAGAGAATACACGCTTGTGACCCTTGAATACCATTCTGAACCATCGTGCAACCGTGTAATACGGATAAAGTATCGGATATTTTCTTAGCTTTTTGTACTGCTTGCAAAGCTCGCTATACGGTAAAAAGATACGTCCGAAAATATATTTAGCTTTGCTTTTTTCGCCTTTTCTCTTTACGGCGACTCGGCTTTCTGCGTTGCCGTATACACCGGCGTTCAGGATAAAGTCCTGCATATTCCGTGTCAGCTCTGTGTGCTCCTTGTCTCCGAACCACACGTCGGTCAGGTGCATGCATTTATCAAAAAACGTCTCAAGGCCGTAGACGCTGAGTATCTTTTTGACGTTATTGAAGTTAAAGTCAATGCTTTTTCTTAAGACGTGAAAATCCATAAACGGACGAATTCCGCATCCGCCCGACTCAAAATGCTTTGCTGCATGCACAGTCAGGTATGCGAGCATCATGTCGTTATCCATAAGGTAACAGTACTCGGTGTCGGACTTGATATGTGCCGTTTTCCATACGTTATCCGAGAGAAAATCGTTTTCTTCATCGGTTTCCGAGAGCGTATGGTGCAATTCGAGATGTGTGTTTGACGGGGAATAAAGAGATACGTCGTGCATAGTCTTTTGTAGGGTTTTGTATTCGGCACCTGACACGAGCGCGTCTATTGCTCTTTCGATATCGCTTTTTGCAACGAGAATGTCTATATCGCAGCTCGTCCTCATTTCAGGCTGCGGATAATATTCGCGGATAACAGAGCCCTTTAGAGGCATATAAGGTATTTTATTCGATTCAAAAACGTCGTACAGTACATTCAGGTCATAATCCATCTGCATATATCGGAAAACAGACAAAGCTTTCTGCTTTTCAAATTTTTGCGAAATCTCTGCGCTGTCAAGAAGTCCCGACTTCTCAAGAGTATCGGCAACGATGTGTGAAAGGTCGTGCGATTTTGAGAGCTTATATAGATCCTGCAATAATTCAGCGGTTATTTGCGATTTTACGGTATCCGGCAGACCGTTGGTTTTATTTAATTCTTCGCTAATTATTCGAATTAATATGTCTACGAGCCGTTCGCTCATTGATCGCATCCTCCTTTCGAAAGTCCTTTTTTACGGCATTATAATAAATATATAACATATTGTACCACACATTTTATAAAAAAGCAATAGGCTTTTGGCAAAATTTCTACTTTTCTTACAAGAAATATAGCAAATTCGGTCAAAATTGTACAAAAATCCATATATTTCGTAGCGTATGCTACTAATACGTATCCCAAAGCATTGCAATTTTTATGAATATCTGGTATAATTACGGTGTTGAGGTATCAAATCATCAAACGAAAGAGAGGGAAAACTCAATGAAACGCGGAAGCGGAGTTCTTATGCATATTTCAAGTCTCTACGGAGACTATTCCTGCGGCAGCTTTGGAAAGAGCGCAAGGGAGTTTATAGATTTTCTGTGTGAATCGGGATTCTCATACTGGCAGGTATTACCGTTTTGTATGGTTGACGAATGTAATTCGCCATATAAATCTTATTCTGCGTTTGCGGGGAATCCGTATTTTATAGACCTTGACGTGCTTTACGAAAAAGGACTTATTACAAAGAACGAGCTCGACGCAAGCAGACAAAAAACGCCCTATTCCTGCGAATATGAGCGCTTGTCGAAAGAACGTTTTTTGCTGCTAAAAAAGGCGGCGGAGAGAGTGAAATGCCGAAAGGAAATAGAGAATTTTGTCAAAGAAAATCGATATGTTGACAAGTTCGCAAGATATATGGCATTAAAAGCCGAAAACGCAGGAAATGCTTGGAACAAATGGACTTGTGAACGGGTCAACAACGATATACTTTTTGCTTGGAAATTCATCCAATACGAGTTCTTTTCACAGTGGAGTGAGATAAAAAAATACGCAAATTTCAAGGGAATAAAAATAATCGGAGACATACCGATATACGTAGCCTATGACAGCAGCGATGTTTGGGGAGAACGTGAGCTGTTCAAGCTCGATGAGGACGGAAAGCCTCAGGCGGTCGCGGGAGTTCCTCCGGATTATTTTGCAGAGGACGGTCAGCTTTGGGGTAATCCTCTGTACGATTGGGATAAGATGAGAGAGGACGGATACCGTTGGTGGACCGACCGTATGGAACATATGCTTAAGCTGTTTGACGGCGTGCGCATAGACCATTTCCGCGCGCTTGAGTCGTATTACAGTATTCCGTACGGGGAGAAGACCGCGAAAAACGGTGTTTGGGTAAAAGGACCGGGCAGGGAATTCATTGACAAGCTGAAAAGTGTTGCGGGTGAGAGCCTTATAATAGCCGAAGACCTTGGCGACATCACTCACGAGGTATATGAGCTTGTAAAATACAGCGGATTTCCGGGCATGAGAGTTTTTCAGTTTGCATTTTTGTCGGACGACAGTATACACAGACCGCACAACTACGAAAACAACTGCGTAGCCTACACGGGAACTCACGATAACAATACGTTACTTGGCTACGTCTGGGAGCTTGACGCGGATACAAGACGGACGATGCTGTCGTACTGCGGATACGAAAACGAGGATTGGGATAACGGATATGAGAATATAATTAAAACGATGCTTGGAAGCTCTGCGGGGCTTGTTATAATACCGATACAGGACCTGCTCGGTTACGGCTCGGATACAAGACTTAATACACCCGGAAAGCCTGACGGAAACTGGAGCTACCGTATCACAAAGGAGCAGTTTAACAGTGTAGACCGCAGAAAATACCGTTATTTCAACAAAATTTACGGACGGATACAGTAAAAAAGAAGGCACAGAGTGCCTTCTTTATTTATTGCCAAAGCTCGCGCTCGCCTGTGGAGACCATAGATGCGCCCTCGCCGAGAGCCTTGAAGCATTCGTCCTTTTTGTCTATAAGTCCGCCTGCGATTATCGGTAACTTGACGTGCTTGCGTATTCTCGATATCGCTTTATATGCGACACCCGGCATAATTTCGACCATTGACGCCTTTGAGCCCGAAAGCGTTTCGAGCGCGGTATCGACTGAGCGTGAATCTATCATAAAAAAACGCTGAACCGAGAGCAGCCCGCACTCTGAGGCGGCTGAAATAACGTTTGAACGTGTACTGATCACTCCGTCGATTCCCATTGAGGCAAGATATTTGACGCCGTGGGCGTCGTTGCTGAGCCCGTTTACAAAATCGACGTGAATAAAGAGAAGCTTTCCTTTTTCGTGAGCCTTTTCGCAGAATTCAGCTACTTTTGAAAGACTTACACTGAGCAAAAAAACAGCTTGTATATCGGAATTTATCGCGGCTTCGAAATCCTCACGTGTTCTGACCGCCGCTATTATCGGGTATGTTTCAAAGTCAAGCATAATATTGCCTCCGTACTGAAATATGTCTACCCATATTATAAAATATATTCTTTACTCTGTCAAGAGCGTTTTTTATTAAAAAATATTCGGAAACATATTGACAAACCGACAAATTGTGATATAATAAAAAGGTAAATTTTATAACGCAATGAGATTTGGAGATGCGTGAAAACTCGGAGATGTGTATAGGCTCCGTGTTTTTTGCGTATCTTTTTGTTTCTTTGCTATCTTAATTAAAAGGAGAAAAATGATGTACGACATTGTTGTTATCGGTGCGGGCGTTGTCGGCGGTATGATTGCCGAGACGCTTTCAAAGTACGACCTTCGCGTATGTATACTCGAAAAAGCGGGTGACGTTGCGATGGGCGCGACAAAGGCAAACAGCGCAATAGTTCATGCAGGCTACGACCCCAAGGTCGGTTCGCTCAAGGCACGTATGAACAAGCGCGGTTCTGAGCTTATGGAGGGCGTTTGCAAGCGCCTTGGCGTTAAGTACAAAAACAATCAGGCTCTCGTTGTTGGCTTTGAGAGCGAAAGAGCAGAGGTCGAGGAGCTTTACCGTAACGGACTTGCCAACGGTATCAAGGGTCTTCGCATAGTTGAGCACGACGAGCTCCTTGAGCTTGAGCCCAACATAAATCCCGAGCTTGCCTGCGCACTTCTTGCAGAGACAAGCGCTATAGTATGTCCTTACGAGCTTTGCATTGCTGCTATCGGAAATGCTATGGATAACGGTGCTGAGCTTATGCTCGATTACGAGGTAACGGGAATCGACAAGACCGAGAACGGTTATTCCGTAAAGGCTGCCGACGGACGTGTCGTAGATGCAAAATACATAATAAACAGTGCGGGTATGTATTCCGACAAGATCGCAGAGATGACAGGCGACTGTGATTTCAAGATCACTGCAAGACGCGGTGAGTATATGGTTCTTGACAAGGAAGCAGGTACATTTACTCAGAGAACGATATTCCACACACCTACAAAGATGGGTAAGGGAATACTCATCTCTCCCACGGTTGACGGTAACCTTCTCGTAGGTCCTACGGCTGTAAATATGGAAGAAAGAGACAACGACGCAACAACAGCGGAAGGATTTGCAACACTCTTCGCAAAGTCCGAGGAAAACGTCTCGAAGCTTCCCTTCAATAAGGTAATAACATCCTTCTGCGGACTCCGCGCAGCAGGTGATAAGGGTGATTTCATTATCAAGGAGCGTGACGGTGTTGTTACTCTCGGCGGTATCGAGAGCCCCGGACTCACATCAGCTCCCGCAATTGCAGAGTACGTTGAGGAAATACTCACGGGCATCGGCGCGCTTGGCGCAAAGAACGAAAACTACGTAGCAACACGTAAGCCCGTACACTATTTCAATGAGCTGTCCGCAGAGGAAAAGAACGAGATCATAAAGAAGCAGCCCGCATACGGACGCATCGTTTGCCGTTGTGAGGGTATCACCGAGGGTGAGATTATTGAGGCTGTTCACAGAAATCCCGGCGCGCGTGACGTTGACGGTATCAAGAGAAGAACCAGAAGCGGAATGGGCAGATGTCAGGGCGGTTTCTGCTCTCCTATCGTTGTTTCGATAATCGCAAGAGAGCGCGGAGAGGCTTTTGAGAGCGTAACTAAGGCAGGAAAGAATTCCATTATAAACTACGGAAAGACAAAGGGGGATAACTGATATGGCTACTATGAAGGCAGATCTTGTTATAATCGGCGGCGGCCCTGCAGGTATGAGCGCGGCTGTTGCGGCATACGATGCAGGTGTCAGAGATATCCTCATTCTTGAGAGAGACACAAGCCTTGGCGGTATTCTCCGTCAGTGTATTCATAACGGTTTCGGACTTCACCGCTTCAAAGAGGAGCTCACGGGTCCCGAATACGCTTACCGTTATGAGCTTCAGGTAAGAGAGCGTAATATTCCCTTTAAGCTCGGTACTATGGTACTCGACATCACACCCGATAAGGTCGTTACCGCAATGAACAGCGAGGACGGACTTTTCACAGTCGAGGCTAAATCCATTATACTTGCAATGGGATGCAGAGAGCGTCCGAAGGGCGCGCTCAATATCGCGGGAACACGTCCTGCTGGCGTATTTACCGCAGGTACAGCACAGAAATTTGTCAATATGGACGGATATATGCCCGGTAAGAAGGTTGTAATTCTCGGTTCCGGTGACATCGGACTTATTATGGCAAGAAGAATGACACTTGAGGGCGCTGAGGTCAAGGCTGTTTGTGAGCTTATGCCTTATTCAGGCGGTCTTGCACGTAACATTCAGCAGTGTCTTAACGATTTCGATATTCCGCTTATGCTTAGCCACACGGTCGTTGAGATCCACGGAAAAGAGAGAGTTACCGGTGTAACTATCGCAAAGGTTGACGAAAGACGTAAGCCGATACCCGAAACAAAGCAGTACATAGAGTGTGACACACTTCTTCTCTCTGTCGGTCTTATTCCCGAGAACGAGCTTACAAAGAGCGCGGATATCACACTTGACAGAATTACCGGAGGAGCTGTTGTTGACCAGAACAGACAGACCGAAATTCCCGGCGTATACGCTTGCGGAAACGTTCTTCACGTTCACGACCTTGTTGACTATGTATCCGAGGAAGCAGCTATCGCAGGCTGCGCCGCGGCAGAGTTTATCAAGGGCAATACCGCGGGTGGCAGAAGCATCAAGCTCGTTACCGACGGTAAGGTAAGATACACAGTACCTCAGAAGATAAGCGCAGACGAGGACGTAACGGTATATTTTAGAGTTTCCGACGTATACAGAGATATAAGAATAACTGTGCGCGACGGCGAAAATCTTCTTATAAACAAGAAAAAGCAGAAGGTTGCTCCCGGTGAGATGGAGACCGTTACACTTACTGCTGATATGATAAAAAATCTGAGCGGAGATACACTCTCCTTCGCTATAGAAGACTAATAGGAGGATGGTAGCTATGGTACGCGAATTAACTTGTATAGTTTGCCCTAAGGGTTGTCAGCTCAAGGTTGAGCTTGACGGTAAAAAGGTAGTTTCTGTCACGGGATACACGTGTAAGAGAGGTCTTACCTATGCAGAGACGGAATTTACAGCTCCTA
>JAZNPQ010000127.1:0-20060 GCA_045589735.1 Eubacteriales bacterium | reverse complement strand
GGTAGAAAGCGGTAATATTTTATGTATTGAGTTTTTGGAGGATAAAAATGGGTCTGTATAATATGTTATTCGGCGCGAGAAGGGTCTCCGTAGACGAAAAGGACGGTGCGGCTCTGCTCGGTGTTTGTATGAAGTACCGTTATCCTTATACAAATATGAGCAACGAGAACGGAAGACTTTATGTGACTCTGACTCTCTATTCGTCAGGACATCTTATGTACAGACTCGCGGAAAAGGGTGTCTGTGCCGAAGCCGAAGAGCCTACAGGACTTCCGAGTGTTCTGTACCGTTACAGAAAACGCTACGGTGTGTGGCTCGGTCTTATCCTTGCGGCAATGATAATTTTTGCGTCGGGCAGGGTGGTCTGGGACATTCGTATCACAGGAAACGAAACGTTAAGCTCAGACGAAATAGAGAGTGTGCTTGCCGATTGCGGCTTTAAACGCGGAAAAGTCATATCCGAATTTAACGCCGACAGGACCGAGGCGTACGCGCTTCTTTCGTGTGACAGACTTGCGTGGCTGTCGGTGAATATCAAGGGTACAGTAGCCTACGTTGAGGTCAGAGAAAAGATACCGATAGACGACACTCCGAAGCCGACAAAGCCCGCAAATATAGTGGCGGCGCACAGCGGTACGGTGCTTGAGATAATCGCGTACGACGGACTTACCGAGGTAAAGGCGGGCGACGAGGTCAAAAAAGGGGACCTGCTTATAAGCGGAGCATACGGTGAAAAGACACCCGGACTGCGTGTAACACGTGCGGCTGGGTACGTTAAAGCAAGGACGGTACGCAGCTTTTCGGTTGAAATTCCGCTTCTTCACGAGGAAAAAGTATATACGGGGGATAAAAAAAGTGAAAAATATATAATTTTTTTCTCCAAACCGATAAAAATTTTCACAAACTATAGAAATTTAGGGTCAAGTTGTGATAAAATAGAAGGGGAGACAGTTCTCAGTGTTTTTGGCGAGAGGCTGCCGATTACTGTGGTGAGCAACACCTATCTTGAATATGATACCGTAATGGCGTACTATTCCGAGGAAGAAGCCAAAGCACTTGCCAAAGACGAGCTTGAAAAACTGCTTGCGACAGAGCTTGCAGGCGCGGAGCTTATTTCAAGGAATGACAGCTACAAGGTGACCGACAGCTCGGTCATACTGAGCGCCGAGATAGTCTCGGTCTGCGACATCGCGCTCACCCGTGAATTTGAGATAAATTATACAAAATAAGATTAAGGAAAGGGAGGCAGTATCAGTATGGTTGAAAAGATAATCATAACCGAGACCCCCGAAAATACCGCGAAGATATTCGGAAGCTACGATTTTAACGCAAGACTTATAGAAACTGCGTTCGACGTAAGCGTCAGAAACCGCGCGGCAGAGGACGGCGACGCTATAGTCGTTGCGGGAAACGAGCAGGATGCCGTTGAGTCTGCGGCAAAAGCCGTTGAGTGTCTAAGACAGCTCGGAGAATACAGCGAGGAGCTTGCAGAGCAGACGGTAAGATACGTCATAGATATGGTAACCGACGGACGCGAGAATGAGCTGCTTGATTTTTCGGACGACTGTATCTGTGTAACCACAAAAGGAAAGCCGATAAAGGCGCGTACCGTAGGTCAGAAATATTACGTTGACGCAATAAGAAAGAATACTATAGTTTTCGGTATAGGTCCTGCCGGTACGGGTAAAACCTTTCTCGCGGTCGCAATGGCAGTCAAGGCTCTGCGCGACAAGCAGGTGAGCCGTATAATACTGACCCGCCCGGCCATTGAAGCAGGAGAAAAGCTCGGATTCCTTCCGGGTGACCTTCAGAGTAAAATAGACCCATATCTCAGACCGCTGTACGATTCGCTGTTTGAGCTTATGGGCGCTGAAAACTGTCAGAAAAATATGGAGAAGCAGATAATCGAGATAGCGCCACTTGCATATATGCGAGGCAGAACGCTTGACGATTCGTTTATAATCTTTGACGAGGCGCAGAACGCAACGCCCGAGCAGATGAAAATGTTTCTGACCCGTCTCGGAAATAACTCAAAGGCGGTAATCACGGGAGACCTTACGCAGACCGACCTGCCGTACGGTCAGAAAAGCGGTCTGTCGGTCGCGGTACAGATAGTCAGTGGTATTGACGGTATCAAGGTACACAACTTTACCGACAAGGATGTAGTGCGTCATCATCTCGTACAGAAGATAATACTCGCCTATAACAAATACGAAAAGGAACAGGCAAAGGCGCACGCCGAGCGTAAGCCCGAGCAGAAAAAATACAGCTATAACAAAAAGCAAGGGGAAATGCAAAAATGAAATTGATGATATATTTCTCGGACGAGCAGAATAAGATGAAGCTGACTAACAGATTTATGCTGCTCATTCGCGAGGCGATAGTGAATACGCTTGAATATGAAGGCGTCGGCGGTCAGAATGAGGTCTCGGTCACGTTTACCGATAACGAGGGAATACACGAGTTAAATAAGCAGTACAGAAATATAGACAGACCTACCGATGTGCTGTCGTTTCCCCAGATAGATTTTGAAAATGATGAGGTTGACCTCACGGACGAAAGCTACAAAATACTCGGTGACATCGTGCTTTCGCTCGAAAGGGCAGAGGAGCAGGCGCGAGAGATAGGACACAGTACAGAGCATGAGGCTGCGTTTCTGACGGTACATTCGGTGCTTCATCTGCTTGGCTACGACCACGAGACAGGAGAAGATGACGAAAAGGAAATGTTCGGCAAGCAGAAAAACATAATTGAAAAGCTCTCAGCGTCTTTCGAGGCTTTTGATAACTGAAAGGACAGTACAGACAATGAAAAGAACAGGATTTATAGCAATTGTCGGCAGACCTAACGTAGGAAAATCGACACTTTTAAACTCAATACTCGGCGAGAAGGTCGCGATAGTATCGTCAAAGCCGCAGACTACAAGAAACCGTATTACAGGTATATACACCGACGGCGACGACCAGTTCGTTTTCCTTGATACTCCGGGTATCTTCAAGCCGAGAAACAAGCTCGGTGATTTTATGGTAAACAGTGCCGATGCGACCATGAAGGACGCCGATGCCGTAGTTTTGGTGGTTGATGCGGGACATGCTCCCGGTGACGTCGAAAAGAACGTTATAGAATATCTCGAAAAGACCGGCACTCCGTCGGTGCTTGCGATAAATAAGACCGACATCTGCGCCGCCGAAAAGATAGGTGAGTGTATTCTCTCCTATTCAGAGCTACACGAATTTGACGCCGTTGTGCCGATCTGCGCGAAAAACGGAACACAGGTAAAGGCACTGCTTGATGAATGTGCAAATTTTCTTAGTGAGTCGGATTGGTTTTTCCCCGACGATATGATAACCGACCAGCCCGAGCGACAGATAGCCGCCGAGGTCATACGCGAAAAGCTGCTCCGTACGCTTGATAAGGAAGTACCTCACGGTATTGCCGTCGTTATTGAGGATTTCAAGGACGAAAACACCCTTCTGTCCATCCGCGCCGAGATCTTCTGCGAAAAGGAATCGCACAAGGGTATCATCGTCGGCAAACGCGGTGAGACTCTTAAGCGTGTCGGAAGCTATGCGAGAGAAGAGCTTGAGCGTATGTTCGGTGTTAAGGTCTATCTGAATCTCTGGGTCAAGGTCAAGGAAAATTGGCGTGACTCGGCGCATCTCGTAAGCAATTTCGGCTATAGGGAGGAATAATGCCCTATACAACAGACGGTCTTGTTCTCCGTATGAGAAAGGTCGGGGAGAACGACAAGCTGCTGACGCTTCTCACTCCCGAAGAGGGAAGGATAAGCGTGCTTGTCAAGGGCGGACGCTCGCTTAAAAGCGGAAGCCTGTCGGCAACCGAGATTTTTACCTACGGAAATTACGAGATAACAGACAAAAACGGATACAAATGGTTAAGGGGCGCATCGTCCGAAAGACAGTTTTCGGGGCTTTCGGGCTCTGTTGAAAAGGTGGCGCTTGCGTCCTACATATCAGAGGTGGCAGAGGAGCTTTCTGGAGAAAACGAGCCTGCGGACGACGTGCTTCGGTTAGTCCTCAATTCATTTCACGCAATGGATGTGGGCAAAAAGCCGCTATCCCAGATAAAGTCGGTATTTGAGCTTCGTGCAGCCGCGCTTTCGGGATTTATGCCCGACGTACATGCCTGTCGGGGATGCGACCGAAACGACTGCGAGGCGTACTACCTCGACGTTATGAACGGCAGACTTCTTTGCTCGGACTGTATGCACAGGGCGTCGCTTGTAGCAAAGCGCGAAATGGCGTCTCACGAGGATATAAGAGAGGCTGTTGTGATGCTTCCGCTGTCTCCGTCGGTGTTGGCGGCGCTTCGTTACGTGCTTTCGGCAGAGCCGTCGAGAATACTTTCGTTTACGCTTGAAGAGCGTGAGCTTGACGGACTTTCAAAGGTGAGTGAGACCTATCTGCTGAGTCACTTGGGACACAGCTTTGACACACTTGACTTTTATAAAATGATCTTATAATAATTAGGAAAACTATGCAGATAACAGAAAAAACACTAAAAACACTCGAATACGATAAAATACGCGAGCTGCTTGCCGAGTCGGCTCTGACCGACGGCGCAAAAGAGCTTGCGTTGCGTCTCCTTCCTACCGACAGGGAAGAGGAGATAATACGCAGACAAAGGCGCACGACCGACGCAAAACGCCTTATGAGTATAAAGGGCGCGCCGTCGTTTGGCGGTGTGCGTGACGTCTCCGATGCTTGTGAAAGAGCGCTTAAGGGAGCAACGCTGACCACTCGCGAGCTGCTTGATGTCGCCGATCTTCTTATGGTGTCGAGAAGGCTTATAGAGTACAGCCGAATGAACAGACTTTTCGAGACGGTGCTTGACGAGGTGTTCGAGCGTCTTGTGCCCGACAAAAAGCTTGAGGACAGAATAACGAGAGCGATAGTGTCCGAGGATATGATAGCCGATGATGCTTCGCCCGCGCTTGCGGATATACGTCGGCGCATAAGAGTTATAAACTCACGTATACGCGATATGCTTCAGGGATATACGCAGAACGGCGAATACTCTAAATATCTTCAGGACAACATAGTCACGATGAGAAACGGACGCTTCGTAATTCCGGTAAAGGTAGAATACCGAGGCGAAATAAAGGGACTTGTCCACGATACGTCGGCATCGGGCGCGACGCTTTTCGTTGAGCCTATCGCTGTCGTTGAAGCAAACAATGACCTACGCGAGCTGACGGCAAAGGAATCCCGCGAAATTGAAAGAATACTCGCCGAGCTGTCTGACGGCGTCGCTGAGCTTTCGTCGGCAATAGTATTCAATTACAGGAATATAACCGAGCTTGCGTTTGCGTTTGCCTGCGCCGAGCTTTCGTACAGAATGGACGCGATACCGCCGGCTATTAACACCGACAGACTTATCCGTCTTGACAGAGCGCGGCATCCGCTTATAAACAAAGACAGAGTCGTACCGATAGACGCGATAATCGGTGACGGCTACGACACCGTTATAATTACAGGTCCTAATACGGGAGGTAAAACGGTAACGCTTAAAACCTTCGGACTTCTTGCGCTCATGGCGCAGTCTGGACTTCACATACCTGCCGCCGAGACCTCGTCGGTCTGTGTGTTCGACAGAGTTCTTGCCGATATCGGTGATGAGCAGAGTATAGAGCAGTCGCTTTCAACGTTCAGCTCGCACATGGTAAATATAGTCTCGATACTCGACGAAATAACAGATAAGTCGCTCGTGCTTTTTGACGAGCTCGGAGTCGGAACAGACCCTGTGGAGGGCGCGGCTCTTGCCGTGTCGATAATCGAAAAAGTCAGAGAAACGGGGGCTGTCTGCGCGGCAACAACGCACTATGCCGAGCTTAAAATATACGCGCTCAATACTGCGGGGGTCAGAAACGCGTCGTGTGAATTCAACGTGGAAACACTGAGACCGACGTATAAGCTGATAATAGGAACACCGGGTAAGTCCAACGCGTTTGCCATATCCGAAAAGCTCGGAATACCCGATTCTGTGGTAAATCGCGCAAAAGCCCTTGTCAGTGCCGATAACCGTCAGTTTGAGGACGTTATAGAAAGACTTGAACGCACTCGCATAGATATGGAAGCACAGCGACAAGAAGCGGCAACGCTCAGAGCAGAGTACGAACGGTTCAAAAACGAAGCCGAAAATCAGTACAGAGAAAAGCTTGAGCGCGCCGAAAGCGAGCTTGAAGCCGCGAGAAAAAAGGCTACGGAGCTTATAAACAGCGCAAGGGCGTCGAGTGAATTCGTTTTCGACCAGCTTGAAAAGGTTAAGCGCGCCAAAGAAAGCGAACGCTTCGGCGAGGAGCTTGACGAACGCCGTCGAGCCGTACGTCAGCATCTTCGCGACAGCAGCGACCGATTTGACCCTGTAGTAGAAAAAAACAACGAGCCGTACGTTCTGCCCCGTGAGCTTCGCAAGGGCGACAACGTGCTTATTGTGAATATCAACAAAAAGGCGGTCGTAACGTCTCTTCCCGATAAACGCGGAATGGTCTCGGTTCGTGCGGGACTTATCGACACGAGAACAAAAATAGACAATCTCCGTCTCATTGAGGACGAGCCGACTATAATTGATAAAAATAAAAATAAGGTATCAAAATCGCAGTACAGCGCGGTCAAGGTTCGTGATTTCTCGCCCGAAATAGACCTTCGAGGTAAGAACGGAGACGAGGCGTGGTATCTTGTCGATAAGTATTTTGACGACGCACAGATAGCCGGAATACGTTCGGTGCGTCTGATACACGGAAAGGGAACGGGCGCGCTGAAGGCGGCGCTTTGGAGATTTCTTAAGACAGACGGACGTGTCGCGTCGTTCAGAATAGGACAGTTCGGAGAGGGTGACGGCGGCGTAACAGTCGTGGAATTAAAATAATTATTATCTTGGAGAGATTATGCAAAATTTTATTGACAGCATAAATATAGTTCTTCCGATATTTCTCTTGGTCGTGCTCGGCTTCATATTGAAAAAGCTTAATTTTGCCTCGGAAAAATTTTACGAGGATTCCGAAAAATTCGTTTTCAATATAGCCCTTCCCGCGCAGCTTTTTCTGAACGTAGCCTTCGGGTCATCGTCGGCGGGAGACGGATATTTTAAGCTCATACTATTTTCGGTGGTCTCGGTGACAGCGGCGTTTTTGCTGTCGCTTGCCGTCGTTCCGCTTTTGATAAAGGATAACGGCGTGAGAGGAGCTGTCATACAGAACTGTTACCGTTCGAATTTTGCTGTGCTCGGAATACCGCTTGCCGCCAATATAGCCGGCGACGGAGGCAGAATGCTTATTTCGATACTTATGCCGTTTGTCATAATAATGTTCAACGGATATACGGTTATAGAGATGAATATATTTGCGCCGAAGGAGCATCGCAGATCTTTTGGCAGCGTCGCACTTGCAACACTCAGATCGGTCGTGACAAATCCGCTTATCATAGCCGTCGTTCTCGGGCTTCCGTTTCTTATTACGGGCTGGCGTCCGTCCGAAAATTTCGCTTTTATAGAAAAGACGGTAGAATATATATCCGACACCACACAGGCGCTCGTGCTTATCGCTCTCGGAGCAAGCTTTTCTTTTTCGTCGCTTAAGGGGAAGATCAAGTATTCGTTGCCGTGCGCAATATATAAAACCGCTGTGCTTCCGCTTGTCGCCGTGACTGTCGCGCATTTTGCGTTCGGCTTTGTTGGCATTGAGCTTGCAATCATACTTATACTGTTCGGCTCACCGTCGGCGGTCAGCAGCTACGTAATGGCAAAAAAATTAAAAAGCGACGCAGATGTGGCAGGTCAGACTCTCTTACTGTCAACCTTGCTCTGTTCGCTTACGCTTTTTGTCGGTATTTTCTTATTAAAGACGCTCGGATGGATATAAAAGGCACAAATTGAATAGACTCAACCGAATATGTTTTGAGAAATTTGTCGAATTTTCAAAAAGTGCTTTTCAAAAGTGAAATTATATGATATAATATAAAATCATAAGAAATTTATGCTCTTGGAGGTATTATGAACGAATCGCTTTACGGTGAGCTCAGTGTTATCGGGATGAGGGGATGCGAGCAGTTTGTTTCGCAGGTTGACTATTATCTCAAGGAATGGCGCAGACACGGCGGGGAAGAATCGTTTGTTGTCGATGTTGAATGTCCGAGATTTGGAACAGGTGAGGCGAAGGGATTGCTTCACAAATCTCTGCGAGGACACGACGTGTATATTGTCTGTGATACCTTTAATTACGGAGTTACTTACAAAATGCACGGTATGGAAGTTCCGATGAGTCCTGACGACCACTATGCAGACCTTAAGCGTATACTTGGCGCGATAGGCGGAAAGGCAAGACGTATTTCGGTTATAATGCCGATGCTATACGAGGGCAGACAGCACAAGAGAGGAACGCGTGAATCTCTTGACTGCGCACTTATGCTTCAAGAGCTTGAAAATATGGGAGTTACAAACATAATCACGTTTGACGCGCACGACCCGAGAGTACAGAATGCTATACCGCTTTGCGGATTTGACAGCGTACGTCCGACATATCAGATGCTCAAGGCGCTTGTCAAAGCAGTTCCCGACATACAGCTTGACAAGGATTCGCTTGTAATGATATCGCCCGACGAGGGAGCTATGGACAGAAGCATGTACTATTCCTCGGTTCTCGGAGTAGATATCGGTATGTTCTACAAACGCCGCGACTATTCGAGAATAGTAAACGGAAGAAACCCGATAATAGCGCACGAGTATCTCGGACAGGATCTGCACGGTAAGGACGTTATCATTGTAGACGATATGATCTCGTCGGGCGATTCACTTATCGATGTTGCATATCAGCTCAAGGAAAAGGGAGCAAAGAGAGTTTTCGCGTTCTCCTGCTTCGGTCTCTTTACAGACGGACCGTCGAAATTCAGCGCGGCATATGAAAAAGGACTTATAGACAAGGTATTTACTACTAATCTTGTATACACAAATCCCGAGGTTAAGGCGTGTGATTGGCACGTTGAGGTCAATATGTGTAAGTACGTATCGTATATAATCGATACGCTTAACCACGACCAGACCATAAGCGAGCTGCTCAATCCCGTTAAGAGAATTGAAAAGCTGGTTGAACGCCACAAGAACGCTTCTGCGTCGCAGATGAAAATGGATATATAAAAATAAAGCAGACTTTTAGAGCTGTGTACTAAAGGACAGCTTTGCAAGAATCCGGTATATCTCGAAAGAGGTCTGCCGTGTTCATGCATATGTGTCCACAAATGCAGTGCTTATATGCTATAATTAGAGACTACAATAAAATTGTTATCTGTTGATTAAGCAAAAGGCTCATACAAACAAAGCCTTCCCCAGTGGGGGAAGTGGGACCGCTTTAGCGGTGGATGAGGTGTCATCAAATTCCAAACTAGCTCCTCATCCGTCAGCCTGCGGCTGCCACCTTCTCCCACAGGAGAAGGCTTTTTTATTTTCCACGCTGCAAGCAAAGAGGACAGAGAACGCACAACATTCTCTGTCCCCTGTCGGTAGGTAACATAATCTATTAAATTTCAAAAACTATCATTAGTGTATGCACAATTAAGTCTAATTTGCTTCTTCTTTAGTCAAGTTAAGTCTATCGTAGTTTAGGAAGGCGTTCGCTCCGAACTCTGTACATCCATATTATTAACGTCATCATCTTTCACGTATTCGATAATATCGCCGAGAGTACAACCAAGCGCCGCGCATATTCGGTTTAAAATATAACTATCGTATCGAACAACACGATTTTTATAGTAGCGGTCTATCGTTTGGAACTTAACCTCGGTACGCTTGGCTAACTCATACCGAGTAATACCTCGCTCGTGCAAGCAGCTATCTATAGTCAATCTTACCATTAACATCTCTCCTTTAGTATATATTTTATCGAATATATACCTGATTGACAATTCCTCTATTTTGGTATATACTTATATAGGTATATATACTAAAGGAGGTTTTTATTCAATGAAATTACTAATCGTCGGTTCTCGGAGTATCACAGACTTTGATTTATCACTGTATATTACACCGGACGTTGACACCGTTATAAGCGGTGGAGCGGGTGGAATTGATAGCTTGGCAGAGCAGTACGCGGATTTGCACCGCCTCTCAAAATACATACTACGCCCACGATATGACCTTTACGGACGTGCCGCGCCACTCAAGCGCAACGAGCAATTAGTTGATATGGCAGACGCTGTTCTTGTCATATGGGATGGTCATTCTAAAGGCACGCAATATACTATAAAATATACTAAAAAAATGAACAAGCCAATGACACTCGTTCAAGTCTAACATTTTTTGTTGTCTTTAATCAAGTCAGTGTTTATCAAGGAAAGGAAGGAATATAAATTCATTTTTACGGCAGATGTATTTTTATATTCAATCTTTTTCCCCAAAGCGCTTGATATTCTGCGAATCGTATGTTATAATAATACTGTCACACAATTAAATAGTAAGACCGTAGGTATTTTTTCTTTATAGGAATAATTATACCTTTTTTCTGTCATAATCATTTTTAGAATTTGGTAAAAACGCAAATTCCACAAAAATGATTATGGCTAATACCATGGTTTATTTAATTGTGTGACGACAATCGGAGTTTGCGCTTTTCGTGCGCTGACTTCGGGTTGGCGCACTTTTTTGTTTTAAAAAGCTCAACGGTGGAAGAAAAAATGAGTAATTATATTAAAAGAACAAATCAAAATGTTGAAAATATAAACGATGATGATTTTTTTGACGGTATGTCAAACGAGACGCGTGAGCTTTTCATGCGCGCATTGTTCGATGCGGAGGACGAGGAGATCCGCAAGATAGAGGAAGAAACCAAGTATATGGAAATACCGGCGCCAAGCAAACGGCACAAAATACGAATGAACCGTTTGTTTCGTGAGCGTGTTGGCGGGTCTTTTCTTCCTTTTCCCGAAGCGAACAGTCTATATGAGAGAGTACGAAGCAAGTTCGTAATAAATTTCAAGATCAACGAATTCTTCGATAGTCTACGAAGATAAAAAATATAATCAAAAAATAAAAGCAAGGGAACCCACGTAAAGTTGCCCTTGCTTTTATTGGTTATGCTCGTTTTAGTCTCTTTTTTTTATTAGTTTGAAATATCTTCAACGAAAAGCTCGCGGACGGTGTTTTCGTCCGTCGCTACCTCGGGGGTCTTGGGTCTGTCGCGTTCCTCAAGGAATTTCGGTGCGACCTGAGGGAAGAGAGCACAGCTCAAAACGTCCTCGTCACTCTTTGTAATAGCCCCAAATTCCTCACGGTACTTGTCAAGCTCAGGCTCAAGCAGGTCTGCGGGACGGCAGGTAATGACCTCGGTGTCGCCAATAGCCTTCTTGCGTACCTCTTCGTTGACTTTGCCGGGAAGCATACCGTACTCACCGCGGAGAACACCCTTGGATTCCTTCGTTACCATCTTGTATCTCTCACCCGAAAGTACGTTGAGAACCGCTTGGCTTCCGACTATCTGGCTTGTCGGTGTTACGAGCGGGGGATAACCGAAATCCTCACGTACGCGAGGTACTTCTGCAAGTACGTCGTAGTATTTATCCTCTGCCTTTGCCTGCTTTAGCTGTGATATGAGGTTCGAGAGCATTCCGCCCGGAACCTGATAGAGCAGTGTATTGGGGTCAACGTTAAGGACCTTCGGGTCAAGCGAGCCCTGCTCCTTAAGCTTTGCCGCGACGGTTCTGAAGTGCGCCGCGATATCGCTCAGCTTATTTAAGTCTATTCCCGTGTCGTATTCCGTACCCCTAAGTGTTGCGACCATAGCCTCTGTCGAGGGCTGTGACGTGCCGTTTGCCATAGGAGACAGCGCGGTATCAACAATATCAACACCTGCCTGTATTGCCATAAGGTAGGTCATGTCGCCCGTACCCGTGGTGTTGTGGGTGTGAAGGTGTATCGGTACGCTCACTTTTTTCTTGAGAGCCTTTACAAGAGAATACGCGTCGTAGGGAAGGAGAAGATTCGCCATATCCTTGATACAGATAGTGTCGGCTCCTCTTTCCTCAAGCTTTTTCGCAAGCTCGACGAAATAGTCCTCACTGTGAACAGGGCTTACGGTATAGCTGATAGCCGCTTCACAGTGACCGCCGTATTTTTTTGTAGCCTTCATTGCGGCTTCCATATTACGAATATCATTAAGCGCGTCGAATATACGAATTACGTTGATACCGTTCTCGACGGATTTTTTTACGAATGTGTCAACAACGTCATCGGCGTAATGCTTGTATCCGAGCAGGTTCTGGCCTCGGAGCAGCATTTGAAGTCTTGTGTTGGGCATAGCGCGTCTGAGGACGCGAAGTCTTTCCCAAGGGTCTTCACCGAGAAAACGCATACACGAGTCAAACGTAGCTCCGCCCCAGCATTCAAGAGACCAATAGCCGACCTCGTCAAGAGCCTTGCAGGCGGGGAGCATATCCTCAAGTCTCATACGTGTTGCCGCCTGAGACTGATGTGCGTCACGCAGTATTGTGTCTGTAATATAAACCTTTTGTGCCATTTTTTATACCTCGTTTAATGAAGAAGTGCGATGAGAACACCGGCGGCAAGAGCCGAACCGATAACTCCCGCAACGTTGGGTCCCATAGCGTGCATAAGCAGGAAGTTGCCGGGATTTTCCTCCTGTCCGACCTTTTGCGAAACGCGAGCCGCCATCGGAACCGCCGAAACGCCCGCCGAACCGATAAGCGGATTGATCTTTTTTCCTTCGGGAAGGAAAAGGTTCATAAGCTTTGCGATAAGAATTCCAGACGCCGTAGCGATACCGAAAGCAACAATGCCCATGATTATAATGGTTATAGTCTTGAGGCTTAAGAAGGTTGCCGCCGTTGCCGTAGCTCCGACCGAGATACCGAGAAGTATCGTTACGATATTCATAAGCTCATTCTGTACGGTCTTTGAAAGTCTTTCGCAAACGCCGCACTCCTTAAGGAGATTTCCGAACATAAGGCAGCCGATGAGTGCCGCTGCGCTTGGAACGATAAGCGCCACCAATGCGGTTACGACAATAGGGAAAAGTATTTTCTGGAGCTTTGAAACGGGACGGAGCGAGTTCATTGTGATAGCCCGTTCCTTTTTTGTCGTGAGAAGCTTCATAATGGGGGGCTGTATTACGGGGACGAGAGCCATGTACGAATACGCCGCAACGGCTATAGGTCCGAGTAGCTCCGGAGCAAGAAGTGACGTTGTGTATATTGCCGTAGGTCCGTCAGCACCGCCGATGATACCGATAGAGCCCGCCTGCTCAAGAGTAAAGCCGAGCGACTCCCAACCAAAGATACCTGCAAGTGCGCTTACGCCCATAACTCCGGCAACAGTAGCGAATATACCAATCTGTGCCGCCGCGCCGAGTATCAGGCTTTTTGGATTTGATAGCAGAGGACCGAAATCGGTCATAGCTCCGACTCCTATGAATATAAGACACGGATATATACCGAGCTTTACTCCGAGATAGAGAATGTCAATAAGCCCCGCGTTTTGTCCGATAGCCGCCCAGTCAATATGACCGCCTGCAAAATACGCCTCGTGAAACATTCCCGCACCGGGAATATTCGTGAGAAGCATACCGATAGCTATCGGTAGAAGAAGCAGAGGCTCAAACTTTTTGCCGACAGCAAGGTAGACAAGCAAGCAGGAAATAGCTATCATGATGAGGTTTTTCCACATTCCCTCGGAAAAGATAAGCTGATAAAATCCTGTTTGCTTAAGAAATTCAATTATATTAGGCATTCTGTGCTTTTAGTTTTTTAGATTAAGAAATAGAGCAGAGTACCGTTCCGCCTTCAACAGACGCGCCTGACGTTACGTTTACTGACGCGACAACGCCGTCACTCGGTGCCATAATTTCGTTTTCCATTTTCATAGCCTCAAGGATCATAAGGACGTCGCCTGATTTGACAGTGTCGCCGTTCTTTACGTTTACCTTGAGTATCGTACCCGGCATTGGAGCCGTGATTTCCTTTGCGCCTGCGGGAGCGGCTACAGGAGTAGCCACAGGTGCTGCGGCGGGAGCTTTAGCCGCGGGGGCTGCTTTGATATCCTCTTTGTCTATTATTTCGAGTGTGATTTCGTAAACGTTTCCGTTGACGGTAACTTTATAAGCCTTCATGTTTTTATACCTCTCTTAATTTATTTTTTTGAATGAAATTACACGGATAGCCGAGACGTCGGTTCCGTTTTCTTCCGCAACTGCTGCGCAAACTGCGGCGATGATCTCTCCGCGATTCTCAATTTGTGCGGCAGGTGCCTGTGTGACAGGTGTCTGCGCGGTTGCTTCAGCGTCTTTCTTTTTCTCCGAATCTTTAATGCGTGATGTCGAGGTGTTCATCAAAGAGATTACACCGATGATACACGCAAGGCCGACAAAAACGACCATGATTCCAAGAAAGCATATGAAACCGACAGATGGCTTTTCAGCCGCGAGAAGAGCGAGTGTGTTTACCATGCGATTCTCCTTTTTATATCTCAGATTGAAAGTGTTTTGAAACAAAACCCTAATCAAATTCATTTTATCATAATTTAAAAAATAAGTAAAGAGATTTTTTACCAATTTTTTAAAAATTTAATATTTCGAAATTTTTACACTTAAAAATTAAAAATCTTTAGCAATAAAAGTGTTCCGCTTTTGTGCAAAAAGATACATAAAACAAGAAAAACACTCCAAGAAGCGATTTGCATTTTGGAGTGTTTTTTGGTTATTTAAGTGTTTTTACGAATTTTTCTATCCGTTCAAGCGCCGCCTCAATGTGAGAGAGAGAATAAGCGTAAGAAATTCTCGCAAAGCCCTCTCCGCATTTTCCAAACGCAGTACCGGGGACTATTGCACATTTTTGCTCGTGGAGCAGTCTTTCGCAAAATTCATCTGATGAAAGTCCGAACTTTCCTATCTGCGGCCAGATATAGAACGCGCCCTCGGGTTCAAACGAGTCGATACCGATAGAGTCAAGACCGTCCTTTATGTAGCGTCTGCGTCTGTCGTATTCCGCGACCATTTCTTCAACGTCGGAGTCACCGTTTTTAAGTGCTTCAATGGCCGCGAGCTGTGCTGTTGTCGGCGCGCACATTATTGCGTACTGATGAAGCTTTAACATCTGTATGGCAAGCGGCTTTGGCGCGCAGATATAGCCAAGTCTCCATCCGGTCATTGCGTATGCCTTTGAAAAACCGCTGACGAGTATCGTGCGCTCACGCATACCGTCGATAGACGCGATCGAGGTATGACGTTTGCCGTAGGTCATCTCCCCGTATATTTCGTCCGACAGAACGAGAATATTCGTGTCTCTGAGTATTTTTGCGATCTCTTCGAGCTCCTCTGCGGTCATGATCGCTCCCGTCGGGTTGTTCGGGAAGGGAAGAACGAGCAATTTGGTCTTCGGCGTGATCGCTGCCTTGAGTCTTTCGGGGGTGATCTTGAATTTATCCTCAACGAAGGTATCGAGTATTACCGGTGTCGCACCCGTCATCCTGACAAGCGGCTCGTAGCAGACGAATGCGGGATTGGGTATAATTACCTCGTCACCCGGAACGAGCACGGTACGCATCGCTATGTCGATAGCTTCGCTTCCGCCGACAGTTACGATTATCTCTGATCTCGGATCGTAGGGCTCAAGACCGAAGCGTCTGTTAAGGTATGCAGATATTTCACGGCGAAGCTCAAACGTACCGGAGTTTGAGGTGTAGTATGTTTTTCCCTGGATGAGGGAATCTATACCTGCTTCGCGTATATGCCACGGCGTAATAAAGTCGGGCTGACCGACGGTCAGCGCAACGACATCGTCCATTGTTTCAAGCAGGTCAAAAAATTTTCGTATGCCTGACGGCGGTATTTCGGTGACCGTCGGAGATAAGAGCGTGCTGTAATCTATCATACTCCGCCGATTCCTCGCTCATCCTTTTCGGGAGCTTTGTAAATGACGCCGTTATCCTTGTATTTTTTGAGGACGAAGTGTGTGGCGGTAGAAGTGACAAACTCTATCGTAGCGAGCTTTTGCGCCACAAAATACGCAACCTCCTTCATCGTTTTTCCTTCGATCATAACGACGAAATCAAATCCGCCCGACATAAGATAAAGGCTTTTCACCTCGGGATAGTTATGGATACGCTCGGCGACCTTGTCAAATCCGAGGTCACGCTGAGGCTGTATTTTAACTTCGATAAAAGCGGTTACGTATTCACGGTCGGTCTTATCCCAGTCGATAAGCGACTTTCTGCCGAGAATTACGCCGTCGTTTTCGTATTGATTTATAAGGTCTGCTATCTCGCCCTTTTCCTTGCCGAGCATAACGGCAAGCTGCTCGTTTGTTAGAGAGGCGTCGTTTTCTATGAGAGTAAGAAGCTTATTATCCATTTTTGTTCTCCTTTTCTGCATTTGTTCTGTTATCAAAATTATTTATGATGTTATCGTAGGTTATACCGTATTTTTCTGCGATGTCACGGGCATAGCTCTTACCGTCTGGCTTTTTGCGAAGAATTTTAAAGGAACGCTGCCCCGTTTCCATTCCGGCTACAAGTGTATCTATCGGTGCGCCGCCTGTTTTCGCGGCTTTTTCGTTTATTGCGTCAAGCTCTGCGGCAAGCTGATGCAGATGCGTTGAGAAAATACAGCGGCAACCGACATAGCTGAGTGCGCCGAGCACCTCGGCGGCAATGTAGGAAGCCTCATACGCACCCGTAGACGAAAAGGATTCGTCCATAAGCACGAGAGACGACGGCGTTATGACCTCAAATATCTCGCGCAGACGGTCACACTCCTCGCCGAGACGACCCTTATCTATTGTGTCATCGGCACCCGAGGGGAAGTGAGTGAATATGGCGTCAACAGGGCTTATCACCGCCGACGCGGCAGGAACGAACATACCGAGCTGCAGCATGACCTGAGCCTGACCTGCGGCACAGGTTATTACAGATTTACCGCCGCGGTTAGGTCCCGTTATTACGTATATCGTAGCCTTTTCGTCAAAATCAAGGTCGTTTGTGACGATAGTGTCGTTTATTTTAAGTGCCACAGCGGGATTATAAAGCTCTTTTGCAAAGAACGCGCGCTCTTCCATAGGTCTTATGTCGGGCGTGCAGAGAGCGCAGCCTTTTTCACGCAAAGCGCGAAGCATCTCGGTTCCCTTTACAAAGAACTCTATTTCCGGCATAAGATTTAAGAGGAAGTCGGTGTTTTCAAGCACGTAGGATTGAACTATCTTTTTCCACGAACGAAGAGAGGTCTTGTAAACGTCGTTTATTGCCGATGTAAAGGCAAGAGAGAGCGCGGTCTTCTGATTTTCGGTCTGCTTTTTACCAAACGGTACAAGCTGCGCGATACAGGTGTATTCGTCGCCCTTAAAATTGAGACGTAGTATCTTTTCAAGCACGTCGCCCGAACGGAAGGGCTCGGAATTGATTGAAAGCACTCCCGCCTCGGACGGACGGAGCTGCGCGTCGAGGTTGACACCGATGGTTACGCTTTTTATATCGCGCACGCGGTTTGTAAGCTCGGTCAGCTTTTCGTTAAGCTCACGGTAATAATCGCTTTCGGCAAGCTCTGCGATACGGTCGGCAAGAGACACGAGCGCTTGGCCCTTAAGGTTAGGTCTGACCTCGGAAAGTCCTGCGTGAAGCGTGTCGATGCTCGAAATATAAAGCTCTATCTCGGTAATACTCGAAAGGTACGACGCAGTTTCACCGCTGTCGGCTTCGAGTCGGCGAAGCTCCATAATGTCACCGAGGATCGGAATAAGTCTGTTAAGCGTTCTTGATATACTTTCGTTTTCAAGCATATCGCGGAAGGTGTCCATACGGTAGCGTATGACCTCGGGGTCGGTCGTGACGAATTCCGAAAGCTCGCGGTTATGAAGGTCAAAGCAATCGAGCATCGAAAGCTCGTCAAGCACGAACATATCTATATCGGGAATATTTTGTCCGCTGTAGTGCCGACGCTGTGATTCAAGCGACGGATAAAGCAGACTGAAATTTGAAAAATCCATTTATTATTATGACCATGGCTTTTGCGTTAGCAAAAGCTTCCTTTCTTGTGGAATTGTGGGTGGTTTGGCTTTGCCAAATTGCCGCGAGACTTTTTGCGGCAAAAACCACAAAACACAAAGTTTGAAATTTATTTTCAAACTTTACTTTCTTCTTATTCGGGCTTTATTTTTGAAAGAGGATTATGCTCCATAGCCTCTTCCATGCTTCGGTCGGAAACGTGGGTGTATATCTGGGTGGTATTGAGTTGCTCATGACCTAAGATGTCCTTAAGCACTCTGACATCGACCGCGCCGCTTTGGTACATCAGGGTCGCGGCTGTATGCCTGAGCTTATGCACCGACAGATGTCTTGAGGCAAAGCCCGCCATATCGAGATATTTATTTACCATCCATTGAACCGACGCGACGCTCATACGGTTATTTCTTTCGGAAAGGAAGAGTGCGCCGTCGGTATTTTTGTTTTTTTCTCCGTCGCGCCGCATGGGAATATACTCTGAAAGCACCGCCTTGCAGGCTTCGTTGAGATAAATGATACGCTCCTTAGCGCCCTTACCCATAACACGAAGCGAACGAAGCTCTGTATCTATATCGCGCAGATTAAGACCTACAAGCTCGGAAACACGCATGCCGCAGTTAAGAAAAAGAGTGATAATGGTATAGTCGCGCAGTACGTTTCTCGAACGTGTGTCGGACTTGACGGTTTCAAGCAGATGAAGGCTTTCCTCAAGGGTCAGAAATTTCGGAAGCGTTTTCTTGGCTTTCGGGCTTTCAATATCTATCGCGGGATTTACTTCAAGCAGCTTTCGCTTGACCGTCAAATATTTGAAAAATGCCTTGACTGCCGAAAGCTTACGCGCCTTAGCACTCCAGAGATTATTTCGGACGGTTCCCGAATACATAAGAAATTCGTATATGTCCTCGGTCGATATATCTGAGATAAATTTTAGGTCAGCCCCCGAAATGTCGATTTCGGTAAACTCATCAGAGTCGGGAGATATGCCGTTTCTCACCGCATATATGTATCTGAAAAAGGTGCGCAGGTCAAAAAGATATTCATTGACCGTTTTTCCCGAGCAGCCCTGAATCGAGAGCTTATAGCTTGAAAATTCGCGGACAAGCTGCGGCATAGTGCCAAGATCGACCGAAAGTGACATGTATAAGCTCCTTTCTTTGCCAAAAATTCAAATAAGTTTTAATGAACTATGGGTTATATGTAAACTTTTACCGCAAAGGGTAGAAATGTTCATTATTTATATATTATAATATATAAAATCGCGGATGTCAATATTTTTGTTGAATGTTCGGGTGTATATTAGTATATAGGTGGTCTTTATGAAAAATTTTTTCTCAAAGTATTCATACTCAATGGTGAAGATGTTTGTGACACAGTTTGCAATAGGTCTTTTCGGCGCGGTGCTGTCTTTTGCGGTATCGTCCTTCAGCGGAAACGAAAGCACGACGCTGTCGGGTACGGAAAGGACCCTGCTTATCGTCGTCAGCGCGTTTTCGATACTTTTTTACCTGTTCTTGACCTATATGACGATATGGGAGATTGGAGCTAAGGACAAGATATCGGCAGACGTCGGAAAGCTAAAAATAAAGCCGTGGCTCGGCATCGTAATTTCTCTCTTTGCAAATATTCCGAATTTTATAGTAGCAATAATTTACTCGATTTGTTGGTTCGTCTCTCACGGCGCGGAGGGAACCGCCACAAATATCGCCGCATTTATGAAGGTCGTCGTGCTTTTTATTGACGGAATGTACTACGGACTGCTTGCGGCTGTAAACGTAGGCTCGGGCTTGCTTTTGAATCAGTGGTGGTCGCTGTTTCTTATTATAGTACCCGCGGTACTCGTATGCGGCGTCGGATATTTCCTCGGTACAAAGGATTTTCACCTGACGTCAATGGCGCAACCTCTGTATCCCGAGAGTGACCGCGACGCGAAGCCCAAAAAATTCGGTAAAAAATAAAATAAGATATATGAAGGAAGGAATTTTTCAAAATTTTTGAATTCCATCGTTCAGGAGTGCAAGCACTCGGACACAGTAAGTCGGAGGCCAAGCGGT
>JAZNPQ010000126.1:0-5508 GCA_045589735.1 Eubacteriales bacterium | reverse complement strand
GCGGCGGATACGATATGCTTCACGATATAAAAGACACAGCACCTTATGTTCAAATGATAGCCGCTATCATTTCTTCCGGCGCTTATGCTACGGTCATTGGTCTAAAAAAGCCGATTCGTCTTATATTTTCCGCCCTTGGCGGCGGAATAGCTCAGCTTTCGTTTTATCTGCTTTCGAAATCCGGACTGCACACCGTGATCTGCATTATAATAGCCTCTGCCATATGCGCGGCATATTCTCAGGTGTTGGCAAGATTTCAAAAAACACCTTCTACGGTATTTGTAATACCGTCAATACTTCCGCTTGTTCCCGGTAAATCTCTGTATTATACGGTGAGCTATATGCTACGCGGAAACACCGACAAATTTATAAGTGCCGGGCTTAACACGCTGCTAAATGCAATAGCTATAGCATTCGGACTTATCTCGGTCATAGCTGTTTTCTCGGCAGTGAACTCAATTACACGAAAATCAAAAATAAGAAAACGTTTTTAAAAGCTAACAGGCTTTTGCAAATTGCAACAGCCTGTTTTTTTGTGGCACATTTTCTTTTTCTTCGCATATCTTGGTTAACAGCAAAAGCAGAAAGGAAATGTTTTTATGAATATGAATGAAAAATATTCGGTATCCCTGCCCTATCCGTCGGTAAGTAAGTGTATTGAAAAGGATGTATCCTTTGCGTCATCTCTTAACACATTAAGACTTGGAGAGCTTCAAACAATTTCGGAATATATTTATCAAAGCATTCTGCTTGAAGACGAATATCCCGATATAGCAAAAGCGCTTGAAAGTACCGCCATAGTTGAAATGCGGCATTATAAAATTTTGTCTAAGCTTATGTGTGAGCTTGGCGCCGACCCATATCTTAACAACCGCATAAGAACTCTTCCTTTGAATATATCCGACAAGAATGATAAAAATATTTCTTGTAAAGTAAAGAAAGCTCTCACTCAACACATATCAGAGGAAAATTCCGCGAAGGAAGAATACCTTAGACTTGCAAACTGCTCGCGTGATCCCGAAATCACTAAAATACTTGAAAGAATTGCATATGATGAAGAGCTTCATTCTGAACTATTCGACAAAATACTGCACAAGCTAACATTTTAGTGCCGTTCATTATTTTGTAATATATATGTGTTATAATGTATAGGTATTTGTTTGGAAAGGAGGTAAAAATATGGTTTTTCCAAAAATATCCGAGCTTTTTGATCTGTCCCACACCGCCTCAGCAGAGCTTTTCGATGGCTGCGAATATCCTTGGGAGGTTTTACCGAAGATAAAAAATTTCATTATAGAATTTGGCAAGACACTTTCTCCCGACGAGTATTATTCCCCGTCCGAAAACGTTTATATTGCAAAAACAGCTAAGATCGCTCCGACAGCTTCAATAACAGGACCGTGTATTATTGGTCCCGATACCGAGGTTCGTCACTGTGCGTTCATCCGAGGCAGCGCGCTGATAGGAAGCGGCGCGGTAATAGGAAATTCCACCGAGCTTAAAAACTGTATTATCTTTGACAGTGTGCAGGTTCCTCACTACAATTACGTTGGTGATTCGGTTCTCGGCTATCATTCTCATATGGGCGCCGGCTCTATCACGTCAAATGTAAAAGCAGACCACGGAAACGTTGCTGTCAATATAAACGGTGAAAAGCTCGAAACAGGACTCAGAAAATTCGGTGCTATCCTCGGTGACTTTGCCGAGATCGGCTGCGGCGCGGTACTAAATCCCGGAAGCGTTATAGGAAAAAACTCTAACGTTTATCCTTTATGCTCTGTTCGCGGATATGTTCCGTCCTCGCATATTTTCAAGTCTCAAGAAAACATAGTCAAAAAATTTTAAAAAAAGAAAGGGAAAAATGCAATGGGAAGACTTTTTGGTACCGACGGCGTTCGCGGTATAGCAAACTCCGAGCTTACCTGCACAAGAGCATTTGATATTGGAAGAGCTGCCGCAACGGTACTTACAGAAGGATGCAGACGCCGCCCTATATTCGTAGTTGGCGGTGACACAAGAGCATCCACAGCAATGCTTTCAGCTGCTATTTGCGCCGGTATTTGCTCTGTTGGTGCTGATGTTATTGATCTTGGCGTTATACCTACTCCTGCGGTTTCGTATCTTGTTGGAAAATACAAAGCAGACGCGGGCGTTATGATCTCAGCATCTCACAACACCTACGATTACAACGGCATCAAGCTCTTTGGTGGGAACGGCTGTAAGCTGCCGGATATGCTTGAGGAAAGAATTGAGGACATCGTTCTTGAAAACGCGGTCACACCTCCCTCGCCTATCGGTGACGGTGTCGGTCGTATCAGCTATGCCGAAAACGCAGTGAAGGATTACGTAGACCACGTAAAAAGCACTGTAATGTATTCGCTCGACGGACTTAAGATAGCACTTGACTGCGCTAACGGAGTTGCCTCTCGCACAGCAGAAAAGCTGTTCAAAGATCTCGGTGCAGACGTAACCGTTATCTCGAATACACCTAACGGCTCAAACATCAACGACGGTTGCGGCTCGACTCATATTGAGAACCTGTCAAAATTCGTTCGTGAAAACGGTTTCGATTGCGGCGCGGCTTTTGACGGTGACGCCGACAGATGTCTCTGTGTTGACGAAAACGGAGACCTTATCGACGGTGACCGTATTATGGCTATCTGCGCTCTCGATCTTGCGGCTCGCGGCAGACTCCACGGTGCAACGGTCGTCGGAACTATTATGACTAACCTCGGTTTTGTCAAGTTCTGTCAGGAAAACGGACTCAACTTCATTGCTACCAAGGTAGGTGACAGATTCGTTCTTGAAGAGATGCTTCTCGGAGAATATTCATTCGGCGGAGAGCAGTCCGGTCATATCATTTTCCGCGATTTTGCGGCAACAGGTGACGGTCAGCTTACCGCGGCTCAGATTTTCTCAATGCTCAGAAGAAGCGGAAAGAAATTCTCGGAGCTCGCAGCTGTTATGACTCCTTATCCTCAATGCTCTGTCAACGTTAAGGTATCTCACGAAGGCAAGCTGCTCTTCTATACCGATACTGAAATACAGTCGGCTATAAACGAGGTCAAGAAAGCGCTTGGAGACGACGGAAGAATAGTTGTCAGACCTTCGGGAACCGAGCCTCTTATCAGAGTTATGGTTGAAGGCCGCGACGAAGCAGAAATCAAAAACCTTGCAAATAAGGTTGCTGACGTTCTTCGCGCAAAGCTTGGAAAAAAGTAAAAAACAAAAAAATGTACGACGAGCGCCAGACTCTTTCGGGAGTTGACGAGGTGAGAGAATTATCGAAAATTCGGCGGGAATCTCTCCGGCAGAATAAACTGCCGCAGTCCGTCTACAAAAACGTGGGTGACCGCGCAACAAAAGGACGGTCAAATATTATTGATAATTAAATATTATGTGTGGAATTATTGGTTACACGGGGACAAAAAAAGCCGTTCCAATACTAGTTGAGGGTCTCCGAGCCCTCGAATACCGCGGATATGACTCTGCAGGTGTGGCGCTTTCGAGCGATACCGAGACCGATATCATAAAAGCGAAAGGCAGGATAGACGTTCTTGCTGATAAGCTTGAAGCCTTTGGTGGGGGCGACAACACCTGCGGAATAGGACACACACGTTGGGCGACTCACGGTGAGCCGTCCGACGTAAACGCTCATCCTCACGCGACAGAAAGGCTCGCGATGGTTCACAACGGTATAATTGAAAACTATGCCGAGATCGAGCGCCGCCTATCCTTGTCGGGATATACCTTTGTGTCAGAAACCGATACAGAAGCCGCAGCCAAGCTTCTCGATCTCTACTATTCTAAGATCGGAGATCCTATTGAAGCGCTCTTTGCCACAACCGCTGATATACGCGGCTCATTTGCTTTCGGCGTTATCTTCAGAGACCGTCCCGACACCATCTACGCTATGCGTAAGGACAACCCGCTTATCGTTGCAATGTCAGACAGCGGCGGTCTTATAGCGTCAGATATCCCTGCTATACTCCCCCATACTAACACCTACTACAGACTTGACGAAAACGTAGTTGCTGTTATAAACGGTAAGGCTGTTGAGTTCTACGACAAAAAAAGAACCAAAATCGACCAGCCTCTTGAAACGGTTGATTGGGACGTGGGTCAGGCTCAAAAGTCGGGATATCCCCACTTTATGCTGAAGGAGATCTTCGAAGAGCCCGAGGCTATCAGAAAGACTGTCACACCGAGACTTGACGAAAACGGTCTGCCGATATTCGAAATGCTGCCGAGTAAGATAGATTCTATCCATATCGTAGCTTGCGGAACGGCAATGCACGCAGGTCTTGTGGGAAAAACTTTGATCGAGCGGCTTGCAAGAATACCCGTAAACGTTGAGATAGCATCGGAATTTCGTTACAGGAATCCTATACTTCGTGAAAACGACCTTGTTATCCTTCTGTCTCAATCGGGTGAGACCGCCGATACTATCGCGGCTCTCCGTCAGGCAAAGGCTAAGGGCATCGCAACACTCGCAATAGTCAACGTTATCGGTTCGTCTATAGCGCGTGAAGCCGACAATGTCATTTACACAATGGCAGGTCCCGAAATAGCCGTTGCAAGCACGAAGGCATACTCGGTACAGTGTGCGCTTATGTCTCTTTTGGCAATAAACCTTGCTCTTAGAGAAGGTAGACTCGATGAGGACGAGGCTAAGCGTCTGTCGAGTCTCTTTGCGGACGAAATACCGTCTGCGGTATCAAAAATACTCGACAGAAGCGACGAGATAAGAGATATCGCCAAGAAATATATAGGCGGCGAGCATCTCTTCTATATCGGACGCGGAATCGACTGCGATGTCTGCACAGAAGGCTCGCTCAAGCTCAAGGAGATATCCTATATTCACAGTGAAGCCTATGCCGCAGGCGAGCTTAAGCACGGTACTATCTCGCTTATCACAGACGGTATGCCGGTGGTTGCTCTTCTTACAGAGTCGGAGCTTGCCGAAAAGACTATTTCGGGAATCCGCGAGGTTCGTTCGAGAGGCGCGCATACGCTTGTTATTGCGACTGAAAGCATTGCGGACAGCTTTACGATACCTTACGACGATATTATAAGAATTCCGGACACGGAGCAGATCTTTGAGCTGTTCCCCGCAGCGTCGGTTCTTCAGCTTTTCGCATATCACGCATCCGCTCTTCGCGGGCTTGACGTTGATAAGCCGAGAAATCTGGCAAAATCGGTTACCGTTGAGTAAAAATCAGTAAGGCGATCGAAAACAAACAATTAATTAAACAGCGTGATGCTTTGAGTATCACGCTGTTTTTATTGAGAAATAGATTCAAAGACCGACAAATCAAAATTTGCGTCAGACGTAAAGAGCCCCTCTCGCGATTTTTCGCGAGGGGGGCGATTTAATCCGTAGATTATATTCGATCAGAGTCTATCAGCCGAGAAGAGTGGGAGTCAGATCCGGGTCGTTCTCAGCGATAAGGCTTGCTGTGATGATATCGGCTGCACCCAGCTTGATTATCTCAATTTCGGGAAGTA